>NZ_JBNFOM010000012.1:0-114198 GCF_057364785.1 Brevibacterium sp. LAARM2_SD2 | reverse complement strand
CGCATCGGACAGCCGGGCCGACCTCACCCAGGTCATGCAGCTCTACGTCGTCGTCGCCCTGCTCGCTACCCTCATCATCTCCGGTATCTCCTCCGTGCTCGCCCGTCGTCTGCTCTCCCCGAACTCGCCGCCGCCGTCCAGGACGAGGTCAGCCTCGCGCTCATCATCGTCGACAACGGCGGATACGGGGAGATCCGCAACGAGATGGCCGACCGCGGCGACGTGCCCACCGGCGTCGCCCTGCGCGGACCGGACTTCCCGGCCCTCGCCTCGGCGCTGGGGGCCCACGGAGTCCACGTCGACGGCGCAGAGGCACTCACGGCCGCCCTCACCTCGGCGATGGAGCGGACCGGTCCCACCCTCATCCACCTGTGGGAGGACTCCCGGGCGTCCGAGGACATGCTCGGCCGCTGAGGACCCACCCGACCCGACATCCACCCTTGCCGCCGGTGAGGGACGAAGGAGAGCTATGACCTACACCCCGTGGCCGCTCAGCGACGAGCAGTCCGCCGTCATCGACCTGTGCCGGACCTTCGCCGTCGAGCAGATCCGACCGGCGGGCCGCACCGTCGACGAGGCCGACACCGAATCGCCGGTCGACCTCTTCGCCGCGGCGGCGAAGCTCGGGATCACCGATTTCATGATCCCCGAGGAGTACGGCGGGGGCGGGTTCACCGACGTGTTCACACAGTGCCTCGTCCAGGAGCAGCTGTGCTTCGGGGATCCGGGGATCGGGAACTTCGTGTGCTCGAACGGCTTCTTCGCCGACCCCGTGCTCGCGCTCGGCACCGACGCGCAGAAGGAGGCGTGGCTGCGGCCCCTGACCGGGGAGAGCCCGAAGTTCACGGCGCTCGCGACGACCGAACCCGGCTCCGGATCGGACTCCGCGTCGATCATCACCCGCGCCGATCGGACCGACGGCGGATACCTTCTCAACGGGCAGAAGGCGTGGATCTCCAACGCCGGACTCGCCGACTTCTACGTCGTCTTCGCGAGACCGACCCTGCGCAGCGGGCCCGCGGGGTCAGCGCGTTCCTCCTTGAGAAGGACACCCCGGGCATGGAGTTCGGGGCGCCGATGAAGAAGATGGGGCAGCGGGCGATCGTGTGCCGGGAGATCTTTCTCTCCGACGCATTCGTGCCCGAGGACAACCGCCTCGGCGCGGAGGGCCAGGGGTTCTACGGGCTCATGCGCACCTTCGACATCTCCCGCGTCGTCCTCGGCGCCGCCGCCCTCGGCACTGCCCGGGCCGCCTACGAGTACGCCCGGGACTATGCGCGCGAGCGCGAGCAGTTCGGGACGAAGATCATCGACCATCAGGCGGTCGCGTTCCGGCTCGCCGACATGTCCTCGCGCATCGACGCCGCGTGGCTGCAGGTGCTCAACGCCGCCCGGATGATCGACGCCGGTGACGCGGTGCCGCGGGAGCGGGTGACCGCCGCAGCGGCGATGGCGAAGCTGGGCGCCTCGGAGACGGCGATGTTCTCGACGTGGGCGGCCGTGCAGACCCTCGGCGGCTGGGGCTACTCGCGGGAGCATCCCGTCGAGCAGTGGATGCGCGACGTCAAGCTCGAGGAGATCGAGGAGGGCACGAGCGACATCATGCGCCTGCTCATCTCGCGCAGCCTCCCGTGAGGGTTCCGCCCCGGGAGAACGGCAGTGAGACCGTCGCCGACCAGGCGCCCTGCCTGGTCGGCGAGCGGTTCGAGAAACCTCGGCGAGTCCCGGAATAGCCTGACCTAACCTTGTGTTGTTCGAGATGAGGCCCTGATATAGGGTCGAAAATGAAGCCGCCGGCCAAGGCGGGCATCAATTCTCTTCAGGAGGAATCTCATGGCTGAGCAGTACACACTTCCGGAGCTGCCCTACGACTACTCCGCTCTCGAGCCGCACATCTCGGCTCGCATCATGGAGCTGCATCACGACAAGCACCACGCGACCTACGTCAAGGGCGCGAACACCGCGGTCGAGCAGATCGCCGAAGCCCGCGAGAGCGGCAACCTCGCGAACCTGCCCAAGCTCATCCGTGACCTCTCGTTCAACCTCGGCGGTCACGTCAACCACTCGATCTTCTGGCAGAACATGTCCCCGGACGGCGGCGACAAGCCGGTCGGCGAGCTCGCGGCTGCGATCGACGACCAGTTCGGCTCCTTCGACAAGTTTCGTGAGGTCTTCACGACTGCAGCGACGACGATCCAGGGCTCCGGTTGGGCCGTTCTCGTCTACGACCAGCTCGGCGGCAACCTCTTCGTCGAACAGCTCCACGACCAGCAGTCGGACATCCAGCGGGGCGGCACCCCGATCCTCCAGCTCGACATGTGGGAGCACGCGTTCTACCTCGACTACCAGAACGTCAAGCCCGACTACGTCAAGGCCTGGTGGAACATCGTCAACTGGGAGGACGCCGGCGCTCGCTTCGACCGCGCGGTCAACCAGACCAAGGGACTGCTCCTCGGCTGAGACGCTCTCCTGAGCTGAGCGCGTGAGGCCGACGCGGGTCTCAGCGTTGACGCTCGCGCTCATCAGGCGGCCCGGACTTCATCACGGAGTCCGGGCCGCCGCTCGTTGGGCGGCTGAGCGGCTGAGAGGGGATCCGCGGGCGACCGGTAGGGTGAGCCCATGACTGCTCACCTGCGATCATGGTCGCCGTCCGACGCCGAGGCGCTCGCTGAGATCTACGCCGAGTCCGACCCCGAGCTGCAGCGCAACATCCCCGAGGAGCACACCGCGGCAGGGGCGAGCACATGGATCGAGTCGATCCTCACCGCCGAGGCCGACGGCACAGCGCGCGCCTTCGTCATCGTCGACGGCACGAGGATCCTCGGCAATGTCATGGCGACAGGGGTCGAACGACGCCACTCGACGGCGTGGATCTCCTACTGGCTGCGCCCGGAGGCGCGGGGGCAGGGCCTCGCCTCCTCCGCGCTGCGCACACTCGTCGACGTCCTCCACGACGACCTCGGCGTCTATCGCCTCGAACTCGGGTACCGCGTGAACAACCCGGCCTCCGGAGTCGTCGCCGCGGCCGCCGGGTTCCTCGTCGAGGGACGTGAACGGCAGCGCCTCGACTACGGCGGCGTCCGCTACGACACCGAGGTGGCTGCGCGGCTGAGCGGGGACCCGCGGGCGCCGGGCGGACGGCTGCCCATCGCCGGCGGCGAGTGACGGACCGCCTCGGTGCGGTGACGACCTGAACGACCGACGGCAGCGGACTCGCTAGACTGGCCTGCGGGCGAAACTGCCCGCAGATCACCGTCGGAGGAAGCGAGCGCACATGAGGGTAGCCGTCATCGGAGCACAGGGACGGATGGGAGCCCAGGCCGTCCAGGCCGTCGAGGAGGCCGAGGGCCTCGACCTCGTCGCCGCGCTCGGCAGCTCGGATCCGCTGGAGACGCTCACCGACCTCGACGTCGACGTCGCCGTCAACTCACGGTGCCCAAGGCCACCGAGGACAACGTCCGGTTCCTCGTCGAACACGACATCGACACCGTCGTCGGCACGACCGGGTGGGATGCCGACCGGCTCGAGCGGCTCACCGCCCTCCTCGCCGACCACCCGGACACGGCCGTCCTCATCGCCCCCAATTTCTCGATCGGGGCGGTGCTCGCCATGCGCTTCGCCGAGGTGGCCGCCCCCTACTTCGACTCCGCCGAGGTCGTCGAGATCCACCATCCCCGCAAGCTCGACGCCCCCTCGGGCACCGCCGTGCACACCGCGCAGCGCATCGCCGCTGCCCGCCGCGACGCCGGCCTGCCTGCCGTTCCCGACGCCACCGAGACCGACCCCGACGGCGCCCGCGGTGCGGTCATCGACGGCATCCACGTCCACGCGATCCGCCAGCTCGGCATGACCGCCTCGGAGGAGATCCACTTCGGTGCCGCCGGCGAGGCCCTGACGATTCGGACCGATTCGTTCTCCACCTCGGCGTTCATGCCCGGCATCATCACCGCCGTCCGTGCGATCGGCGATCGGACCGGGCTCCTGCACGGCCTCGAGAGCATCCTCGACCTCTGATGTCGAAAGCGAAGATCGGGGCGATCATCGTCTCCGTCGTGCTCGCGTTCTACTTCGTCCTCATGGGACAGCGGGCGTGGATCCTCCTGCGCGAACCCGAGCTCATCCCCAAGCTCATGGGCATCGCCCTGCTCGTGCTGCCGATCGTCGGCGCGTGGGCGCTCATCATGGAGCTCCTCTTCGGTTCGCGGATGGAGCGGCTCGCGAAGATCCTCGAATCCGAGGGGGGACTGCCGTCGACGATCTGCCGCGCACGCCCGGCGGCCGGATCGTGCGGGAGGCCGCCGACGAGGCGTTCGCCCAGTACCAGTCCGAAGCCGACGCCGCACCGGATGACTGGCGCTCGTGGTTCCGTCTCTCGTGCGCCTATGACGCGAGCGGCGACCGGCGCCGTGCCCGCGCGACGATGCGCAAGGCGATCTCGATGGAGAGAGCCGGGCAGGCGTAGGCGCTCTGCCTCCGGGCGGTTCTGCCGCCGGCTCGGGGGCGCTGCCTATCGCCGGTCCGGGGGACCCGGATGCGCCGGCGGATCGGGATGCGCCGGGGGGTCGGGGTTCGCCGGGGGACCCGGGTTCGCCGGAGGATCCGCCCGGTGCGCCGGAGGAGCCGCGGCCGCGGTGCCCGGTGCCGCCTCGGCGCCCTGACCATTGCCCGCGCGTACCGGACTCACCGCTTTGACGAGGGAGGCGATGACGCCTTCGAGCGGACCGCGCGGACTGACTAAGACCTTCCAGACGATCGCGAGGATGATGAAGGTCAGGGCGTGGATCGCGTACTCGGTCGTGATCTTCGCCGGGTCGGCCTGCTCGATCATCGGCGCCGGCTGGTAGAAGGGGTGCGTGATCTCGACGAGGACGACGTGGGCGGCGTAGACGGTCAGCGGCATCGATCCCGGAGCGCTCAGCGGGGCGAGCAGCCACGACCGCCGGCCGAGCAGGATCGCGGCGGCCTGGAGCACGGCGATCGCGGCGAGCGAGGTGCCGGCGGTGGAGATGAGATCGAACGGGGTCGCCGAATGCGGTCCCGCGATCGCCAGCCACCACCACGAATCCGGTGGTGTCACCCCGTAGCTGTTGATGAAGAGCGCGGCGTTGAGGTCGGCCCCTGAGGTGGCGGCGAGGGCTTCGAGCTCGGCGCGGCCGCCGGCGACGTCGAGGAGGAACCACGAGCCGCCGCGGCCGATGGCGAAGAGGGCGACTCCGGCGAGGAAGAGGGCGGTGAGGTGCCGGCCGATGTCGATCTTCGCGACCGCCATGCCGAGGAGGATGTAGGCCATCCACTGGAGGATCGGATAGTAGCCGGTGAAGACGAGGTCGGTGAACATCGGGCCGAGCGCCCCGAGATCGAACCACGACATCGCCGAGTACGAGGTCTCGAGACCGTACGTGCTGCGCACCCACATCGACACGAGCGGGCTGAGGGCCATCCACAGCCCCGCGAGCGTGAAGAGCGCCCACGGCCGCAGGCGCAGGAAGAGCAGCGCGATGGCGAACATGACACCGTAGTTGACGAGGATGACCGCGAGGTTCGTCGTGATCGCTCCGAGGAAGAGCCCGACGACGATGATCGACGCCGCCCGCACGAGGACCCCGGGCGCCACATCGCGGAGACGACCGGTGGCCTCAAGGGTGCCGCGGGTCGAGAGGACGAGCGAGCAGCCGGCGAGCACCGCGAAGAGCGCCGAGGCGCGACCGGAGAAGATCGCCGCCCACGTCGGGTCGCCCATCTCATCGGTGAGGGGGAAGATGTGGGTGACCATCATGTCAGCAGCGCCAGTCCGCGGGCGGCGTCGAGACCGACGAGGCGGCCGGGCGGACTCAGTCTGCTGACGAACCGCGCCGAGGCGGTCGCCGGTTGAGTGCTCATGGAACGATTCTCACATGTGAGCCCCCTGGGCCGGGTGTGAACGGTATGTTAATGCCATGACCTTCAATCCGAATGCTGACATCAGCTCGAACCGGACGAGTCGTCGCGGACGCAACACGGCGATCGCCGGCGGCGGTGTCGGAGTCATCGGCCTCCTCGTCTTCCTCGTCGGGCCTCTCCTCGGCGTGGACCTCAGCGGGTTCATCGACATCCCGCGCTCGAGAGCGGCGGCGGAGGGAACATCTCCAACGAAGCCGCGATGGCCCAATGCGACACCGGCGCCGATGCCAACAAGTCGACCGACTGCCGGATGGCCGGAGCCCAGGTCGTCCTCGACGACTACTGGTCGCAGCAGGTCGAGGGATACACGCCGCCGCAGATGACGATCGTCGACGGGCAGACGTCGACGCAGTGCGGCACCGCCTCGAACGCCGTCGGTCCCTTCTACTGCCCGCCCGAGCAGGGCGTCTACATCGACCCGACCTTCTTCGGCGTGATGCGGGATCGCTTCGGCGCCTCCGCCGACGAACTCGCCCAGCTCTACATCGTCGGCCACGAGTGGGGTCACCACATCCAGAACATCACCGGGACGATGGACCGGTACCCCAACAACGGCACCGGACCCGAGAGCAACGGTGTCCGCACCGAACTCCAGGCCGACTGCTATGCCGGTGCTTGGCTCGGCGACGTCACGACGCTCACCGACGACAACGGCACCCCGTACCTCGAGCCGCCGACGCAGACGCAGATCGACGACGCCCTCAACGCCGCCTTCGTCGTCGGCGACGACTACATCCAGGGGCAGTCGGGCATGGTCAACCCCGAGAGCTTCACCCACGGGACGAGCGAACAGCGCCAGCGGTGGTTCACCGACGGCTACAACAAGGGCCTCGGCAGCTGCGACGCCTTCGCCGTGCCCGGCAGCCAGCTCTGAACCAACCAGTTCTGAGGCAGCCGCGAGTGCCCCTTCCCCAGTTATCCATACCGTGATATGAATTACTGGTCGGCTTCACCTCGCGCATCGATCAAGGACGATCATGTCTCACCTCTTTCCCCATCTCTTCGAGCCCATCACCCTCGGGTCACGGACCATCCGAAACCGCATCGTCTCATCCGGCCATGACACGGTCCTCGACGACCACGGGCAGATCGGCCCCGACCTCGTCGCCTACCACGAGGCAAGGGCCCGCGGCGGCTGCGGGCTCATCGTCCTCCAGGTCTCCGGCATCCACGAGACCGCGCGGTACACCAACCACGTCCTCATGGCCACCGACGACTCCGCGATCCCCGGCTATCGTGCCGTCGCCGAGGCGGTCCACCGGCACGGCGGAACGATCTTCGCCCAGCTCTTCCACCCTGGCCGCGAAGTCATGGACGGTCAGGGCGGCATGGCCCCGCGGGCCGTCGCACCGAGCGACGCACCGCAGGAGCGCTTCAAGGTCGTGCCCGAAGCCCTGAGCACCGCGCAGGTGAGAGACATCATCGCCGGATACGCGAGCTCGGCGGCGCGGATCGCGACCAGCGGCATCGACGGCGTCGAGATCGTCGCGAGCCACGGCTACCTGCCCATCCAGTTCGTCAACCCGCGGATCAACACCCGCACCGACGACTACGGCGGCAGCCCCGAGAACCGCCGCCGCTTCCTCACCGAGGTCGTCGATGGCGTGCGCGCCGCCGTCGGACCCGACATCGTCGTGGGCCTGCGCATCTCGGGGGAGGAGAAGACCGAGGACGGCCTCGTCGCCGGAGAGATCCTCGACCTCATCGGCCACCTCGACGAGCAGGGCGCCCTCGACTACTTCTCCGTCACCGCCGGCGACTCCTCGACCCTCCAGGGCGCCGTCCACATCGTGCCGTCGATGCAGATCGAACCCGGATACGCGACGTCCCTCTCGGCGCAGGTGAAGAAGGTCACCGACCTGCCCGTCATGGTCGCCGGCCGCATCAACCAGCCCCATGAGGCCGAAGCCGCGATCGCCGAGGGCCGCACCGACATGGCGATCATGACCCGGGCGATGATCTGCGACCCCGACCTCGCCGAGAAGTCCGCCCGCGACGCCGTCGACGAGATCCGCGCATGCATCGGCTGCAACCAGGCGTGCATCGGCCATTTCCAGATGGGCGTGCCGATCTCGTGCATCCAACACCCCGAAACCGGCCGCGAACTCACCTTCCTGCCCCGCCCGCACGTCCGGCGGCCGCGCCGCGTCCTCGTCATCGGCGGGGGACCGGGCGGACTCAAGGCCGCAGCGGTCGCCGCCGAACAGGGCGATGACGTCGTCCTCTGCGAAGCCGAGCCCCACCTCGGCGGGGCGGTGCTGCTCGCCCAGACCCTGCCCTATCGTGCGGAGTTCGGCGGGGCGGCGACGAATCTGTCCGCCGAGGCGGCCCGGGCCGGGGGCCGAACTGCGCACCTCGACGCCGGTGACCCAGGAGATCCTCGCCGAGGTGGCACCCGACCATGTCATCGTCGCCACCGGGGCGGTCGAGCGGATGCCCGCCCTCGAGATCGCCGATGACGCCCTCGTCATCGGGGCCCGCGAGTACCTCAGTGAGCAGCCGCGGCTGCCGGCCGGGCGCATCCTCGTCGCGGACTGGAAGGGCGACTGGATCGGGCTCGGGGTTGCACTCAGTCTCGCGGAGTCCGGTCATCCCGTCACACTGGCCACGGCCGCGAACTTCGCCGGCGCCGCGATCCAGCAGTACACCCGCACCCTGCTCGTCTCCCAGGCGCTGCGCGTCGGAGTGGAGTTCCTGGGCGACGCGCGGCTCGTCGGCGTCGATGAGGACACCGGATACCTCCAGTCGACGCTGTGCGAGATCGTCCACGAAGTCGACGGGGTCGCGGCGACGATCGTGTCCGCAGCTCCCCGGGCGACGGTGCCCGACCTCGACTTCGGACCGGCGAGCGTCGAGGTCATCGGGGACGCCCGGGCGCCGCGGACGGTCGAGGAGGCCGTCTATGAGGGACTCGTCGCCGCGAAGAACCTCGCGCAGACTGCGGCGGCGAGCGCATGAGCCCGCGCCCCCAGCTCGATCCGACAGCGGTCGCCGCGAGACGGACGGCGATCCTCGAGGCGACGATCGCCGAGATCGTCCGGCGCGGACCCGACGCCGTCCGGCTCAAGGACGTCGCCGCAGCGGTCGGAGTGTCCGTCGGCACGGTCCAGTACTACTTCGCGAACCGCGACGATCTCCTTCTCGAGGCGCTGTCGTCGCACAGCCGCTCGGTCATCGACGCGATCGAGCGCCTCGCCCGCGTCGACGGGAGCGCGTGGGATCGCCTGCGGGCGACGTTCGCCGCGGTCCCGACCGTCGAGTCGTATGAGCACCGGGCGATCGTGTGGGTCGAACTCGTTGCGGCCGCCCGCCGGAACCGGATCCTCCAGCAGTCCGTCGCCGAGGTGTTCGCCCGCTGGCGGGCGCACTTCCGTTCCCTCATCGACCTCGGCATCGCCGAGGGAAGCCTGACACCCCAGGCCGACACCAGCCTCATCGTCGACACGCTCATCGCCCAGATCGACGGTTTCGACCTCGCGATCGCCGCCGGCCGGGAGGGCCTCACCCCCGACCAGATCAGCGTGACCCTCGAAGCGACGGCCGCCGCCCTGCTGAGGGTCGACTCGACTGCGGAGGCCCGGCGTCCCTGACCGCGGGGACCTCCGTCGTCACAGCCTCGCGATGGTCTGGACGTCGTCGCGGAACTCGCGGACCGTCTCCTCGGACACCGTGGCCCGGGTCGCGCGGAGCGCCTCGAGGTAGTTCTCCGTCGTCAGCACGTCCGAGCGCGCATCGATGGGCACCTGGTCCTTGCCGAGCGACGCCGCCAGCGCCTCCTGGGAGGCGCGCCTGGCCGCATACTCGATGTCGGCCGGGGTGAGCCCGGAGCTCGCATCGACGAGGGCATCGACATCGATGTCGGCGATGACATGATCGGGAATGTACCGGCTCCAGATCGCATGGCGCGCCGTCTCGTCGGGCAGGCCGATCGGGATGACGTAGTCGAAGCGGCCGTGCCGGAGGAACGCGGCATCGAGGGCGCGGACGAAGTTCGTCGCACAGATGAGCAGCCGCCCCTCCCGATCCCGGAACTCCGCAACCTGCTTGAGCAGCTCGTTCGTCACGCCCTGCGTCGGCGACGGCGGTTCCCCGCCGCGCTTCGACGCGATCTCCTCGACCTCGTCGATGAAGACGACGGCATGCTCGAGCTCGCCGATCTGCTCGAACGAGGACCGCAGTCCCGCGGCCACGCCGCCGGGCTCCCCGGACAGCCGGGAGGGGAAGAGCTCGACGAACGGCCAGTCGAGGCGGGAGGCCACGGCCTTCGCGAACGTCGTCTTGCCGGTGCCGGGGGGACCGAAGAGCATGACCGCACGCGGCGGGACGACACCGAAATGATCCGCGAGGTCCGGTTCGGCCAGGGGCACGACGAGGCGGTCCTCGAGCATGTCCTTCTCCTGCTGCATCCCGCTCACCGCGTCCCACAGGTGCCGGGGCAGGATCCGGCCGCCGACGCTGCGGAGCAGATCGAGCTCGCGCCGCTGCACGGGCATCTGCCGTTCGAGATACCGCAGCTGCGAGCGCACCTGGAAGCCGTTGGACTCCAGGCCGGCGAACGCCGGGGACTCCTCGGGCACGAGGATCGAGAGCTTGCCGAGACCCAGCGGCATGAAATGGCGCTCGAGAGCATCGAGGAGACCCGCCTCGGCGGCATCGGTCTGCTCCACCTCGGCGAGGACATGGAAGAAGACGATCCACCCCTGCGCATGCGCGGCCCGGCCGACCGCGGCCCCGACGATCTCCTCACCTTGGACGGCGACGACGGCATGGTCGTTCTGGCACGAGGCGATGACCTCGGGCAGGGAGTAGACGGGTGCGGACGTCGAGGACTGCGCGGACTCCCAGAGACGGACGATCCCGTCGAGGTCGTCGTCGTGGAAGTCGCGGATGCGGGTGCGGCTCATCGAACTCTCCTTCGGTGGGTGTCGCACGGGGCGTGTGCACAGCCTATGTGATCTGCATCTCAGCTCACCAGCCCGGGCCGCGGCGCACCCCGAGCCGGTGCCGCGAGGAGAGGGTGCTCAGCGGTATCCTTGTGGCATGGCGATTCTCGGGGACAGTGCGGCGGGCGCCGCAATCGATGCGTTCGGTACCGTCGGCACGGCAATGGTGACTCCGTTCAAGGACGACGGAAGCATCGACTGGGCCGGCGTGGAGAAGGTCGCCGATCACCTCGTGAGCCTCGGCAACGACATGCTCGTCGTCTCCGGCACGACGGGGGAGTCCCCGACGACGACCGACGAGGAGAAGATCGAGCTCCTTCGCGTCGTCCGCGGCGCCGTGGGCACCCGCGCGAAGCTCATCGCCGGCACCGGGAACAATGTCACCGCCCACACTGTTGACTTGAGCAGGCGATCGGCCGAAGCCGGGGCCGACGGCCTCCTCGTCGTCACCCCCTACTACTCGAAGCCGACGCAGGCGGCGATCGCCGCCCACATGCGGGAGGCCGCGGACTCCACCGACCTGCCCGTCATGCTCTACGACATCCCGGGCCGCTCGGGAGTCCCGATCGACACGGACACGCTCATCAGCCTCGGCGAGCATCCGAACATCCTCGCGGTCAAGGACGCCAAGGGCGACCTCTTCGCCTCCTCCCAGGTGATGGCCGCCTCGCCGCTGGCCTACTACTCGGGCGAGGACGCGCTCAACCTGCCGCTGCTCGCGATCGGCGCGGTCGGGCTCGTCTCCGTCGCCGGGCACGTGTGCACCGACCGCTTCGCTCCGATGGTCGCCGCGGTCGCCGCGAACGACCTCGACACCGCACGCCGACTCAGCACCGAGTCGGCCGGCATCGTCGATGCCCTCATGAACCACATGCCGGGAGTCCTCTCGGCGAAGGCCGCACTGCAGGCCCAAGGAATACTTGACAACCGCGGTACCCGGATGCCGCTGCTCCCAGCAGATGAGGAGCAGACGGCGTTCGTCACCGCCCAACTGACCAGGAGTGGTTACCTCAGTGAATAATGCATTGACCCAAGAGCTCAGCAGCCCGCCGAAGATGGATCCGGAAGCCGTCCGGATCGTCGCCCTCGGCGGTCTCGGCGAGGTCGGGCGCAACATGACCGTGTTCGAGTACCACGGCAAGATCCTCATCGTCGACGCCGGCGTCCTCTTCCCCGAGGAGGAGCAGCCCGGTGTCGACCTCATCCTCCCCGATTTCTCCTACCTCGACGACCGCCTCGACGACATCGTCGGCCTCGTCCTCACTCACGGCCACGAAGACCACATCGGCGCCGTGCCCTACCTCCTCAAACGCAAGCCCGACATCCCGATCCTCGGATCGAAGCTGACGATCGCCCTCATCGAGGCGAAGCTCAAGGAGCACCGCATCAAGGCGGTCACCCGCGTCGTCAAGGCCGGTGACACGGACCAGCTCGGTCCCTTCGACCTCGAGTTCGTCGCCGTCAACCATTCGATCCCCGACGCGCTCGCCGTCTTCATCCGCACCGGCGCGGGCAACATCCTCCACACCGGCGACTTCAAGATGGACCAGCTCCCGCTCGACGGTCGGATCACGGACCTCCGTGCCTTCGCCCGCCTCGGCGAGGAGGGTGTGGACCTCTTCATGACGGACTCGACGAACGCCGAGGTGCCCGGCTTCACGGCGCTCGAGAAGGACATCGGTCCCGTCCTCGAGAACCTCTTCGGCCACGCCGAGCGCCGCATCATCGTCGCGTCGTTCTCCTCCCACGTCCACCGCGTCCAGCAGGTCCTCGACGCCGCGAGCGCGCACGGTCGCAAGGTCGCCCTCGTCGGCCGGTCGATGGTGCGCAACATGAAGATCGCCGCGGACCTCGGCTACCTCCACGTGCCCCAGGGCGTCCTCATCGACATCAAGGACGTCGACGACCTGCCCGACGACCAGGTCGTTCTCATGTGCACCGGGTCCCAGGGCGAGCCGATGGCCGCGCTGTCGCGGATGGCCAACCGCAACCACCGCATCGAGGTCGGCGACGGCGACACCGTCATCCTCGCGTCCTCGCTCATCCCCGGCAACGAGAACTCCGTGTTCAAGGTCATCAACGGCCTGATGAAGCTCGGCGCGAAGGTGATCTCGAAGGCCGATGCGAAGGTCCACGTCTCCGGTCACGCGTCCGGCGGCGAGCTCCTCTACTGCTACAACATCGTCCAGCCCCGCGGAGTCATGCCCGTGCACGGCGAATGGCGGCACCTGCTCGCCAATGCCCGCCACGCCGAGGCGACCGGAGTCGACCCGGACAACATCGTCCTCGCCGACGACGGCTGGGTCGTCGACCTCAAGGACGGCCACGCCGAGGTGGTCGGGGCCGTGGACTGCAACTACGTCTTCGTCGACGGCTCCTCCGTCGGTGAGATCACCGAGGCGGACCTCAAGGACCGTCTCGTCCTCGCCGGTGAGGGCTTCGTGACGATCTTCCTCGCCGTCGACAGCCAGACGAAGACCGTCATCGCCGGCCCGGAGATCCACGCCCGCGGCGTCGCCGAGTCCGACGACGTCTTCGACTCGATCATCCCGAAGGTGACGAAGGCGATCGAAGAGGCGCTCGAGTCCGGCACGACCGACCAGTACCAGCTGCAGCAGGTCGTCCGCCGCACCGTCGGCCGCTGGGTGTCCTCGAAGCTGCGCCGCAAGCCGATGATCGTCCCGATGGTCGTCATCGTCTGAGGCTCTGTGCCCTGAGTCCACCGTGAGAGCGCGGTGAGCCGAGATCAGCGAGGTGCTCTGCACCGCGCCGGATCCGGTTCACCGCGCTCTTGGCGTGTTGAGGCGTGGGCTCACCGCGTAGTTGCCGCGCCAGTGCGTCGGTGCGCGGGGCGCTCTCGCTGTATCGCGGCGTCGGTTCGGCGGGTAGTTGTCGGTTCACCGCGTAGTTGCCGCGCCAGTGCGTCGGTGCACGGGGCGGTTTAGCACGTGGCGCCGCGCTGGGTTGGGTGCAGGCTGCTCGCGGCCGAGTTCAGGTCGTTCTGGACAGATTCCGGCGCGTTTTCTCTGTCCAGAATGTCCTGAAGTCGGTGGCCGTCCCGGCGGCACCCGGGCCGCAGGGACTTGCGGACGCAAAGTGTCGATTTCGGACTCGATCATCGACACTCTGCGTCCGGGAAACGGCGCCGCGGGGCGCTGGAGGCGTCGGTTCGGCGCGTAAGTGTCCGGTTCACCGCGTATTTGCCGTATCGGGGCGTCGCAGCACGGGGCGGACGGGCGTGCGGCGCCGCGCTGGGCGGTTGCTGCCGGGCGTGCGGCGCCCTGCTGGGGCGGTTGCGGGTCGGTCGGGGGGCGAGTCGAGGTCGTTCTGGACAGATTCCGGCGCGTTTTCTCTGTCCAGAACGACCTGAAGTCGGTGCTGCAGCCGGGCTACGGCCCGCCCGCCCCTCACGGCGCGCCGGCTCCTCACGCTGCGGGGACGAGGGGCTTCCCGGACGACCGGCGGGCGAGGATGACGAGCACGGCGAGACCGACGATGATCGCACAGAGCACGACCGTGCCCGCGTTCGCGCCGAGGCCGTTGATGCCGATGAATGCGAGCGCTCCGGCGGTGAGCGCATAGACGAGCATGGGGATCGAGGTGCGCCGGATGAGCTCGCCCTCGCGTCCGATGAGGCCCACCGTCGCCGAGGCGGCCACGACGTTGTGGACGGCGACCATGTTCCCGGCCGCCCCGCCCACCGCTTGCGCGGCGACGACGGTCTCGGGAGAGGCTGCGCCGATCGCGACGCCGGTGGAGAACTGGAACTGGGAGAACATGATGTTCGAGACGGTGTTCGATCCGGCGACGAACGCTCCGAGCGCCCCGATGAAGGGGGCGAGCAGCGGCCAGGCGTCGCCGACGGTGGAGGCGGCCGCCTCGGCGAGGGTGACCGGCATCGATTCCAACCCGGCGTTGTTGTAGTCCGGGCCGGAGTTGATGAACACCCGCACGAGCGGCAGGGAGCACAGGAGCGCGACGGCGGCGCCGGCGATCTGCGCGCCGGCGATCGACCACGACGACCCGATCTGCTCGCGCGTCATCCGGTGGATGAGGTAGGTCAGTCCGCACGCGAGGACGAAGATCGCTCCCGGCGACCAGAGGAGATCCATGTTCTGGCTGATCGGGGTGCCGAAGATGCCCTCGACCTTGATGACGGCCGGACCGTTGAGGAACTCCTTGACCGGCGGCACGTTGCGGGTGAAGAGGAGGAGGGCGACGACGATGAGGTAGGGCGCCCACGCCCTGGCCAAGGACATCTTCTTCGTCAGGTGCGCGGCCTCGTCGGCGGGGTCGACGGTGCCCATCCAGAACGCCGGCCATTGGCTGCGGGGCGCGAAGTCCCAGATCTTCTTCGGCATGAGGAAGCCCATCCGCGAGGTCGTCACGACGATCGCGAGACCGATGAGGCCGCCGAGGAGCGACGGGAACTCGGGACCAAGGAACATGGCGACGAGGAGGTAGGGCACGATCATCGCGAGCGCGGAGTAGATCGCGAACGGGGCGACGGCGAGCCCGTCGGCGAAGCGGCGGCGCTCACCGAAGAACCCCGTCATCAGGCAGGCGAGGAGGAGCGGGATGAGGATGCCGCAGACGGCGTGGATGAGGGCGACCTGCACAGCCGTGTGGGCGATGAAGCCGGACTGGTCGAGCCCGAGCTGGGCGGCGCGGGCGGCGACGTCGGGCGACATGCTCCCGTCCTCCTGGGCCAGGCCCGTGCCGATGCCGACGATCATCGGCGTGCCCACCGCCCCGAAGCTCACCGGCGTCGACTGGATGATGAGGCCGGCGAGGACGGCGGCGATCGCCGGGAATCCGAGGGCGAGCATGAGCGGGGCGACGACGGCGGCAGGGGTGCCGAAGCCGGCGGCGCCCTCGATGAACGAGCCGAAGAGCCACGCGACGATGATGACCTGCACGCGCCGGTCAGGCGAGATCGAGACGAAGCCCGCGCGGATCGTCTCGATCGCCCCCGACCGGGTGATCGTCGCGAGGAGGAGCAGCGCCCCGAAGACGATCCACAGCAGGCCGATGGCCACGAGGAGGCCCTGGACGACGGAGGCGGCGATCGTCACCCACTCGATCTGCCATGCGAAGTTCGCGATGAGCGCGGCGGCGACGAGGCCGATCGGCATCGCGTACTTCGCCGGCCAGCGGAAGCCGATGAGGAGGACCCCTGCGAGCAGGATCGGGGTGAGGGCAAGGAGTGCGGCTACGGCCAGGTTGTCCATCGTCGTGTCCGATCCGTGGCGGCGCTGCCACTTCGAGGAGTGGCACACGTGCCACGCGGAGGAACGGTGACGCTGTCACCTGGAGGGACGGCAACGGTGCCACCGGTGCGGCCGCGGACGACCACGGCGTTTAGGTCATTGTCCTGTGCGGGACGCAGGTGGTCAAGGAACCACGCTGGGCGGGCCGCCGGGCTCTTGAGTCCCCGCGTGAGTGTCGATAGTGTCAGAGCAGTGGCGCTTGTCGGACAGCGGCGAGCGCAGGCACGGCACCAGGCCGGGGACGAAGGAGTCGGTTGTCATGACGTACATCAGCAGAGAGTCCGCTGACCAGATCCCCGGACTGCCCGAGGTCGTCGACGCCGACACCTGGCGCAATGCCCGGGCGGAGATCCTCGACCGGGAGAAGGCCCACACCACCGAGGCGGACGCCATCGCCGCCGCCCGCCGCACGCTGCCGATGGTCGAGATCGACGGGGACGCCGAAGTCCACGGCGAGGACGGCCCGGTCGCCTTCCGCGACCTCTTCGACGGCCGTGACGAGCTCATCGTCTACAAGCACATGTGGTACGACGGGGCGCCCCACCAGGGACAGTGCGAAGGCTGCACTGCGGTGGCATGGAGTCTGCGCGACTCGGTCTACCTCAACGCCCGCGGCGTCTCGTTCGCCGTCCTCACCTCCGGCGCCTGGTCCGAGGTGCGCCCGTTCGTCCACTTCATGGGCTATGAGCAGCCGTGGTATTCCGTGCGCGGTCTCGACGAGCCGCTCGGCGGGGACATGGGCTCCCTGCTCAGCTTCGCGCGCCGAGGCGACCGGGTCTTCCTCACGTATGCGACGACCGGACGGGGTGTCGAACCGGTGACCGGGTTCCTCGGTCTGCTCGACATGACTCCGCTCGGCAGGCGCGAGGGCTGGGAGAAGGTGCCCGCGGGCTGGCCCGAGGTCCCCGACGCCGGATCGCCGGTGGGCGGCCGAGGCGCCCCGGTCGGCTGGTACTGGCGCACCGACGACACGGGTGCCGCGACGTGGGGGCCGACGAGTCGACCGGTGCCCCAGTGGACCCGCCACGGGGCGGCGCCGGTGACCTCGCTCGGACGCAACGGCCACAACCACTGACGCGCGGACGCATCGGTCCATGTGAACGGGGGAGCCGCCTCGGCGAGGTGAGTCGAGGAGCCGGGAACGGCGGTTTGACGAGATGTGTATCACAACATATTCTTTCGGTGTGTGAACAAACAATTTCACGATGTGAAAGTTTCGCCGGCCAAACCCCGCTGCCCGCGATACTCGACGCACCGGCCCCGGTGCGACAAAAAGGAGAACCACCGATGACTGCTCATATCGAGAACCTCGACATTCCCGCCGGAATGGAGATCACCGGCGAACTGCCGGACGGCGCGGAGAAGGTCCTCACCCCGGAAGCGCTCAAGCTCATCGTCGAGCTGCACCGGAAGTTCAACGGCGACCGGCTCGAGCGCCTCGAAGCTCGTCGGGTTCGCCAGCAGGAGATCGCCAATGGGGCCGATCTCGACTTCCTTCCCGAGACCAAGGAGATCCGCGAGGACGAGAGCTGGCAGGTCGCCCCGCCGGCGCCCGGGCTCGAGGACCGCCGCGTCGAGGTCACCGGTCCGACGTACAAGAAGATGACGATCAACGCGCTCAACTCGGGCGCGAAGGTGTGGCTGGCCGACCAGGAGGACGCGAACACCCCGCAGTGGGATTCGGTCATCGGCGGTCAGATCAACCTCCTCGACGCGCTCAACCGCGAGATCGACTTCACCTCGCCCGAGGGCAAGGAGTACACGCTCGCCCCCGACGAGGAGCTGCCGACGATCGTCGTGCGACCCCGCGGTTGGCACATGCCGGAGAAGCACATCCTCGTCGACGGCGAGGAGACCTCGGGTTCGCTCGTCGACTTCGCGCTCTACTTCGCCACCGCCGGTCAGAAGCAGATCGAGAAGGGCAAGGGCCCGTACTTCTACCTCGCGAAGATGGAGTCCCACCTCGAAGCGCGCCTGTGGAACCAGGTCTTCGAGTACGCCGAGGACGCCTTCGGCCTGGCCCGCGGCACGATCCGCGCGACCGTGCTCATCGAGACCTACCCCGCGGCGTTCGAGATGGAGGAGATCCTCTACGAGCTGCGCGAGCACTCGGCCGGGCTCAACGCCGGGCGCTGGGACTACATCTTCTCCGTCATCAAGAACTTCCGCTCCCGCGGTGCCGACTACCTGCTGCCCGACCGCTCGGACGTGACGATGACGGTGCCGTTCATGCGCGCCTACACCGAGCTGCTCGTGCGCACGTGCCACAAGCGCGGGGCCCACGCGATCGGCGGCATGAGCGCGTTCGTGCGGCGAAGGACCCGGCGGCCAACGAGGCGGCGTTCGCCAAGGTCCGCGAGGACAAGTCCCGTGAGGCCGGCAACGGATTCGACGGCTCGTGGGTCGCGCACCCGGGCATGGTCGCCCTGTGCAAGGAGGTCTTCACGGAGACCCTCGGCGACAAGCCCAACCAGATCGACAACAAGCGCGAGGACGTCTCCGTCACCGCGGCCGAACTCCTCGACGTCAAGTCGACGCCGGGTGCCATCACCGAGGCGGGGCTGCGGACGAACATCAACGTCGGCATCCAGTACCTGCGGGCGTGGCTCGAAGGCAACGGCGCAGTCGCCATCCACGGGCTCATGGAGGACGCCGCGACCGCGGAGATCTCCCGCTCGCAGGTGTGGCAGTGGCTCGACGCCGGGGTCGAACTCGACACCGGTGAGACGGTGACCCGGGAGCTCGTCGAGAAGCTCGTCGCGGAGGAGGTCGCCGGCCTCCCCGGTGACCCCGCGGACTGGAAGGACGCCACCGACCTCTTCCTCTCCGTGGCCGTGGCGCCGGACTACGTCGACTTCCTCACCCTGCCCGCGTACGCGAAGATGGACTGACCCCGGGGTCGGCCGGGTCGGATCGGCGGGGTTCGGCGCGGCCCGTTCGGCCGACCCTACCTGCTTCGACGCGGTGAAACGACAAATACGCCCTCAGCTGAGGGCGTATTTGTCGTTTCACCGCGTCATTGTTGTCCGACCGGTTGTGTCACTGCGTAAGTGTCGGTTCACTGCGTATGTGTTGCGCCAGGGCGTCGGCGGGTGGCGCGGCCGGGCCTGTGGCACTGTGCTGGGCTGGATTGTTGGGCGTTGCGGCCGAGTCGAGGTCTTCTGGACAGGTTTCGGCGCGTTTTCTCTGCCCAGAACGTCCTGAAGTCGGTGCCCATCCCGGTGGCACCCGGGGTGCTGGGAGTTCCGGACGCAGAGTGTTGATTTCGGGCTCGATGATCGACACTCTGCGTCCGGAGGACAGCGCCGTGGGGCGTTCGAGGCGTCGGTTCGGCGCGCAGGTGTCGGTTCACTGCGTTGGAATAGTTCGCCGAGGCGGGGTGCCGGACGGTGGTCCCTCGCCGAGGTGGTCACCGCAACCCGTGATCTCCCCGCCGAGGTGATCCCGGCGGTCACGACGCGGGGGTGGAGTTCGCGAGTGCGTCGAGTTCGCGGGGGAGGGTGCGCATCCCGGCCAGCGGTGAGATGAGCACGGGCAGGGCGGAGAGCACGGCGAGGCCCGCGAAGATCCACAGGGTGGGAACGATGCCGATCGCGTGCGCGATGGTCCCGCCGAGGAACGCGCCGATCGGCATCGGCCCCCACACGAGGAAGCGGATCGAGGCGTTCATCCGGCCGAGCAGCGGTTTCGGGCACAGGCGCTGGCGGAAGCTCACCTGCGCGACGTTGTAGACGACGACCATCCCCGAGAGGACGAACCAGCCGAGGAGCAGGGTCGGCAGGGCCGGCAACACCGAGGCGGCCGGCACGGTGAGGCAGCAGAGACCGCCGATCACGGCCGACACGGCGATCGACCGGCCCTCGCCGACGACCTTCTGCACCCACGACGAGCTCAGTGCCCCGAGGATTCCGCCGACAGCCCCGATCGACATGACGAGCCCGAGCTGGAACTCATTGAACTCGAGTGTGCGCAGCGCGTAGAGGACGAGGAGGCCGAAGACCGCGGAGGACGCGAGGTTCGTCAGGCCCGTGCAGGCGACGATGCGACGCAGCAACGGGTGGCTGAGGACGAAGGCGAGGCCCTCGCGGATGTCGGCGATGAGCGTCGTGTCGGTGCCCGCGTCCGGCCGGTCCTCCTGGTGGCGGATCCGGCTGACGAACAGGCTCGAGAGCGCCATGCACACACTCGTCACTCCGACCGTCAGGGGTCCGCCGATGAGCCCGACGAGACCGGATGCCGCGGATGGTCCGACGACGGACGCCGTCTGCTGGCTCGCCTGGAGCTTCCCGTTGCCGTCGCTGATCTGGTCGCCGGCGACGATCTCGGGCAGGTACGACTGGTTGGCGACGTCGAAGAAGACGGTGACGACGCCGACGAGGGCGGCGATGATCCACAGCTGGCCGATCGAGAGCAGGCCGAGCGCCCACGCCAGGGGGATCGTCAGGAGGAGTCCGGCGCGCACGAGGTCGCCGGCCACGATGATGCGCTTCTTCCGCATCCGGTCGACCCAGGCACCGGCGGGCAGGCTGATGAGGAGGAACGCCGCGGATTCGAGGGCGGCGAGGACCCCCATCTCGAAGGCGTTCGCGTGGAGCAGCTGGACGGCGATGAGGGGGAGGGCGAAGAGGACGAACTGGTTGCCGAAGACGGAGACCGTGTCGCCCATCCACAGCTGCCGGAAGTCGTGGTGGCGCCACAGAGAGCGTGACGGGACTCGGCCAGGCGGCGGTGACTGCTCCTCATGCGATGCGGTCGGCAGGTGCGGCAGCGGCGGACCCGTCGGCACCGTGGGTGCACTCGGCGGAATGGGGCCGTCGGTCGAATGGTCCGGCTCGGATTCGGTGGGGTCGTGTGGAGTCATCGGCTCTTCTTCGAGTCAGGGTGATGAGCTGCGATCGGCAATCGCCGCCGGGCGCCGCGATCGGCAGTGATTGAGTTCTCTCAATCACCAGTGTGGCACCGAGGCGTTCATCCGGCAACACAGTCATTGACTTCTGCCAATCGTTGGTTAGCGTGGAGGGCATGAGTGCGGAGGCAGGAGCCGGGGACGCGGATCGACCGCCGCGTGACGCCGAGCGCGTGGCCCGAGCGATCGAGCGCCGCGACGCCACCGATGCCGAGGCGAAGGCGCTCGCCTCGAGCGTGCGCATCCGCATCCTGCGCCTGACCCTCTCCGAGTCGCTGACCAACCGGGAGATCGCCGAGGCGGTGGGGCTCAATCCCGCGACCGCGCTCCATCATGTGCGGATGCTCGTCGACACCGGGTTCCTCGAGGCTCAGGAGGTGCGTCGCGGTCGGCGCGGAGCTCGCGAGATCCCCTACCTCGCGACGGGCAAGAGCTGGTATCTCGATCTCGGTGACGAAGTGGCGAATCCGATGATCGAGGCGTTCACCGCCGAGTTCGCCGCCGCGCCCTCCGACGAACGGACGATGAGCAGGATGGCCGCGATGCTCACCGCCGAGGAGGTCGACGAGTTCCGGCAACGACTCGAGGACCTGCTCGAGGACTTCCGCTCACGGAACTCAGCCCATCGCAGCGACGGTGCTGAGGTGCGCGAGTGGGCGGTCTTCGTCGCCATGCACCCGAGCGCTCGCCCCAGCGCTCCCGGCGACCGCCTCGGCGCCTCTGACGGCGAACAGCCGCCGACGCGGTGAACCGACAAATACGCCCTCTCCTAAGGGCGTAACTGCAGTGTCACCGCGTCGGTGCCCACGGCCGATCGGAGAGCGCCGCCAAGGCGCGCCGAAACCTGCGGATTTGCCGGGATCGCGCGCCGAATCACCTTAGGATATGGACCATGGCGACCAGAACGACTTCCCCCGCTTCTGGCACCGGCAAGCGCTCTGCCTCGAAGGCGAAGGGTGGTTCCGGACAAGCGGGGACCGAAGACCCCGGGACAAACGTTGTCACCGGTGCGTGGAGGGGAGTGGCCCACATGGCCGGCAACCGTGCGCGAAAGATCCTCAGCGACGAACCGGACGAGCAGTCCCCGACGAAGAGGGACGGCACCGCGTTCTTCCTCATCGGCCTCTCGATCGTCATCGCCGCCTTCGAATGGTGGAACATCCCCGGCGCGATCAGCGACGTCGTCCGCAACGTCGTCGAGGGCACCTTCGGCCGCGTGGCCCTGGCCCTGCCCGTGATCTTCACCGGGTACGCGATCCGCCTGTTCCTCCGCGGCGACGACAACCGCGGCAACAACCGGATCCTCATCGGCATCATCCTCCTGCTGCTCTCGGCCGCGGGACTCGCCCACATCGCCGCCGGCAACCCGACGTTCGTCAACTCGCGTGAGGCGATGGCCAACGGCGGCGGGGCGCTCGGCTTCGTCGTCTCCTCACCGCTCGTCGTCGCGACGACCGTCTACGTCGCCGTGCCGCTGCTCGTCCTCCTCGGACTCTTCTCCCTCCTCGTCATCACCGCGACCCCCGTCCGGGCGATCCCGCGGCGACTGACCGCGCTCTACCAGCGCCTCACCGGCGGTGCCCGGCCCGCCCCGGAGACCGCCGCCGACGCCGAGGCCAGCGCCACCGACCTCGTCGCCGAGAACACCCACACCTCGAGCCTCAAACCCGTCATGGGCGCCAAGCGCCGCAGCCGGAAGAAGAAGACGGAGATCCCCGAGCTCGACCCGCCGGTCGACGACGACCTCGCCGACAAGGCCTACGACAAGGCCTACATCCGCGAGGAGGAGGTCTCCGACGAAGAAGCCGATACGACGGTCATCGACACCGAACCGAAGTTCAAGCCCGGGGAGCGCCGCCCGACGAAGGCCGAACGCGAGGCCTCGGCGCTGAAGAAGGCCATCGGGATGGCCGACGACGCCCCGACCGTCGCGCACCAGACCAACTCGGCTGCCGCCTCGGCGCCGGTGCCGACGACGAACACCCCGGCACCGCCTCCCACGGAGCAGCTGCCCGAACGCGTCGAACAGCTCACGCTCGCCGGGGATGTGACCTACACCCTGCCGAACTCCGACTACCTCGTTCCCGGGCCCCCGGCCAAGGAGCGCTCCGAGGCCAACGACCGCGTCGTCGAGGCCCTCCGCGACGTCCTCGAGCAGTTCAAGATCGACGCCCAGGTCACCGGCTTCTCCCGCGGCCCGACGGTGACCCGCTACGAGGTCGAACTCGGCGCGGGCACGAAGGTCGAGAAGGTCACGGCGCTGAGCAAGAACATCGCCTACGCCGTGGCCAGCGCCGACGTCCGCATCCTCTCGCCGATCCCCGGCAAGAAGGCGATCGGCATCGAGATCCCGAACTCCGACCGGGAGAACGTGGCCCTCGGCGACGTGCTGCGCTCGAAGGCCGCCCGCAAGACCGACCACCCGATGGTCATGGGCGTGGGCAAGGACGTCGAAGGCGGGTTCGTCGTCGCCGACCTCTCGAAGATGCCCCACCTCCTCGTCGCCGGTGCCACCGGCGCCGGCAAGTCGAGTTTCGTCAACTCGATGATCACCTCGATCATGATGCGCGCGACCCCCGACGAGGTCCGGATGATCCTCGTCGACCCCAAGCGCGTGGAGCTGACGATCTACGAGGGCATCCCGCACCTCATCACCCCGATCATCACGAACCCGAAGAAGGCCGCCGAGCGCTCGAATGGGTCGTGCGCGAGATGGACGCCCGCTACGACGACCTCGCGAACTTCGGGTTCAAGCACATCAAGGAGTTCAACAAGGCCGTCCGCGAGGGCCGCGTCCAGGTGCCCGCCGGGTCCGAGCGCGTCCTCCAGCCCTACCCGTACCTCCTCGTCGTCGTCGACGAGCTCGCCGACCTCATGATGGTCGCCCCGCGCGACGTCGAGGCCTCGATCCAGCGGATCACGCAGCTCGCCCGCGCCGCCGGCATCCACCTCGTGCTCGCCACGCAGCGCCCCAGCGTCGACGTCGTCACCGGCCTCATCAAGGCCAACGTACCCTCGCGGCTGGCGTTCGCGACCTCGTCGCTGGCCGACTCCCGCGTCGTCCTCGACCAGCCGGGCGCGGAGAAGCTCATCGGCCAGGGTGACGCCCTGTTCCTCCCGATGGGCGCCGCGAAGCCGATGCGCGTTCAGGGCGCGTGGGTCAACGAGTCCGAGATCGAGAAGGTCGTCGAACACGTCAAGGGCCAGCTCACCCCGAACTACCGCGAGGACGTCGCCGTCGAGGCGCCGAAGAAGCAGATCGACGAGGAGATCGGCGACGACCTCGAACTCCTCCTCCAGGCTGCCGAGCAGGTCGTGACGACCCAGTTCGGCTCGACGTCGATGCTCCAGCGCAAGCTGCGCGTCGGCTTCGCGAAGGCCGGCCGCCTCATGGACCTCATGGAGTCCCGCGGCATCGTCGGACCCTCCGAGGGGTCGAAGGCCCGCGACGTCCTCGTCCGCCCCGAGGACCTCCCGGCCACCCTCGCCGTCATCAAGGGGGAGACCCCACCCGCCGAGGCGGGGGCCGGCAGTGCGCCATCGGCCGCCGACGACTTCGCCGAGGACTTCGACGACGAGGACGGCTACGACGATCGCGGCGACCACGGTCCGTCGCCGGCGGGAGGGTCGGCCGCCTCGGCGCGCACCGATCCCTACGCCAACGGCGTCGGACACGCCGAGGACCTCCAGGTCGGCGACATCGACCCGGAGACCGGACTCGAAGTCGTCGAGGCCTCCGGAGAGGACGCCTGGCAGCTGACGGGACGCTGACGACCGCGGAGCCGGCCACCGATCGGGGTGGCCGGCTTTGTGCTGTCCGCTGCGTTGCTTCGGCTGCACGGCCCCGGCTGCGGTCAGCGCTCACGGCAGCGATCCGCGCTCCCGGCTGCGATCCGCGCTCCCGGCAGCGGTCTCGGATAGGGTTGAGGTGTGAACGATCGCCCCGAGACCCCGCCCACTGCCGAACCGAGCGCCTGGAACCTCCCCAATGCCCTGACGGTGGTGCGGATCCTCCTCGTTCCCGTCTTCCTCGTCCTCCTCCTCAACGACGGGGGACAGGACCTCACGACGCGGTGGTGGGCGCTCGCGGTCTTCTTGCTGGCGATGGCCACGGACAAGATCGACGGCGACCTCGCCCGCAAATACAACCTCATCACGAACTTCGGCAAGATCGCCGACCCCATCGCCGACAAATCGCTCATGGCCGCGGCCCTCATCGGGCTGAGCATCGTCGGCGAGCTGCCGTGGTGGGTGCCGGTCATCATCCTCGTGCGCGAACTCGGCATCACCGTGCTGCGCTTCTTCATGATCCGCATCGCCGTCATGCCCGCCTCCAAGGGCGGAAAGCTCAAGACCGTCCTCCAGACCGTCGCGATCGGGCTGTTCCTCCTGCTCAAGCCGCTCGCGTTCATCGTCCCCGTGCCCGTGGCGATGGTCCTCATCGTCGTCGCGTGGGTCGTCATGGCCGCCGCGATCGTCGTCACGATCGTCACCGGCATCGACTACTGCATCCAGGCGGCGCGGTTGGCCCGCACCGCCCATTCCGGCGCCGAGGCGACCGACCGTCCCGCCTCCGACGGGACGTCTGCGGGAGGCTCGGTCCGGCAGCCCGGCCACGGCGATGCCGGCGGGCCCGGATCGGGACCGGACGGGGCCGAGGATTCCGAGGGCCCGCGGACCGGCGATGGCCGGTGACCTGCTCGCGGAGTCCCGGGAGATCATCGCGACCTGTGCGCAGCTGGGACTCTCGGTCGCCTCGGCGGAATCCCTGACTGCCGGCCGATTCGTCTCCACCCTCGTCGACGTCCCCGGCGCCTCCGCGGTCGTTCGCGGCGGCCTCGTTACCTATGCGACCGACCTCAAGGCGAGCCTCGCCGCGTCGACGCCGACCGCCTCGAGGAGACGGGACCCGTCGACGAGGTCGTCGCCGCGCAGATGGCCGTCGGCGCCGCCCGCGCCTGCGTCGCCGACATCGGCGTCTCCTGCACGGGAGTCGCCGGACCGGACCCGCAGGACGGCAAGGAGGTCGGCTTCGTCTACACGGCGATCGCGTTCGGCTCCCGCGCCCACGTCGTCGAACACCGCTTCACCGGGGATCGGGAGGCGATCCGGTCCGCCACGGTCGCGGCCATGGTCGAGCGCCTCGGCGAGTTCGTCGCGAAGCTCGCATTCGGACCCGACCCGGGCACGGGAGGGGTGGGAAGCGGTGGGGCGGCTGCTGGTTCGGACTCTGCCGGTCCGGACGCCGTCGGCGCGGACACTGCCGGCACGGACACCGGCGCGGAATAACTTCCCTTGTGCGATGGTTGAGTGTTCAAGATGACATACGCACAGACATGCCACCGCGCCGGTTTCTCCGAAAGGACTGGCAATACCCCCATCTCACCCGCTCAGGTTGGCGCCCCCGCGCGACCGGGCTGTAAAGTTGAATCCACGATCGCGCGATCAAAGGGAGGGACGCACAATGTTACTGAGAGTTGAAATCGGCGATGCCCTGCGTTCCGCTCGCCGCCGTCAAGGACGGACGCTGCGCGATGTCTCCACGGGAGCCAGCGTGTCGCTCGGCTACCTCAGCGAGATCGAACGCGGACAGAAGGAAGCCTCCTCGGAACTCCTCTCCGCGATCTGCGAAGCTCTTGAGCTGCCGGTCTCGGCCCTGCTCAGCGAGGTCTCGGACCGCTTCGCCCTCGAAGAGGGTGTCGCCATCCCCGACACCATCCCGCAGGAGCTCTCGGACAAGATCCTCGGCCACCCGGGCGGTTACCCGACCCCGCGGCTGGCTGCCAAGCCGTAATGCGCCACACGCTCTACTGGACCCTCATGAACGAGGAGTTCGGGGAGGCGCGCGCCGCATCCCTCCACACCGACCTCACCCTGAGCAGCCTCGGCTCGGTGACCGCCGCCGAGGCCTTCCGCCAGGGCATCGAACCCCGTGACATCTGGATCGCCGTGTGCGATTCGATGGGCGTGCCCGAATCGCGGCGTCTCGGCAAGGAGAAGCCGCGGTCCCGGCCGTTCTGAGCCGCTGAGCTTGGCGGCGATGCTGGCTGGTGTGGCCGGCGCGCAGGGGTGCCGACAATCTTCGAACGACACGCCGCGACATTTCGAACACATGTTCTTATATCGGCTATGATGGTGAGCGAATCACGGGACCTGTGACCACGAGTGGCCGGTTGTCCACAGGGGAGATCGCTTCCCTGTCGTCATGTCAGTGCCATCTTCTAGCCTTGGTCTCACAGTTTGCGAACACTTTAGGAGAGGTCATGGCGCGTACACCCAAGAACCTGCAGATCCCCACCGGCGGCGACAAGTCCAAGGCGCTCGACGCCGCACTCGGCCAGATCGACCGCAACTACGGCAAGGGCGCGATCATGCGCCTCGGCGAGGGAGTCCGGGAACCCATCGAGTCGATCCCGACCGGCTCGGTCGCCCTCGACATCGCGCTCGGCATCGGCGGTCTCCCGCGCGGCCGCGTCGTCGAGATCTACGGACCGGAGTCCTCCGGCAAGACGACGGTCGCCCTCCACGCGGTGGCGAACGCCCAGAAGGCCGGCGGCATCGCCGCGTTCATCGACGCGGAGCACGCGCTCGACCCCGAGTACGCGAAGAAGCTCGGCGTCGACACCGATCAGCTCCTCGTCTCCCAGCCCGACACCGGTGAGCAGGCGCTCGAGATCGCCGACATGCTCATCCGCTCCGGCGCACTCGACATCATCGTCATCGACTCCGTCGCCGCCCTCGTGCCGAAGGCCGAGATCGAAGGCGAGATGGGCGACAGCCACGTCGGCCTCCAGGCCCGCCTGATGTCGCAGGCGCTGCGCAAGATCACCGGTGCCCTCGCCCAGTCGAAGACCACGGCGATCTTCATCAACCAGCTCCGTGAGAAGGTCGGCGTCTTCTTCGGCTCCCCGGAGACGACCTCGGGCGGCAAGGCACTGAAGTTCTACGCCTCCGTGCGCATCGACGTCCGTCGCATCGAGACCCTCAAGGAGGGCCAGGATGCGATCGGCAACCGGACGCGGGCGAAGATCGTCAAGAACAAGGTGGCCCCGCCGTTCAAGCAGGCCGAGTTCGACATCCTCTACGGCCACGGCATCTCCCGCGAAGGCAGCCTCATCGACATGGGCGTCGACAACGGGATCATCCGCAAGTCCGGTTCGTGGTTCACCTACGACGGCGACCAGCTGGGCCAGGGCAAGGAGAACGTCCGCAACTTCCTCCGCGACAACCCCGGCCTCGCCGAGGAGATCGAGCTGAAGATCAAGCACAAGATGGGCCTCATCAAGGTCGAGGACGAGGCCCCCGATGCCGCTGCCGCCGAGGAGACGGACGACGTCGAGATCTCGTGACCGTGTGCCGGACCGCGCGACCTGTACGCGGAGTCGGTACGACCTCATGACCTCATGACTGGGGGAGACCCATGACCGAAGAGCGCACTCCCGATACTCGCCGTTCAGACGAGCCCGGGCCCGAACCCGCTCAGCTCAGCGCCCTGCGTGCGGCGATTTCCGACCTCGAACATCGTCACGCGCAGGGGGAGTCGGGGTTCTTCGCCGGGCTCGCCGAGGCGGGCGATGCCGCCGCGCAAGCGGGGGATGATGTCGCGCCGGCGAGAGATGATGTCGCCGAGGCGGGGGACGGACTCGCGGCGGCGGGGGAGCAGCCCGCTCGGGCCGATGTTCCTTCTCTCGCCCCGACGTCGGGGACTCCCCGGAGTTCGCCGAGTCCTATGCGAAGGCGAAGAAGACGGCGCTCAACATGCTCGCGATGCGCGACCACTCGAGCACCGAACTGCGGGAGAAGCTCGCGAAACGCGACTTCGATGCGGCCGCGATCGACCGGCTCATCACCAAGCTCGAACGCTCGAACCTCCTGAACGACACCGAGTTCGCCCGCCGCTTCGCCAAGGCCCAGCGTGAGGGGAAGAAGCTCTCCCGGTCGGCCCTACGCCGGCAGTTGAGCCGGAAGGGCATCGACGAGGACACGATCGCCGGTGTCGTCGACGAGGTCGACGGCGGAGCCGAAGGTGAGGAGAGCCTCGCTCGCGACGTCGCCGAGAAGAAGGCGCGGTCGACCCGCGGCCTCGACCACGAGGTGCGCGAACGCCGGATCCTCGGGATGCTCGCCCGCCGCGGGTTCTCCTCGACGATCTGCCTCAAGGTCACCCGCGAGGTGCTCGCCGAGGGCTGAGTCGGCGACAGCGGAGTTACGGGCGCGGCGGTAGAATGGTGGGGCCATGACTGAACTCATCGACGCCCCGCACACCACCGACGCGCATGCGCGCAGCTACGAGGTCAAGACCTACGGCTGCCAGATGAACGTCCACGATTCCGAACGCCTCTCCGGCCTCCTCGACGACGCCGGATACGTCCGCGCCGACGCCGACGCCCAGGCCGACGTCGTCGTCTTCAACACGTGTGCGGTGCGGGAGAACGCCGACAACCGCCTCTACGGCAACCTCGGTCGACTCGCGAAGGTCAAGGAGAACCACCCCGGCCTCCAGATCGCCGTCGGCGGCTGCATGGCCCAGAAGGACCGCGACACGATCGTGAAGAAGGCCCCCTGGGTCGACGTCGTCTTCGGCACCCACAACATGGGGTCGCTGCCCGCGCTCCTCGAACGCGCCCGGCACAACGACGAAGCCCAGGTCGAGATCCTCGAAAGCCTCGACATCTTCCCCTCGACCCTGCCCAGCCGCCGCGAATCCCAGCACTCCGGGTGGGTGTCGATCTCCGTCGGCTGCAACAACACGTGCACGTTCTGCATCGTCCCCAGCCTCCGCGGCAAGGAGAAGGACCGCCGTCCCGGCGACATCCTCGCCGAGGTCGAAGCCCTTGTCGCCGACGGGGTCGTCGAAGTCACCCTGCTCGGGCAGAACGTCAACTCCTACGGCGCCGAATTCCGTGACAAGGGCGCGTTCGCCAAGCTCCTGCGCGCCGTCGGCAATGTCGAGGGCATCGAACGCGTGCGCTTCACGAGCCCGCATCCCGCGGCCTTCTCCGACGACGTCATCGACGCGATGGCCGAGACCCCGACCGTCATGCCGCAGCTCCACATGCCCCTGCAGTCGGGTTCCGACCGGATTCTCAAGGCGATGCGCCGGTCCTACCGGACGAGCCGTTTCATGCGCATCCTCGACACAGTCCGGGAGCGGATCCCGCACGCCGCGATCACCACCGACATCATCGTCGGCTTCCCCGGCGAGACCGAGGAGGACTTCGCCGGCACGATGGACATCGTCCGTCGTGCCCGGTTCTCCCAGGCCTTCACCTTCCAGTACTCGATCCGTCCCGGCACGCCCGCGGCCACGATGCCCGACCAGCTGCCCAAGGAGATCGTCCAGGAGCGGTTCGAACGCCTCATCGCCCTCCAGGACGAGATCGCGTGGGAGGAGAACAAGGCGCTCATCGGCAACGAGGTCGAGGTCCTCGTCACGAGCCTGCCGAACGCCGACTCCCCGCGCCTGAGCGGACGCGCCGCCGACAACCGGCTCGTCCACGTCTCGCCGCCGGCCGGCATCGAGCTGCCGCGTCCCGGAGACTTCGTCACGGCGACGGTCACCGACGCGAAGCCGTACTTCCTCCTCGCCGACTCCGGTGTCAGCGTGCGGCCGTCGCGGGCCGGAGACGCCTATGATCGCGCACAGGCCGACAGCTGCGGCACCCCGACCGCAGGAGTCACCCCCGGCGGCGCCACCGTGCTCGGAATGCCGACGATCCGCCCGCGCACCTGAGATGCGACGCCTCGCGCTCATCCCGGCCACCCCCGTGCTGCTGTCGCACATCGACCGCACCGAACCCCGACGCTCCACTGCCGCCCGCGCAGCGATCCTCGACATCCTGGCGACCGCCTCGGCGTGGGCCCTGCCGGTCGATACCCTGCCCGTCCTCCTCGGACTCGGCGGCTTCGGCATCGACCGCGGCATCGACACCCGCACCGGAGACCTCCTCGAGGCAGACGCCTGGGTCGACGCCGTCACCGCCCTGGGCGAGGACGAGCGCGACGCCTGCCGCACCGCGCATCCCGGCCTGGCCATCGCCGCACTCCACGCGCACGAGGTCGGCGTGACCATCGGAGCGGCCGGCACGAGCGAGGACGTGCTCGCGCCCATCGACCTCTCCGGTGCCGCCTCGGCGGATGCCCCACTCGCCCCCGTGCCCAGGGCGAGCGACTTCGACGCCGACGTCGCCGCCGCGATCGCACGCTGGGACACCCCGGCCCTGCGCACCGCCGTGAGCGGCGCCCGCGCCGTCCACGCCGACCTCGACCTCCTCGGCGCCGCCCTCGAGCACCACGAGGCCGGCACCCCGGGGACCCGCGAGGTGATGATCGTCCACGACTCGACCGTCCACGACGTGCGCACCCTGTGCGCCGTGGCCGAAGGCTGAGATGACCGCCCCGGCACCGATCATCTCGATCGTCGGCGCGACCGCGACGGGCAAGTCCGACCTCGCCCTCGACCTCGCCGAACGCCTCGACGGGGAGATCATCAACTCCGATTCCATGCAGTTCTACCGGGGCATGGACATCGGCACCGCGAAGCTGCCGGTGACCGAGCGCCGCGGGGTGCCCCATCACCTCATCGACATCCTCGACGTCACCGAGGAGGCCACGGTCCAGGCCTTCCAGACCGCGGCCCGGGAGGCGATCGCCGACATCCGGACGCGCGGGCGGCGCCCGATCCTCGTCGGCGGCTCGGGCCTCTACGCCCGCGCCGCGACCGACCACATGGAGTTCCCGGGCACCGACCCTGCGGTGCGCGCCCGCCTTGAGGCCGAGGTCGCCGCCGACCGGTGGGCCGCCCACCACCGACTCGCCGACCTCGATCCGGTCGCCGCAGAGAAGATCGGCACCGGAGACGCACGCCGCATCGTCCGCGCCCTCGAGGTCATCGAACTCACCGGCCGGCCCTTCAGCGCTTCCCTGCCCGACTACACGGAGATCGAACCGACGATCCACCTCGGCCTCGGCGTCGATCGGGCGACCCTGCACACACGCATCGCCACCCGCGTCGCCCGGATGTGGGAGGCCGGCTGGGTCGACGAGGTCCGCACCCTGCTCGGCCAGGGGCTCGCCCGCGGTCGCACGGCCTCCCGGGCGATCGGGTACGCGCAGATCCAGGAGCATCTCGCGGGCACGATGAGCGCGGCCGCGGCCCAGGAGTCGACGACCGTGCGCACCCGCCAGTTCGCCCGCCGTCAGGACACGTGGTTCCGCCGCGACCCGCGCATCACCTGGATCGACATGAGCGAGGCAGGGGCAGCGGCACCGGAGTCCCCGGGGTCACCGCTGAGCCGGGCACTGGAGATCGTTAGGATGGAGGCATGACCTCACCGTTCGCCGCACTCTCCGGCACCCGCTTCCACAAGGGGCATGGCACCGAGAACGACTTCGTCCTCCTCGACGACGACAACGGTGACCTCACGCTCCACCCCGAGACCGTCGCGCTGCTCGCCGACCGGCAGACCGGGCTCGGCGGCGACGGCGTCATCCGCATCGTCCGCTCCGCCGACAGCGGCATCCCCGGCGCCGCCGACCAGGCCGCCGCCGGTGCCGAATGGTTCATGGACTACTACAACCACGACGGCAGCCTCTCGGAGATGTGCGGCAACGGCGTCCGCGTCTTCGCCCACGCCCTCGTCACCACCGGGCGCGTCCCCGCTGACGCCCCGGAGATCAAGGTCGCCACCCGCGACGGCATCAAGACCGTCCGCACCACCCTCAACCCCGCCCTCGGTGAGACCGACCCCGCGACCGAGGCCTGACCGCGCGGATCCCCGGTTCGCCCGAGGACGCGTGGTACACCGTCGACATGGGCGCGTGGTCACTCGACGACCGCGCCGAGGTGCTCGTGACGACCGACGGCATCGACGTTGCCCGTCCGGGACTGTCCGTCGAGACGGGCAATCCGCACACCGTCGTGGCACTCGCCGAGGCGGCCGAGCTCGCCGCCGCCGACCTCCGCGACTACCCCGTCCTCGACCCGGTGCCGCCGCACGGGTCGAACGTCGAGTACATCGTCATGGAACCGGCCCGCAGCGACGTCGCCGGCGGGGAGGGCGCCCTGCGGATGCGCGTGTCCGAACGCGGCGTCGGGGAGACCCGATCGTGCGGGACCGGTGCGTGCGCGGCCGCGATCGCCGCCCATCACTGGGCCGGTGCGGCCTCGCCCCTGCAGTGGCGCGTCGACGTTCCCGGCGGTCGCCTGCGCATCGGCATCACCCCTGATCAGACCGGGACGGCCGGAACCGTCACGCTGGCCGGTCCCGCGGTCCTCGTCGCAAGCGGCACCCTCGACTGAGATTCGCGGACGCTCGACGCCGGAAGGCACACCGTGTCCGCACTCGCATCAGTCCCGGTGGATCGTGAGGATCCGGAACCCTTTCGCCGAGGCGGTGCGCTCAGCGGTGAACCCCTCACCGAGCATCGTGGAGATCCAGCCGAGAAGGGAGTCGGCGCCGAGGTTCTTCGACACGACGAGGTCCGCGCGCCCACCGGGGGCAAGACGGGGCAGCCACGTCTCCAGCAGCTCATGGAGGGCCTCCTTGCCGATCCGGATGGGCGGATTCGACCGGATCGTCGAGAACTCGAGGTCCGCGGGGATCTCGTCTGCGGTGACGGGACGGATCGTCTCGAGTCCGAGGCGGGCGGCATTGCCCGCCGTCGATTCGAGTGACCGGGAGTTGACGTCGAGGGCCCAGATGCGGACGTCCACCTCGGCGTCGGCAGCCTGGAACGCGGAATGGAGCGCGATCGGACCCCACCCGGCCCCGAGATCGAGAAGATCCCCGGGGGCGGGCGCGGGAAGGTGCTTGAGGAGCACAGCGGTGCCGGGGTCGAGTCGAGTGGGGGAGAAGGTCCCGCTCATCGTCTCTACGGTCACGGTGCGACCGGCGAGGTCGAGGGTGATCTCCCGGCGCTTCGCGTCGCTCGTCGGGCTCTGCGTGAAATAGTGCTCTGCCACGGTTGCAGTCTAGTCGGCTGTGGGAGAATAGAACGACGTCGGAATGCGTTGCACAGAATGCAGACGACAACGACACACGAACAAAGGAATGAATGACGTCCACCGACAAAGAGCGTCGAGATGCCATGCTCGACCGCGTCCTCGCCAGAGGTGCTCAGGCGCTCAGCCCGCAGGGAACCCCCGCTGACGAGGACTCCCAGTTCGATCTCGCCGAGCGTGCCGCCCTGCGGCGCGTCGCCGGACTCTCCACCGAACTCGAAGATGTCACCGAGGTCGAATACCGCCAGATCCGGCTCGAGCGCGTCGTGCTCGCCGGACTGTGGAACACCACGCTCGACGAGGCGGAGAACTCGATCCGCGAACTCGCCGCGCTCGCCGAGACCGCCGGCTCCGAGGTCCTCGATGCGATCGTCCAGCGCCGGGAGAAGCCGGACCCGGGCACGTACCTCGGCAAGGGCAAGGCCGCCGAGCTCAAGGAGATCGTCGAAGCCGTCGGCGCCGACACCGTGATCATCGACTCCGAACTCGCCCCCAGCCAGCGGCGCGGGCTCGAGGACGTCATCAAGGTCAAGGTCGTCGACCGCGTCGCGCTCATCCTCGACATCTTCGCCCAGCACGCGAAGTCCCGCGAGGGCAAGGCCCAGGTCGAGCTCGCGCAGCTCGAATACCTCCTGCCGCGTCTGCGCGGCTGGGGTGAGTCGATGTCCCGTCAGGCCGGCGGCCGGGTCGCCGGCGGTGCCGGCATCGGTTCGCGCGGTCCCGGTGAGACGAAGATGGAGCTCGACCGCCGTCGCATCCGCACGCGGATGGCGAAGCTGCGCCGGGAGATCGCCGCTATGGCTCCGGCCCGGGACACGAAGCGGAAGAACCGCAACCGCAACCACATCCCGTCGGTGGCGATCGTCGGGTACACGAACGCGGGCAAGTCCTCCCTGCTCAACCGGCTCACCGACGCCGAGGTGATGGTTCAGAACGCCCTGTTCGCGACCCTCGACCCGACCGTCCGGCAGTCGCGGACGGCTGAGGGCATCACGTTCACGTACACCGACACCGTCGGCTTCGTGAGGAACCTGCCCCACCAGCTCGTCGAGGCGTTCCGGTCGACACTCGAGGAGGCGGCCGACTCCGATCTGCTCCTCCACGTCGTCGACGCCTCGCATCCGGATCCGCACGGGCAGATCCACGCCGTGCGCGAGGTCCTCGGCGACGTCGAGACCGGTGACATCCCCGAACTCCTCGTCTTCAACAAGGTCGACCTCGCCGACGAGAACGTCGTCACCGCGTTGCGCGCCGAATACCCCGGAGCACGGTTCGTCTCCGCGGCGACGGGGGAGGGGATCGCCGAACTCGTCGAGACGATCGAGGAGAGGCTGCCCTCGCCGAACATCGAGATCACCGTCCTCATCCCGTATGAGCGCGGCGACCTCGTGTCGAAGATCTACGCGCTCGGCACCGTCGAGCACGAGGAGCACGGCGCCGGCGGCACGGGCATGCAGGCGAAGGTCCCGGCCGAACTCGCCGCCGAACTCGAGGAGTTCCGCAGGCCCGACCTGGTCATCGGCGAGTGAGCACGGTCTCCGATCTGCTCCAGACCGCGGTCGGGGCGATCGGCGGAGCGCCCCGTGAGGGGCAGACCGAGATGGCCGAGGCGGTCACCTCGTCGCTCGACAAGAACATCCACCTCCTCGTCCAGGCGGGCACGGGCACCGGCAAATCGCTGGCCTACCTCGTGCCCGCCGCCGAGTTCGCGAGCCGCACCGGCGGGACGGTCGTCGTCTCGACGGCGACGCTGGCACTGCAGACGCAGATCATCCACCGGGACCTGCCGCGCCTGTTCAAGGCGCTGAAGAAGACGCTCGACCCGCTGCCGAAGGCCGCGCTGCTCAAGGGGCGGCGCAACTATGTGTGCAAGCACAAACTCGAGGGCGGCTATCCCGACGAGGACGAGGGGATGCTCTTCGACCTCGGCGCCGATGCCGCCGCCGGTCGCAGGCCAACTGACCGGTCCGGCCTCGGCGAGGAGATCCAGCGGATCCGGACGTGGGAGAAGACGACGGACACCGGCGACCGGGACGATCTGCTGCCAGGTGTCAGTGACAAGGCGTGGGCGCAGGTGTCGGTCAACGCGTTCGACTGCCTCGGGTCGAACTGTCCGCTCTTCACCGAGTGCTACGCCGAACAGGCGCGGACCGCGGCCTCGGAGGCCGACATCATCGTGACGAACCACGCGCTGCTCGCGATCGACGCGTTCGGGGAGAACTCCGTCCTGCCCGATCACGACGTCATCATCATCGACGAGGCCCACGAACTCAAGGACCGCGTGACGAACGCCCTGTCCGGCCAGATCAACACGGGCATGCTGTCGGCAGCCACCTCGGCGGTGCGGAAGAACACGACGGTCGAGGACGGGGTCGTCGCGATGCTCGACACCGCCTCGGCGGCCTTCGAACGCGCCACCGCCGGTGTCCAGGAGGGGCTCATGCTCTCCGTCGCCGAGCCGTTGGCACTCGCCCTCACGCAGATCCGCGACTCCGCCCGGCAGATCATCAACGACATCGGCGGACGCGGGGAGGAGGCCGATGCGGGCCGGCAGATGGCCAAGGCCCGGTGCCAGGAGATCTTCGAACTCGCCGAGCGCTTCTGCGATCCCGGCAAGAACGACGTCGTGTGGCTGAGCCGCAGCACCTTCCGCGAACGCGAGACGACGAACCTCGTCGTCGCCCCGCTGAGCGTGGCCGGGACCATGCGCAACGGGATCTTCGAGGACTCCACCGTCGTCGCGACCTCGGCGACGCTCGCCCTCGGTGGGAACTTCGACGCCGTAGCCGCCTCGCTCGGTCTCTTCGGACCGGATGCGCCGAGGTGGGACGGCCTCGACGTCGGCTCACCGTTCGACTACGGCCGGCAGGGGATCATCTACGTCGCCTCTCATCTGCCCAAACCCGGTCGCAGCGGGCTGAGCGAAGAGGCGCTGGCCGAACTCGAAGCGCTCGTCACCGCGTCCCGTGGCGGGGCGCTCGGACTCTTCTCCTCGAAGGCGGCAGCGAATGCCGCCGCCGAGCATCTGCGAGCCAAGGTCGATGTTCCGATCCTCCTCCAGGGCGAGGACGGTCTGCCGTCGCTCGTCTCCCGGTTCGCCGCCGACGATGAGGCGTGTCTGTTCGGGACGATGTCGCTGTGGCAGGGCGTCGACGTGCCGGGGAGGACGAACCGGCTCGTCATCATCGACCGGATCCCCTTCCCGCGCCCGGACGATCCGCTCATGCAGGCGCGGGCCCGCGACGCCGACAAGCGCGGTGTCAACGGGTTCATGGCGGTGAGCGCGACGCATGCCGCACTGCGCCTGGCCCAGGGTGCCGGGCGCCTCATCCGCTCGACGGCCGACAAGGGAGTGGTCGCAGTGCTCGACTCGCGGCTGCGCTCGGCTCGGTACGCCGGATACCTCGTCAACTCGATGCCGCAGATGTGGCCGACGACGGACGCGCAGCTCGTCCGCACGGCCCTCGGTCGCCTCGCTGACGCGAAGGACGACGGCGCAGCCAAGGGATGAGGTCCTCGGGGCCGGGTGGTACAGTTCGCGCCATGGCGCGCAAACGGAAGAAGAAGCCCCAGCGGAAACACTGGCTGGCGAGTCTCCTCACGGGTCTCGCCCTTTTCGCCGCCGGGGGAATCGGACTGCTCATGGGTGCCACCTATCTCAACGTCTGGCCCGTTGCGGCCTTCGTTCTCGGCGGTGCTGCCATGGTGCTCACCCTGGTCATTCTGCTCGGAATGGGCGACTCGACGCAGGGCTATCCGACCGCCGACTCCCTGACCGATGTGCAGAACAGCCCCTGAACGATCCCAGTATCTGATTCAGCTGCGCCGCAGATCCGTCGCGCGGTTTCGCACGCACAACCCTCAGCGGCAATCACCCCGCGCAGCTTCGCACGCCCTACGCGGAGCCGCTGATCCACCGCGTGCACGGGTTGTCCGTGCAGCTGTGTGGGCGGGATTCGAAATCTAAGCCCGCCGAGGCGGTCGAAGGGCACCCGGAGCGCGAAGACCACCGCGGCGCCGCTGATACACCGCGGAGCTTCGTAGGCCCTACGCGGAGCCGCTGATCCACCGCGTGCACGGGTTGTCTGTGCGGTTGCGTGTGCGGGATTCGAAATCTGACCCCGCCGAGGCGGTCGTGCCCTGCCGCCGAGGTGGTCGTCCGCGCCCGGGGACCCTGCGGAACGCACGAATGCCCCCGACCGTGACCGGTCGAGGGCACTCGTCGCCGGGCGCTGGCAGTGCTCGAGCAGGCGAACTGTGCAGGCAGTGCCCGCGATATGCGCAGTCGCTCCGCGCAGGCCGTGCCCGGTAGCAGCTCTCAGAGGCGGCGGATGACGGCGACGACGAGACCCATGATCTGCGCGTACGTGCCGTCGATGGGGTCGTAGTCCTTGTTCTGCGGGAGCAGCCACTGACGTCCGGCCTTGCGCTTGAGCGTCTTCACCGTCGCCTCGCCGTCGAGGAGGGCGGCGACGATCTGTCCGTTGTCGGCGGTGTGCTGCTTGCGCACGACCACCCAGTCGTCGTGACAGATGGCCGCCTCGATCATCGAATCGCCGACGACCTTGAGGAGGAACATCTCTCCGGAGCCGACGACCTGCGTCGGCAGGGAGAAGACGTCGTCGACCTCCTGCTCGGCGAGGATCGGACCACCGGCGGCGATGCGGCCGACGACGGGGACCTGGACGGTGTTGTTCGCAAGCTCCTCGTACTTCGCGCGCTCCGCCTCCTCCTCTTCGAAGGGATTGACGACCTCGATCGCCCGAGGGCGCTTGGGGTCGCGACGGACATAGCCGAGCCGCTCGAGCTGCGAGAGCTGATGCGCCACGCTCGAGAGCGATGCGAGCCCCGCGGCCTCGCCGATCTCGCGCATGCTCGGCGGGTAGCCGTTGGTGACGACGGCGCGTTCGATCGTCTCGAGGACGAGCCGCTGCCGGGGGGAGAGTCGGAAGTCGCCGGCTCCGGTCGGCCCGTCGGGGATCTCGACCTCGTCCTCTTCGCTGCGCGCAGCCGCGATCTCGCTGGCCACATCCTCGTTGCGCGGCCTGCCTCTGCCTCGTTTGTTCTGCACCATTGCCTCTTCCCCTTCGTTCTAATCCCACCGGTCGAAGCGCTTCGAGAGATCTCGTGTCAGTGCCGCCTGGGATGGTTGTTCGAGATCGATCAACAACGCTGGTTCTCGCTCATTGTCTCATAAATGTTCGAGATGGACTGGACATTTGTTCGATTGGCATGTTGAATAGAACAGACGTTCTACCCATTGCGGATGGAATCGTACGAAGAAAGAGGTAAAGCGATGTCTGAGAAGAATCACGAAATGCGTCTGACCGTCCGCGGCCGCCGCGCCGTGCGCCTGCTCCGCACCGCCCTGTGCGCTCTCGCCATCATCGGCGGAACGCTCTTCATCTCCACCCAGACGTTCACCGCCGAGGCGGTCGCTGAGGGAGAGGTCGTCGGAGTCGCCGCTGACGCCGTCGTCGTCGGCGAGGGCGAGTCGCTGTGGACCGTGGCCTCGAACCTCGGTCTCGACCGCGACACCCGTGAGGTCGTCGCCGACATCGTCGAGCTCAACCACCTTGACAGCCCTGTCGTCCACCCGGGCCAGAGCCTCGACGTTCCCCAGCGCTAAAATCGGTGTGTGGGAAACATCGACTCTCTGCCGGTCCGCTCCGACCTCGTCGGTCAGCAGCCCTACGGCGCTCCGCACCTCAACGTTCCGGTGCAGCTCAACGTCAACGAGAACGCCTATCCGATCCCCGAGGTCGTCACCGAGGCGATGCGCCGGGCCGTCGACGGCCACCTCGCCGGACTCAACCGCTACCCCGACCGGGAGTTCACGGCGCTGCGTGAGCACCTCGTCACCTACCTCGACGGCGTCAACGAACGGGCGGGCGGCTCGTTCGACCTCGTCCCGGAGATGATCTGGGCGGCCAACGGCTCGAATGAGGTCCTCTCCCACATCGTCCAGGCCTTCGGCGGCCCCGGACGCACCGCTCTCGGCTTCACCCCGAGCTACTCGATGCACCCGCTCATCACGACCGGCACCGGCGCGAGCTGGGTGGCGGGCTCCCGTGACGAGGAGTTCGAACTCGACGCCGCATCCGTCGCCGCCGAGGTGGCCCGCGTCGATCCCGACATCGTCTTCCTCTGCACCCCGAACAATCCGACCGGCACCTCGATCGGCCTCGACGTCATCGCCGCCGCATACGAGAACTGCCGGGGAATCGTCATCGTCGACGAGGCGTACGCCGAGTTCTCCCGTCCCGCCCTGCCCTCGGCGATGACCCTGCTCGAGGGCCGACCGCGCCTCGTCGTCTCCCGGACGATGAGCAAGGCCTTCGCCTGCGCGGGACTGCGGCTCGGCTACGCGATCGCCGCCCCCGAACTCATCGACGCCCTCCGCCTCGTGCGGCTGCCCTACCACCTCTCCGACATCACCCAGGTGCTCGCGTGCACGGCGCTCGAGCACGCCGATCTGCTCCTCGGCAACGTCGATCGGCTCATCGACTCGCGCACGGCCATCGCCGAGCGCCTCGCCGCCCTCGGCTTCACCGTCTACCCGAGCGATTCGAACTTCGTCCTCTTCGGCAACATCGCCTCACCGGCCGACCTGTGGCAGCAGCTCCTCGACCGCGGAATCCTCATCCGCGACATCGGCATTCCCCACCACGCCCGGGTCAACGCCGGCACCGAAGCGGAGACGACCGCGTTCCTCGCCGCCCTCGACGACATCGTCGCGACCGCACCGGACACGCTGCTCAGCCATCGCTGACGCCCATCGGAGACCGCCACCACCGCCTCGGCGACGAGACCGCCGGTGTTCAGCAGCGAGACCGCTGTGCACGATGCGGACAGGGACTGAGACAATGGACAGCGGCGCACCCATGCGCCGCGTGATGACCAGAGCGAAGAAAGGCTCACTATGAGGAAGGCCCAACGCGACCGATCGACATCCGAGTCGACCGTGTCCGTCGCCCTCGATCTCGACGGTACCGGCAGAGCAGACATCTCGACGACGGTGCCGTTCTTCGACCATATGCTCACCGCACTGGCGAAGCACTCGCTCATCGACATGGACATCAGCGCCTCCGGCGACACCGACATCGACGTCCACCACACCGTCGAGGACACCGCGATCGTCATCGGGCAGACCATCGCCGAGGCGCTCGGCGACAAGGCCGGCATCCGCCGCTACGGTGCCGCCTTCGTCCCGCTCGACGAATCGCTGGCCCGCTGCGTCATCGACATCTCCGGCCGCCCCTACTTCGTCCACCAGGGCGAACCCGAGGGTCAGCAGTACCACCTCATCGGCGGGCACTTCACGGGCTCGATGACCTCCCACGCGCTCGAGTCGATCGCGTTCCACGCCGGACTCACCGTCCACCTCGACCTGCTGCGCGGTCGCGACCCGCACCACATCGTCGAAGCCCAGTTCAAGGCTTTCGCCCGCGCATTGCGCGAGGCCGTCGAACCCGACGGCCGCACCACCGCTGTCCCGAGCACCAAGGGAGTCCTGTGAGCACCACCGTCGTCGTCACCCCGTTCGGCGTCCCCGACCAGCTCGCCGCCGCATGCGTGCTCTCGAACATCTCCGGCACCATCGTGCCCATCGGCGACTTCACCGGCATCGTGCTCTCCGACACCGGTGTCGAAGCCGGCAACGAGGCGGCCGCTGCGATCTCGAAGCTCGCCGGGAAACACGAGGTCCTCCTCCTCGTCCGCAGCGACGAGCAGATCGACGCCGGCCACTTCCGGCACGGGGCACGCGAATCCGATGTCCCGGCCGGACTCGCCCTGCGCAACCTCCCCGACGTCACCGAGCAGATCCTCCTCGAAACCGTCGCGCCTGAGGAGGTCGAGGGCAACATCCCGACCTCGTCGATGTCGAAGCTCCAGGCGAGCGCGGCGACGATGACGCCGGGACGGGCCGCGCTCGCACGCACCGCGCTCATGTGGATCGTCGTCGCCGTCCTCGCCGGTCTCGTCCTCGCCTTCGGCGTCACCGTCGGCCTCGGCGGCAACGCCGTCGCCTGGATCGTCGCCGTCGTCGGGGCGATCGTCTTCGGGTTCTCGCTGTGGCGGATCTCCCGCGTCCTCTCAGGAGGGCAGCGCTGATGACGACGATCGCCGTGCTCGACTACGGCGCCGGCAACGTCCGCTCCGCCGTGCGCGCCGCCGAGGCGGCCGGAGCCGACGTCACCCTCACCGCCGACCACGCGGTCATCGACGCAGCCGACGGCCTGCTCGTGCCCGGGGTCGGCGCGTACTCCGCCGTGATGCGCGGGCTCGAATCCGTCGGCGCCGTTGATCTCATCCGCGACCGGCACGCCGCCGGTCGTCCCCTCCTCGGCATCTGCGTCGGCCTCCAGGTCTTCTTCTCCCGCGGACGCGAACACGGGGAGGAGACCGAGGGCATCGGCCTGTGGCCCGGTGAGGTCACCGCGCTCGACGCGCCGGTCGTGCCCCACATGGGGTGGACAGGCGTGGCTGCGGCCCCCGGTTCGCAGATGTTCTCCGGCATCGAGGACGAGAAGTTCTACTTCGTCCACTCCTATGCCGCCACCGAGCACCCGCCCGGGACGCTGGTGACGACAGCGACCCACGGCGGGGACTTCGTCGCCGCCGTCGAGGACGGGACGACGTGGGCCGCCCAGTTCCATCCGGAGAAGTCAGCGACCGCAGGTGCCGGACTCCTGCGCAACTGGATCGCGACGTTCTCTGAAACGCCGAGGGACCCCGAGTCGCCCGACAATCCCGAGTCGCCCGACAGCCCCGGTTCGCCCGGAGCATCCGCGCCGAACGACTGACCCGCACGCCCCGGGACCGGCCCGGTCCCGGAATCACTGACTCAGCGTCGCATCCACCACCGCACCACCGACTGCGACCCAGGAAAGGCCACCATGACTGACAAGCTCGTTCTCCTCCCCGCCGTCGACGTCGCCGACGGCAAAGCCGTCCGCCTCGTCCAGGGCGAAGCGGGCACGGAAACCGACTACGGTTCACCGATCGACGCCGCCCACGACTTCGAGGAGCGCGGCGCCGAGTGGATCCACCTCGTCGACCTCGACGCGGCCTTCGGTCGGGGATCGAACTCCGACCTCCTCAACCAGGTCGTCAAGGCCGTGGGCATCAAGGTCGAACTCTCCGGCGGCATCCGCGACACCGAAAGCCTCGAACGGGCGCTTGACACCGGGGCCGAACGCGTCAACATCGGCACCGCGGCCCTCGAGAACCCCGAGTGGACGGCCGAGATGATCTCCCGCTTCGGCGATCAGGTCGCCATCGGCCTCGACGTCCGCGGTCAGACGCTCGCTGCCCGCGGATGGACGAAGGACGGCGGGGACCTCTTCGAGGTGCTCACCGGCCTCGAGGAAGCCGGCTGCGCCCGCTACGTCGTCACCGACGTCCGCAAGGACGGCACCCTCCAGGGACCCAACCTCGACCTCCTCGAATCGATGTCGACGCGCACCGACAAGCCGATCACCGCCTCCGGCGGCGTCTCGAGCCTCGATGACCTCCGCAGCCTCCGCAGCCTCGTCCCCGCCGGCGTCGACTCCGCGATCGTCGGCAAGGCCCTCTACGCCGGGCAGTTCACGCTCGAAGAGGCCCTCGACGTCGCAGGACGCTGAGACCGTGTCGACCGATTCGGCCGGCCAGCCGTGGGAGGGCCGCAGCCTCGCCCCGAACCCGTTCTCCGGGGACACCGGTGAGGCCGACGCGGCCCTGCTCACGGCCCTCGAGACCGCGGCCGGGGCACCGCTCGACCCCGAGGCCCACCGCGGCGTCGTCACGGCCCTGTCCGGCACCCGCCTCTACGCGCCGATCGTGCCCCTGGCCGTCGACCACGGCGTCGGGGAGAACGGGCTCATGGTCGACAACTCCTCGGAGATGGCGATGGTCCGCCTCCAGGCCGCCGACGGTCGCGAATGCACGCCCGGGTTCTCCGCGATCCCCCCGCTGACGTCCTGGCACCCCGAGGCCCGGCCCGTGCCGATCGAAGCCGAGCGCCTCGTCCTCGGCGCCGTCGAAGCCGAATCCCAGCTCGTCGTCCTCGACCCCGGCACCGCACGGTCGTTCCTGTTGCGGCGTCCCGCGCTGTTCGCATTCGCGCAGGGCCGGCCGTGGACGCCGTCGTGGGCCGACGCCGAGGTGGGGCAGGCGATCGCGACGATCGCCGAGGCCTTCCCGTGGCTGGCAACGATCAGTCTCAGTCCCGGCAGCGCCCGCGTCCACGTCGAAGGACCGGAACTCGGCATCCGCCTCGGCGTCCGCGGTGACGTCGACGAAAGCGAACTCGACCGGTTCCAGCACGCGCTGGCCGTCGATGCGCTCATCATCGACCGCGTCGACTCCCTCGCCCTCCAGCTCACCGCGGCCTAGCGCCGGGCTGTGAGCGCTGGGTCTCCTATGCTTGAGTGACATGAGCCCCCTGCGCGATCTCAGCCGCCCCGCCGTTCCCGACGAGTCCTACCTCGACCACATCTCCGCCGAGACGCAGGCCCGCGCCGGCGCGGCAGGGGAGTGGACCGACACCTTCACCGGCGCCCCGACGACGAGCACCGAAGCGATCGCGGAGGACTCGAGACCGTCGGCGCCGACATCACCGAACTCCTCCACACCATCCACGGCCTCGCCGAGACCGCGTACGAAGAGCACGAATCCGTCGCCGCGATCGCCGCCGTCCTCGCCTCCCGCGGCATCGCCGTCGAGACCGGGCGCTACGGCGTCGACACGACCCTGCGCGCGACGACCGGCACCGGTGAGGGCAGGACGATCGCCATCCTCGCCGAATATGATGCGCTGCCGGAGATCGGCCACGCGTGCGGCCACAACCTCATCGCCGCTGCCGCCGTCGGGGCGTTCCTCGCGCTCGACGACCTCGTGAAGAGGGATCCTGCGGCCGTGCCCGGCACCGTCGTCCTCCTCGGCACTCCCGCCGAGGAGGGGCACTCGGGCAAGGAGGTCATGGCCCGGGCCGGTGCCTTCGACGGCATCGACGCGGCGATCATGGTCCACGGGTACGGCTACGACTGCGCCGACCAGGTATGGCTGGGCCGTCGCCTCCTCGAGGTCACGTATACGGGAGTCGCCGCGCACGCCTCGGCGCAGCCCTTCATGGGACGCAACGCACTCGACGCGGCGACCCTCTTCTATCAGGGCCTCGGCCTGCTCCGGCAGCAGATGCCGCCGATCTCCCGCCTCCACGCCGTCATCGCCGACGGCGGGACGAGGCCCTCGATCATCACGGAATCGGCGACCGTCCAGTGCTACGTCCGCTCGAAGTACCCGGAGACGCTCAAGGAGCTCTCGCAGCGGGTCGAGGAGGCGGCGATGGGGGCGGCTCTGATGACCGGCACCGGGGTCGAGGTGACGTGGGATGAGCACCCGCCGTCGCTGCCGGTGCGCGGCAATGCGGCGCTGACGACGCGCTGGGCCCTCCACGAGGAGGAGCGCGGACGCTCACCGCTGCCGGCGGGCGTCCTCGACGAGTCGATCGCGGCCTCGACGGACTTCGGCAACGTCTCCTACCGGATCCCCGGCATCCATCCGCTCATCAGGACCGCCGACGCCGAGGTGGCCCTGCACACCCGGGAGTTCGCCGCCGCCGCGATCACCCCGGCCGCCGAGGCCGCCGCCCGCGACGCCGCCTACGGGCTGGCGTGCACGGCGCTCGACTACCTCGTCGACGATGATCTCGCCGCCGAGGTCGACGCGGAGTTCACCCGCGCCGGCGGCGCCATCGACGTCGAGCACTACTTCGACTGAACAGGTTCAGCGCAACCGGCCGGCACAACCGGTCGACAAGAGAACCGGCAGCCGTGAGCGACTGCCGGCGGCCGACGATCACCCGGCCGCCGATCCCGCCACGCGCCTGCCGTCGAGGAAGACGTGAGCGATCGTCGACCGGTCGGTGAAGCGGGTGGGATCCTCGAGCGGGGACGCCGTCCACGCGACGAGGTCGGCGCGCTTGCCCTCCTCGATCGTGCCGGTGATCTCGCCGAGGTCGCAGAGCTCCGCGTTGATCCGGGTTGCGGCGATGAGCGCGGCCTCCGGGGACTCGAGCTGCGAGCGCAGCTTCATCTCCTCGGCCCGGTTGACCTGGTTGAGTCCCGTGAGATCCGAGCCGAGTCCGATGCGCACCCCGGCCTTCCTGGCCTCGCGCAGGGAGGACTCCATCCCGGCGATGACCCCGTCGATCTGCGCGGAGAAGTCGTGCTCGACCCCGGAGGCGCTCGACCCGGTGAGGTAGACGTAGGCGGTGGCGAACGTCGGAACGAGGGAGACGCCATTCTCGACCATGAGCTGCGCGGTCTCCGCGTCGATGCCGGTGCCGTGCTCGACGCATTTGACCCCGGCCTCGATGGCGGTGCGGATGCCCGTCGCGTTGTGGGCGTGGACCGTGACGTACGTGCCGCGGGCGGTCGCCTCGTGGACGGCCGCAGCGATCTCGTCGAACGTGAACTGGGTGGCCTCGACGTTGTTGCGGAAGCCGAGCACTCCGCCGGTCACGCACATCTTGATGAAGTCGGCTCCGCGGCGGAAGGACTCACGGACGTTCCTGCGGACCTCGTCGGGACTGTCGGCGAGCAGGGCGATCGTCCGCAGCCCCGGGATCGCATGGGTGTCGAAGTACTCGGTCGGCTCCCATTCGCTCGAGTAGTGGCCGTGCCCGCCGGTCTGGGCCTGGATCGGACCGGACTGGACGATCCGCGGGCCCCGGACGCGGCCGCTCGCGATCGCCTGGGGGACGCCGAGGTCGAGGCCGCCGCAGTCGCGCAGCGTCGTGAACCCCGCGTCGAGGGCCTCACCGCAGACGTGGAAGATGTCGGCGGCGAGGACGGCGACGGGCAGATCGTGGCGCAGGCTCGCATCGACGGGACTCGCCATGCCCGCATGCGTGTGTCCGTCGATGAGCCCCGGGGTGAGCGTCAGGCCGGCGGCGTCGATGACCTCGTCCCCCGCCTCGGCGGACCCTCCGATGCGATCGATGAGGCCATCGTCGATGCGGATTCCCGTGACCTCCCGCGGTGCGGTGCCCGGACCCTTGTCGGTCTCGTCGCCGGTGCAGGGAATCACAGTGGGGTTGGCCAGCCAGATCGCCATGGTTACCTCTGATCTCGTCGTTGAAACGGTGGTCGTGTCTCGATTATCTCGAGGTGCGGCCCGTGCGACTATCGCTGACTGTCGTGTTCGACGGTCTCCGGCCACGACAGCTGTCCAGTCGTGCGGAGCAGTTTTAGGCCGAGATGGGCGCTCAGCCGGTCACCGCCGCTGCCGAGGTCGAGGTCGGTGAGCTGTTCGATCCGCTTGAGCCGGTTGTAGAGGCTGCCCCGGTGGAGGTACATCGCCGAGGCGGTGGCGCGGACGTCGCCGGCGGCGTCGAGGTAGCGCTCGAGCGTCTCGGCGAGCTCGGGATGATCGGTGACGAGGGCGGCGATGACTGCGGCGACCGGGGTCGCCAGGGTCTCCGGGCTCGCCTCGGGCAGGAGTCCGTAGTAGCCGAGCTCGGCGAAGCGGCGCAGGGCGACCGGGGCGGTGTCGGTGGTCAGGGCGATGCGCGCGGCCGTCCGGGCGTGACGGTAGGCGGCGAACGTCGCCTCGGCGTCGCGGAGGTCGTCGAGGGCGTCGCCGAGGCCGATGCCGACCCGGGCGATGACGTCCTGGTCGGTGAGCTCGCCCCGCCACCACTGCCGCACCGAATCGTCGGGGAACTCCGCGCCGAGGAGGACGACGCTGTGGTCGGCGAAGTCGTGGAAGAGGCCCGGAGCCAGGGAGAACCAGTCGGTGAAGCGTTCGAGCATGAGCGCGGCGCTCATCCCCGTCTGGGCGGTGCTCGCCGAGGCGGTGGCGGTGAAGTCGAGGACGAGCAGGGTCGAGGCCTGGGCGCCGAAGAGCCTCTCCTGGGCGAGTGCCTCAGCGCCCTTGGTCCGCTCCTCCGCGTCGGGGGAGAGGGCATCGGCGAGGTGCTGTTTGAGGGCGGTGTCCCGGGCACGGCCGGCGTGGGCCTGTCTCCGCAGCTCCCGGCTGATCGAGCGGCCGCCTCGGCGACGGTCTTCTCCTCCTCCGCACCGAGCGGGCCTTCGCTGCGGAGGAGCCAGATGAAGCCCAGGGTCCGACCATCGGCGCTGATGGGGTGGCCGTAGCGGGCGATGCGGGCGTCGAGGCTCTCGTTTGCTGCGACCTCGAAGAGCCCGGTGGCGTGACGGGCGCCCTGGGAGTAGATGAACTCCTGGAGCTGGGGTGAGACGCGGCGACGGAGCACCGAGTCGATGCGGGCCTGGTCGACGGCTCCCATCTGCCTCGAGTGGGCGATGTGGCGGATCGAGTAGTCGCTGACCGAGACGGTGCGCCCCAGCGCCGTGCTCAGGGCATCGACGATGGACTGGACCTCATCTTGCATGCCTCCAAGAGTAGAGGACGCGGACGCGGCCCAGCCCATGTCGTCTCAGCGGGTGCGCAGCTGCGCACGTGGGCGATCGAGGAGTCCCTAGTCTCCGGCAGCCACCGGGCGAGGACGAGGAACGCGATCGCACCGATCGCCAGGGTGTAGAACCCGGGCGCCAGGGCGGTGCCGAAGGCGGAGATGAGACTCGAGTTGACGAGGGGAGCGGTGCCGCTGAAGATCGCGTAGGCGATCGCCGTGGGCAGGGCGAGACCGACGAAGCGGAACTGCGGGGGCAGGAGCTCGGGAACGCTGATGCTGCCGACGACGCCGACGAAGTTCGTCGCGACGACCATGACGATCATGCCGAGCCAGGCCAGTGCCGCCACGCCGAGGAGGCCGTAGGCGGGGACGACGGCGATGGCGGCGATCGCGACGCTGGGGATGAGGAGACGGCGGCGACCGTATTTGTCGGCCAGTGCCCCGATCATCGGGCTGGTGATCGCGGCGACGATGAGCATGCCGGTGACGGTGATCGTGGCCTGGAGCGGAGCGAACCGGAGCTCGGAGATGAGGTAGCTCGGCAGGTAGCCGACGACGGAGGAGGTGAGGATGCCGAGGAAGACGTTGTAGACGAAGACGATCATGATGATGCCCTTGTGCTTGGCCCAGAGGTCGCGCAGGCGGGGAGCGTCGTCGATCTTCTCCTCGGTCTTGATGAAGACGGGGGTCTCGGCGAGGCGGAGGCGCACGTAGAGGCCGACCATTGCGATGAGTCCGCCGAAGACGAACGGCACGCGCCACACCCATTCCTGGTAGACGGGGCCGAAGCTCGCCTGGAGGACGAGGATGAGGGCGGTGGCGCCGACGGTGCCGAGCCACGTCGAGGTGGTGACGAAGCTGCACCACAGGCCGCGACGGCCCTGCGGGGCGTGCTCCATGAGGAACGTCGTCGCCCCGACGAACTCGCCGGCGGCGGAGAACCCCTGGAGGCAGCGGAAGACGAGCAGCAGCGCCGGTGCCCACCAGCCGATCGCGGAGAAGCTGGGGATGAGCCCGATTGCGGCGGTGGCCAGGCCCATGATGATGACGGAGATCGACAGGGCGCGGCGGCGGCCGTAGCGGTCCCCGATGCGACCGAGGACGTACCCGCCGACGGGACGGATGACGAACGCCGCGGCGTAGACGGCGAACGTCGCCGCCAGGGCACCGGCACCGCCGTCGGGCGGGAAGAACGTCGCGGCGATGATCGTCGCCGCGAACCCGTAGAGGGCGAAGTCGAACCACTCGACGAAGTTGCCGACCGTGGTGCCCGCGATGAGCGGGAGCGGTGACGATTTCTTCGGAGGTGAGTCCGGTGAGTCTGTGGCCTTGGTCTGCATCATTGCCTCCCTGTGCGACCTGGTGTGTGATGAGTGTCTCAATCCTTGCGCCTCGCCTCTGACCGGAACAATGACGGATTGTCGCGTGTTGGCGGGCGCGGAGACGACAGTTGTCGAGACCTTCGCCGAGCGGCTCGCGAACCGTTGCCGGTCCGCAGCCGCCGACCCTACGTTATTGCCCATGACACCCACAGAATCGCCCACGGACACCCAGCCGACCACGACCGCCGCGCCACAGGCATCCCGGACTCGGGAGCTTGCGCAGAGCTTCGCCGAGGACCTCATCGCCCTGCGCCGCGACCTCCACCGGGAGCCCGAGCTCGGTCGCCAACTGCCCCGAACACAGCAGCGGGTGCTCACCGCGCTCGAGGGACTCGACCTCGAGATCAGCCTCGGCGAGGAGCTGACGAGCATCACCGCGGTGCTGCGCGGGACGAAGCCCGGAGGCCGCACCGGTGCGGACCGGCCGGTGGTCCTCCTGCGCGGTGACATGGACGGGCTGCCCGTCGTCGAGGAGAGCGGTGAGGACTTCGCATCGACGACGGGGGAGACGATGCACGCCTGCGGGCACGACCTCCACACCGCCGGACTCGTCGGCGCGGCGCGGATCCTCCACGCGATGCGCGAGGAGCTCGACGGAGACGTCGTCTTCATGTTCCAGCCCGCCGAGGAGATGGACGGCGGGGCGGAGCAGATGATCGCCGAGGGCGTCCTCGACGCCGCCGGCAAGCGCGCCGACGCCGCCTACGGTCTCCACGTGCTCGCCCACGAGATCCCCCGCGGGTCTTCACCGGCCGCCCCGGCACCCTGATGTCGGCGCCCGATTCGCTGACCGTGCGGTTCAACGGGGCGGGCGGTCACGGGTCGGCGCCGCACACGACGATGGATCCGATCCCCGCGCTCTGCGAAGCGGTGACCGCACTCCAGACGATGGTGACGCGGCGCTTCAACATCTGGGACCCCGTCGTCGTCACCGTCGGGCGGATCGCCGGGGGCACGAAGGAGAACATCATCCCGGACTCCGCGGAGTTCAATGCGACGATCCGCTCGTTCAGCCGGGAATCGCGCGCCCTGCTCGCCGAACTCGTCGTCCCGCTCATGGAGGGCGTCGCCGCGGCGCACGGACTGGAGTCGGAGGTGACGATGCGCAACGTCTACCCGCTCACGGTCAACAACCCCGATGAGCATGCGTTCATGGCCGAGACCGTCGCCGACGTCTTCGGTGAGGACCGCTTCGCCCTCAAGCCCACGCCCGACGCCGGGGCTGAGGACTTCTCCTTCGTCCTCGACGAGGTGCCCGGGACGTACCTCTTCCTCGGAGCGTGTGCGACGGGGGACCCGGCGACGGCCCCGAGCAACCATTCGCCGCTCGCCCGCTTCGACGACTCCGTCCTCCCCGACGGGGCTGCCCTGCTCGCCGAACTCGCCGTGCGCCGGATCAACCGCGTCTGAGGACGAACCCGCGCAGAGTCCCGCGCACGCATCCGCGCATGTGAGCTCGGACACCGAGGTGTGCCAGACTGTTCCACGACAGCACTGTGATCGTCGGACAATTCCGGCGGACAGGGCAGTCGCGAGTTCAGTGAGCACCACCTCGGCGGTTCGGGCCCTTCACCGGTTTCCTCCCGAACTCAGCGCGTTCATAGGAGAGAGCCATGTCAACGCAGGCGTCAGGGAAAGTCGGAATCGGGCAGCGGATGCTCGACGGGATCGAGCGGATCGGCAACAGACTGCCCGAGCCCTTCACGCTCTTCCTCGGTCTCTTCCTCCTCACCGGGGCGATCTCAACGGCGATGGCGCTCGCCGGGGTGTCGGTGACGATCCCCGGCAGCGACGAAGTCGTCGCGATCAGGGGCCTCTTCACCGGGGAGGGCCTGGCGTGGCTGACGACGACGATGGGCGAGAACTACATCGGGTTCCCGCCGCTGGCGACGGTGCTGCCGATCCTGCTCGCCGTCGGCGTCGCCGAGAAGTCGGGGATGCTCGCCGCGGCCGTCCGCGTCGCCTTCGGCAAGAGCCCGCGCTGGCTGCTGCCCTACGCCGTCGGGTTCGTCGGCGTCGTCGGGTCGATCATGGCCGACTCGGCATTCATCATCATCCCGCCGCTCGCCGCGCTCGTCTTCAAGGCCGCGGGACGGCACCCGATGGCCGGTCTCATCGGCGGGTTCGCCGCGACCGGCGCCGGATACTCGACGTCGATCGTGCCGACGAGCCTCGACGCACTCTTCGCCGGCATCACCACCTCGGTGATGGAGACGCTGCCCGGGGTCGAGTACCAAGCGGTCAACCCGGTCTCGAACTACTACTTCAACATCGTCGCCTCGATCGTCCTCGCCCTCATCGCCGGGCTCATCATCGACAAGCTCATCGAACCGAACATGGTCCGCAAGGGCGTGCCGCGCGACTACGTCGATGCGAGACGCAGGGACTCGACAAGAAGTACCAGGCGTCAGGCTCGGAGTATGCGGAGAACTCCGTGTCGGCGCAGGAGATGGAGGCCGCGCAGACGGCGATGAGCCCGACGCTCGAGCCGGCGGAGAAGCGGGGTCTGCGCTGGGCTGTCCTCGCCGCGCTCGCCCTCACCGCGGTCATCCTCTTCGCGGTCCTCATCCCCGACTCCCCGTGGCGCAACGAGGAGGGCGGCTTCCTGCCGCGGTCCCCGCTGCTGTCCTCGATCGTCTTCATCGTCTTCGCGTACTTCATGCTCATGGGCGTCGTCTACGGTCTCGTCGTCGGCACGATCCGGTCGATGAACGACATCGTCAAGATGATGGGGCAGTCGTTCGTCGACATGATGTCGTTCCTCATCCTCGCGTTCATCCTCGGCCAGTTCATCGCCCTCTTCAACTGGTCGGGCATCGGCTCGTGGATCGCCGTGGCCGGCGCGTCCGGGCTCGAGTCGATCGGCCTCACCGGCTTTGCCGCGATCATCGGATTCATGCTGCTCGCGAGCGTGCTCAACCTCTTCATCGTCTCCGGATCGTCGATGTGGACGCTCATGGCTGCGGTCTTCGTCCCGCTCTTCGCCCTGCTCGGCTACGAGCCCGCGTTCATCCAGGCCGCGTTCCGTGTCGGCGACTCCGCCACACAGGTCATCACCCCGCTCAACCCGTACATGATCGTCCTCCTCGGCCTCGTCCGCCGCTACGAGCCGAACGCCGGCCTCGGCACCGTGATCTCCCGGATGTTCCCGTTCGTCATCCCGTTCTGGCTCGCGTGGGCGGGCCTGCTGGCGATCTGGTACTTCTTCGACCTGCCGCTCGGACCCGGCAACGGGATCTTCCTCGGGCAGAACTGAGATCGATCCCCGCCGAGGTGGGGCTGTGGTGAGTGCCCATCCGCGGTGGGGTGGTGGTTCCGCAGGCGGTGACGAACCGCGCCGAGGTGGTTCCGCGGTCAGTGGGGGACCGCGCCGAGGTGCCCCGTCCTCAGGCGACCATCTCGTCGATTCCGCGGCGCCAGTCGCCGACCGTACCCGACTCGATGAGGCAGGGGCGGCGCCAGATCGGGGCGAGTTCGGCGAGTTCGAACATCGTCCGGTCGAACCATCCGGCGGCTCGGACGACGGCGTGGGGGATGGCGCCGGGTTGTCTGGGGCGTGAGCCGATGGCTTCGTGGGTGTACGCGGCGATGTCGGCGAGCGTGGGATTGGCGCTCGGAGCGATGACGAGACGGTGACGTCCCGCGCCGGCCGTGACAGTGCGTTGCCGGGGAACGTCGGCGGTGGCTGGGTGCTGTCGGCCCGTGTCGGCGATGGTTGCCTGATCGGCGGGGTCGGTCACGGTGGTGGCGGGACCGGCTACGGCTGTCGTGGGACCGGCAACGGTGGTCGCGGGATCGGCAATCTCCGCCGCCGCGTCAATCTGGCCGGCGACCACCGCGTCGGCGGTGTCGGCGAGATCGGCAGCCGCGTCGATCATCGTCCGAGCCATGTCGCCGATGACGGTGATCCCGTGGGGAACATCGGTGCGCGCGAGCACGACTGCCCGACGGCCGGCGGCGATGCGGTCGGTGATGCAGAGGCGCACGACCGAACTCGTCGGCGTGGCCGTCGCTCCGATGAGGTCGCCGGCGAGCACGCTCGCGACCTGCGCCGGGTGAGCCTCGCTGGCGTCGATGAGCTGCCGGCGGATGCGGCCCTTGTCGTCGACCGGGGAGAACGGTGAGTCGGCGGTGATCGGGGTGTCCAGCCCGGCGAACGCGTAGACCGATTCGGGAAAGACGACGGGGATGCCGAGCTCGGCCGCCGCATCCATGATCGCCGCCTCAAGGCCGGGCAGGGTCGTCGCCCACACGCGCGAGTCGTACGCGGCGTGGACACACGCGAAGATCGCTTCGGCATTCGCCTCCTCGGCGGCGGAACGGACAGCTGCGGCGTTCGACGCATCGCCCTGCGTCCACGTGATCGACCCCATGGTGCTGGCGGGAACGGCGAGAGCCTCGGCGGGCGGCGCCGAGCGGGTCATGACACGGGCATCGGTGCCGGCGGCGGCAAGGTCGCGGGCGATCTGGGCGCCGATCTGACCGAGGCCGAGGACGAGTGCTGAGCGCATGGCGGTGTTCCCTTCGTCTGGCGAGCAGCCACGAGATGTGAGCACTGCTCTCTGTTGGTGACGATATGAGCGTAGACCCGTCGCAGCGATAAAACAAGAGCAGTGCTCACATTCAATTCCGGTGCTCTCTCACCGTAGAGTGAGGGAATGGAGAAGAAGCGGACTCCGCGAGAGAAGGCGCGTGCGGAGACCGAAGCGCGCATCGTCGAGATCGGCAATCGGATGCTCGACGCCGAGGGGGCGGAGGCGCTCTCGCTGCGGGCGATCGCGCGTGAGCTCGGCATCGTCTCGAGCGCTGTCTACCGTTACGTGAAGACCCGCGACGAACTCCTCACGATCCTCATCGCCGACGCCTTCACCTCGATCGCCGAGGCGGTCGATGCCGCCCTCGAACGCGACAGGTCGGTGCCGACGCTGGGGCTGGCGATGCTCGCGTGGTCGCGGAGGTTCCCACGGCGCTGGGCACTCATCTACGGCACGCCGATCGCCGCGTATGCGGCGCCGCGCGAAGTGACGGTCGAGCTGGGCACGCGCGTCATGGCCACGCTTGTCACCCTCGTCGACGAGGCGGGCGCTGCGGACTCGGGGGACGCCCCAGAGGTGGGCACTGCAGGCGCACCAGGGTCGGGTGCAGCTGGCACCGCAGATGCGGGCGCAGCGGATGCCGTGCGCGGGCAGGTTGCCTGCGCGCAGCCGAACCCGGGTGTCGAGCGCGTCGCCGCCGAACTCGCCACTCTCGGCATCGACGTCGATGCCGCCACGACGCTTCGGGCAGTCACCGCGTGGGTGGCGATCATCGGACTCATCAGCTCGCTGCGGTTCGGGCAGTTCGGTCCCGGCTTCGATGACGTCGAAGACGACCTCATGACCGCGGTCATCGCCGAACTCGGGTGGTGAGACTGTGCACGCGGTAAGCCCGCGAACCCGGTGAGCCCGTGCACGCGGTGAGACCGTGCACGCGGTGAGACCACGCACGCGGTGAGACCGTGAATGCACTGACGGCCCCCGCTCAGTGAACGGGAGCCGTCAGGGACAAAAAAGCGTCAGGCGACGAGCTGCGAAGAGCCAAGCCCCAAAGGAGCGAGCCTCGACTCGATCAGCGGACGGGGCCGGTGAACTTCTCTCCGGGACCCTGGCCGGGCTCGTCGGGAATCGTCGAGGCCTCGCGGAAGGCCAGCTGCAGGCTGCGGAGGCCGTCGCGCAGCGGGCGGGCGTGATGGTCGCCGATGACGGTGGCGGCACCGGTGACGAGGCCGGCGAGTGCGGTGATGAGCTTGCGAGCCTCATCGAGGTCGATGAGGTCGGCGGCGGACTGGCCGGGGGTGTCCTCGGCCAGGCCGGTCTTCACGGCGGCGGCGGACATGAGATGGACGGCCGTAGACGTGATGATTTCGACGGCGGGCACCTCGGCGATGTCGCGGGTGACGTCGCCGACCGCCTCGGCGGTATTGGGGTCTTGAGAGGTCATGGGTCAAGCTTGGCACATTCCCACGTCCCGGGTGGCCGGGAGGGGTGGCGATGTGCGAAGAGTCATGAACCGTAGTACACTGGATACGGTGCGAAGCGGAGTCTGACTCCCACCTGGATCGCGACGAGCGATCGGGTCCGAAGATCTGATGTTCTTCCCCTCGTTGGAAATCGGGGATGAAGGCAGCGGGTCGAGGTGTATTCACGGAAAGATCCTGTGGTCTCAGACCCCGGTGATCGTGTGTGCAGGCTCCCTTGGCATTCGTGTCGATGGGAGCCTTTTTCATTGCCACGACACCATTTGAGCTAAAAAGGAGTGAACACATCAGCGAGACGCGCATCAATGACCGGATTCGGGTTCCCGAGGTCCGGTTGGTCGGACCCAATGGTGAACAGGTCGGTATCGTTGCCATTCGCAAGGCACTCGATCTCGCCCGAGAGGCAGATCTCGATCTCGTCGAGGTCGCCCCGCAGGCGAAGCCCCCCGTGGCCAAACTCATGGACTACGGGAAGTACAAGTACGAATCTGCCCAGAAGGCCAGGGAAGCCCGGAAGAACCAGGCGAACACCGCGCTGAAGGAGATCCGCTTCCGTCTCAAGATCGACGAACACGATTACGAGACGAAGAAGGGTCACGTGACGCGGTTCCTGTCCGGCGGCGACAAGGTCAAGGTCATGATCATGTTCCGCGGGCGCGAGCAGTCCCGTCCCGAGATGGGCATCAAGCTGCTCAACCGGTTGGCCGAAGATGTGTCGGAACTCGGCACCGTCGAATCCGCCCCGCGGGTCGACGGACGCAACATGGTGATGGTCATCGCTCCTCACAAGTCCAAATCCGACGCCAAGGCCGAAGCCCGCAAGGCATCCTCTGATGCCAAGGGCCGCAACGCCGAGGTCAAGTCCCGACGCGATCGGGTCGCTGCGGAGAAGAACGCAGCGCCCGAGGCGTGAGCAACAGGTAACGAATTGCCGGACACCTGTGTCCGGTGGGTGAAGTAGTTGTGGGCGCCCCCTTGCCCACAACGAAATGCAAAGGAGAACGGCACGATGCCGAAGCAGAAGACGAACAGCGGCGCCAAGAAGCGCATGCGCGTGACTGGCAGTGGCAAGATCATGCGCGAAGGCGTGAACAACCAGCACAAGTTCGAGGGCAAGTCCTCGAGCCGCAAGCGCCGTGTCGGTACGGACCAGGTCCTCACCGGCGGCGATCGCGCCAAGGCCCGCAAGCTTCTGGGCAAGCTCAAGGGCAAGTGACTCGGCCGCTCTGAGGCCGAACGGTCCGCTGCGGACCGATCCCCACAGCTTGAACCAGACTCCGGACTGAGATCCGGACGCAACGAATCAAAGGAGTAACACGTGGCACGTGTGAAGAGGGCAGTCAACGCCCACAAGAAGCGCCGGGTCATCCTCGACCGGGCAAGCGGCTACCGCGGACAGCGCTCGCGCCTGTACCGCAAGGCCAAGGAACAGGTCATCCACTCGCTGGTCTACAGCTACCGTGACCGCCGCGCTCGCAAGGGTGACTTCCGTCGCCTCTGGATCCAGCGCATCAACGCCGGCGCCCGCGCCAACGGCATGACGTACAACCGCTTCATCCAGGGCCTCAAGGCCGCTGGTGTCGAGGTCGACCGCCGCATGCTCGCCGAGCTCGCCGTCAACGACGCACCGACCTTCGCCCACCTCGTCAAGGTGGCCAAGGACGCCCTCCCGGCCGACGTCAACGCCGCGAAGACCCCGGCAGCCTGACGTCCCGCCCGGACTGACGCTTGGACAGCCCGCTGACGCAGTGAATGCGCGCTGACGCTGTCCCAACGGCCCCGAACCCCTGCGTTCGGGGCCGTTGGTCTGTTCTCCCACCCTGTTTTCTCCCACCCCGATCACGAAGGTGCGCCATGAAGCTGCCCGATGTCATCTCCTCGCCGCAGTCGAAGCGGATCAAGAACGCCGCGAAGCTGCTCAGCCGCCGTGGGCGCAAGGCCGCCGGCCGGTTCCTCGCCGAAGGTCCGCAGGCCGTCCGCGAAGCCCTGGCCACCGACGGTGCCGTCGACGAGCTCTTCATCACCGAGGCGGCCGCTGAGCGCCATCCGGAGTTCGCCGAGGCGGCGGCCGGGTCGAGGATCTTCCTCTCCACCGTCACCGAGGAGGTGCTCACCGAGCTCGCCTCGACCGTGAACTCGCAGGGCGTCGTCGCCGTGTGCCGGGCACTCGACGTCGAGCTCACCTCCGTCGTCGACAAGGACGCGCAGCTCATCGTCGTCCTCTCCCAGGTGCGCGACCCGGGCAACGCGGGCACGATCATCCGGCTCGCCGATGCCGCCGGGGCCGACGCCGTCGTGCTCACGTCCTCGAGCGTCGACGTCTACAACGACAAGACCGTCCGCGCCACCGCCGGGTCGATCTTCCACGTCCCCGTCGTCACGGGTGTCGGCCTCCCCGAAGTGACCGAACTCGCCCGTGCCCGTGGCCTGCAGGTCCTCGCCGCTGACGGCAACGACGCCGCGCACGACCTCCACCACCCGTGGGAGTCGGGCCTCGACCTCTCCGCACGCACCGCGTGGGTCTTCGGCAACGAGGCGTGGGGGATGCGGCCCGAAGACCTCGAGGTCACCGACGCCGCCGTGGCCGTGCCGATCTACGGTCAGGCCGAGAGCCTCAACCTCGCAACCGCCGCCGGCATCTGCATCTTCGAATCCGCCCGCAACCAGCGGATGTGAAGGCGTGGCCGCCGTGCGGGTCGGCGGCCGCGGCTGAGCAGGCGGTCAGCAGAGGCGTTTCGGGGCCGCGACCGGGCGAGCGGGCCGCGGCTTCAGCCTTCTGGGCCGCAGCTGCAGCGTCCTGGACAGGGGTCTCACGCACGCTCATGGCGAGTTCTCGCTCGTTCAACACTTGGCGTGAATATGTGGGCTTTGGGGACGACATTTTCACGCCACCTGTTGAACGAGCGGCGACCTCGTCGCCGAACCGTCGATATTCACGCCACCTGTTGAACCAGCCCACCACTTGCTCGCCGTCCGTGACGGCCATGTCACCGCCCGCCGATAGTCTGCACCCATGACGACGACACTTCTCAAGGAAGATTTCGTCTACGCCGCAGCAGTGAAGAGACTGGGGATCATCGATGTTCCGAAGGCGGCTATGGCGGACGCCTCAGCTTCCTACCGACACTGAATCGCGGACGACTGTGCGTTCATCGTGCGCGAAAGCCCTCCGAGACCGGCCGCCAGTTGCGAAACTATTCCGCCGCATCTGCGGCCTTGGCGGTCTGATAGTTGGCGACGAGTTCCCAGATGTAGCCGTCGATGTCGGCGAAGTAGCCCATGTACGAACCATCGACGTCCTGACCCCCATCGGCTGACCCGCCAGCGGCGACAGCACGGTCGAGCACCTCATCGACCTCAGCTCGGGTGGCGAAGGCACAGGAGATGATGCTGGCGCCCGGGACAGGGTTCTTCGAACCGGGCTGGCCTGAGAGCTCGAGGTACTGGCCGTATTCGTCTGCGGCGATGAAGAAGATCGAAAGATTGGGCAGTTCGAAGGCGACGATACCGTCCTCGACTCCGTCGGTTTCGAGTCCGAGTCCATCGACGTAGAAGTTCGCGGTGGCCTGAGGGTCGGCGACGGGCAATGACAGGATCGTCGTCAGTGGCTTCATGCCTGCAGTCTAGTGGGGACGAACACGGTTGGGCAGGGGCAGCCGTGTCACCGCTCGCCGATAGTCTGCACCCATGACGACTGCCGCACCGAAGCCACCGACGATCACGCATGGACAACTCGCTCAGGGCCTCCTCGGCGATATCGGGTCCGACGAGTTCCTCGAAGGGCTCGATTTCACCGACCTCGACCTCGCCGAGGCGGATGCCAAGGGAGCGACGTTCCTCGACTCCGCGCTCACCCGGGTGACGTTCGGCGGGTCGGACGGGCACGCCGACCTCACCGGCGCGCGTCTGTCCGGGGTGCGGCTCACGGACTCCCGCGCGGACACGCTGATGATGCCGCGGGCGAATCTCGTCCACACGGAGGTCTCCGGGTGCCGGATCGGTGCCGGTGTCTGCTACGACAGCGTGTGGGAGAAGGTCGTCATCGACAACTGCCGGATCTCCTACCTCAACCTGCGTTCGGCGAAGCTCACCGATGTCGAGTTCCGGGGCTGCGCGATCGACGAACTCGACCTCGACATGGCGACGGCCACCCGCGTCGCATTCCCGGGCTCGACGGTCGGAAGCCTCCAGCTCGCCGGCTCGACGCTGCGCAGCGTCGACCTGCGGGGACTCGCCCCACACAGGATCACCGGCATCCAGGCGCTGCGCGGAGCGACGATCGACGACCAGCAGCTCATGGTCTTCGCCGAACTCTTCGCCCGCGAACTCGGGATCATCGTCGAGCGAGCGTGCGCGCCGACGGATCAGCCGCCTCGGCGACGGACATCGACACCCCGGCGCCCACGGCCACGCAGAGCCCCAAGCTCACGCGGTTCACGCGCCGGTGATCACCGGTTCCGCAGCTCCTCGGTGAGCACCCGCTGGTTCTCCGAGTAGTCGATGGGGATGACGATGAGCTGGACGCCGCCCTCCTCGAACGCCGTCTCGAGCGCACCCTGGAGGTCATCGACGTTGTCGAGGCGACGCCCCTTCGCCCCGTACGATTCGGCGTACGTGACGAAGTCGGGGTTGCCGAACTGCAGTCCGAAGTCCGGGAACCCGTCGACGGCCTGTTTCCACTGGATCATCCCGTAGCCGCTGTCCTCGAGGATGAGGACGACGAGATCGAGGCCGAGGCGCACCGCGGTCTCCATCTCCTGGCTGTTCATCATGAACCCGCCGTCGCCGGCGACCGCCATGACCCGGCACTCGGGATGCGTGAGCTTCGCGGCGATCGCCGAGGGCAGCCCGGCCCCCATCGTCGCCAGCGCATTGTCGAGCAGCAGAGTGTTCGCCCTGGTGGTGCGGTAGTTGCGGGCGAACCAGATCTTGTACATCCCGTTGTCAAGCGCCACGATGCCGTCGACGGGCATGACGGCGCGGACATCGTGGATGATCCGCTGCGGAGTGAACCGGTGCTCGGTCGAGCCCTCCTCGATCTTCGCGAGGATCCCCGAGCGCATCGGCAGCAGCGCCTGCGCATTGGGCACCTGCCCCTCGAGCAGGTCGGCGAGCCGGTTGAGAGTGGGACCGAGATCCCCAACGACCTCGAGCTGCGGGAAGTACACCTGTTCGACGACTGCGGCGCGGAAGTTGAGGTGGACGACGGTCGGACCGTCCTCGTCCATCGTGAACGGCGGCTTCTCCGTCGTGTCGTGGCCGATCGTGACGATGACATCGGCGCTCTCGATCGCATCGTGGACGTAGTCGCGTTCGGTCAGCGCCGCCGTGCCCATGTAGAGCTCGCTCGACCCCGACACCGACCCCTTGCCCATCTGCGTCGTGAAGTAGGGGATCCCGACGCGGGGCACGAACTCGGCCAGGGGGAGTCGGCAGCCGGCGCGAGAGGCATCGGCGCCGAGCATGAGCAGGGGACGCTCGGCTTCCCGGATGATCTTCGCGGCCGCTTCGAGCGAAGCGTCCGGGGCGACCGGCTGGATCATCCGGTGCGGCGGGATGAGCTCAAAGTTGTAGACCGGGGTGGCGGCGATGTCCTCGGGCAGTTCGAGGTGGACGGGCCCCGGACGTTCGTCCTGCGCGACCCGGAACGCCTCCCTGACCATGGTGGGGATCATCGTCGCCGAGGTGATCTGATGCGTCGACTTCGTCAGCGGGCCCATCGCGGCGACCGTGTTGACGATCTGGAAGCGCGCCTGCTCCGCGGTCCGAATGCCCTTCTGACCGGTGATCATGACGACGGGCATCCCGCCGAGGTTGGCGTACGCGGCCCCGGTCGCGAGGTTGAGTGCCCCCGGCCCGAGCGTCGTCAGGCACACGCCGGGCTTGCCGGTGAGCCGGCCGTAGGTCGCGGCCATGAAAGCGGCGGCCTGTTCATGACGAGTGATGATGAGTTCGATCGAGGACTCGCGCAGGGACTCGACGAAGTCGAGGTTCTCCTCCCCGGGGATCCCGAAGATCCTCTCGACGCCTTCGTTCTCGAGCGCCTGGACCATGACATCGGAGGCTTTGACTGGATTCGTCGTCATGTCTCGACACTAGCGCGACTGGACCCGCAGAGCACGGGTGGGTGATGAATCGGACACGGAGGACTGCCTCGGCGCCGGAACGTGGTCAGCACCCGGACGCCGACCGTCGGGGGAGGGGGGGCGAAGGGATAGACTGTTCTGCGGCATAGGCACACGCGCAAAGGACATCGATGACAGACCACTTGGACCCCTTGGACGAGTCAGCCGTGCAGGCCGCCGTGGACACGGCACTGACCGCATTCGCTGACGCCGCCACCCTTGATGACCTCAAGCAGGCGAAGATCGACTTCATGGGCGACAAGTCTCCCTTGGCACTGGCGAACCGCGCGATCGGCGGACTCGACAAGGCCGACAAGGCCACCGCCGGCAAGGTCGTCGGACAGTCCCGCGGACGGGTGAAGAAGGCCCACGACGACCGCCTGGCCGAGCTCGAGGCCGAACGCGACGCCGCGGTCCTCGTCGACGAGGCCATCGACGTCACCCTGCCGAGCGATCGGCGCGGGCTCGGCGCTCGCCACCCGCTCTCCCTCATCCAGGAACAGGCCGCGGACTACTTCGTCGGCCTCGGCTGGGAGGTCGCCGAGGGACCTGAGATCGAAGCGGAATGGCTCAACTTCGACGCCCTCAACTTCGGTCCCGACCACCCGGCCCGCCAGATGCAGGACACGTTCTTCGTCGACCCGCCCGAGGCCGGTCTCGTCCTGCGCACCCACACCTCGCCGGTGCAGTCGCGGTCCCTGCTCGAACGCGGAGTCCCGCTCTACGTCGTGTGCCCGGGCAAGACGTTCCGCACCGATGAGCTCGACGCCACCCACACCCCGGTCTTCCACCAGATCGAGGGCATCGCGATCGACAAGGGTCTGACGATGGCGAACCTCAAGGGCACCCTCGACGGCTTCGCCCGGGAGATGTTCGGCCCGGAGTCGATGACCCGACTGCGCCCGAGCTTCTTCCCGTTCACCGAACCGAGCGCGGAGATGGACTTCTGGTTCCCCAACAAAGTCGGCGGTCCCGGCTGGATCGAATGGGGCGGCTGCGGCATGGTCCACCCCAATGTGCTCCGCGCCGCCGGCATCGACCCCGAGGTCTACCAGGGCTTCGCGTTCGGCATGGGCATCGAGCGCACGCTCATGCTCCGGGAGGGAATCAACGATATGCACGACATGGTCGAAGGCGATGTGCGCTTCTCGGCCCGTTTCGGAATGAAGGCTTGAGAGATGCGCGTCCCACTTTCCTGGCTGGCCGACTACGTCGACTACCCGGCCGACACTGATGCCCACGCCCTCGCCGCGGAGTTCGCCGCGATCGGGCTCGAAGAGGAGGACTACTTCGGCGCCGAGGTGACCGGACCCCTCGTCGTCGGTCGTGTCCTCGACCTCGTCAAAGAGGAGCACAAGAACGGCAAGACCGTGAACTGGTGCCGGGTCGACGTCGGTCCCGAGCACAACGAGGCCGCCGACGATCCGAAGGACCCGCAGCCCGGCGAGGAGCGTCCGAGCCGCGGCATCATCTGCGGTGCCCACAACTTCGTGCCCGGCGACCTCGTCGTCGTCAGCCTGCCCGGCGTCGTCCTCCCCGGTGACTTCCGGATCGCTGCCCGCAAGACCTACGGTCACACCTCGGACGGGATGATCTGTTCGGCCGCCGAGCTCGGCCTCGGCGAGGATCATGACGGCATCATCGTGCTCACCGACCTCGGACTGAGCGGCGAACCGGGCGACGACGCGATCGCCCTCCTCGGCCTCGACGATGTCACCCTCGACGTCAACGTCACCCCCGACCGCGGGTACCAGCTGTCGATGCGCGGCATCGCGCGGGAGTACGCGCAGATGAAGGGGCAGTCGTTCACCGACATCGGCAGCCCCGAGGTCGCCGCGGTCAACGCCCCCACCGCTGACGGCTTCCCGGTCGTCATCGACGACGCCCGTCCCATCGACGGCGTGCCCGGATCCGATGTCTTCACCGCCCTGCAGGTCACGGGCATCGACCCGACGAAGACGACGCCGTACTGGATGCGCCGTCGCCTCATCGAGGCGGGCATGCGCCCGATCAGCCTCGTCGTTGACATCACGAACTACGTCATGCTCGAACTCGGGCAGCCGCTACACGCGTACGACACCGCACTGCTGGGCGAGGAGATCGTCGTCCGACGCGCCGAGGCGGGGGAGAAGTTCACGACGCTCGACGACGTCGAGCGCACCCTCGATGCCGAGGACCTTCTCATCACCGATCGCAGCGCCGACGGCTCGTCGAAGATCATCGGCCTCGCCGGGGTCATGGGCGGTGCGGCCGTTGAGGTGAATGACGCGACGACCGACGTCGTCATCGAGGCCGCGCACTTCGACCCGATCTCGATCGCCCGGACCTCGCGGCGGCACAAGCTCTCCTCCGAGGCCTCGCGTCGCTTCGAACGCGGTGTCGACCCGCGGCTGGGACCGGTGGCCGCCCGGCGCTGCGCCGACCTCCTCGTCGAGCTCGCCGGGGGCACGCTCAGCGCCGCGACGGCGCAGATCGGCGACGCACCGGAGCCCACCGTCATCGACCTCGCCGTCGACCGGGTCTCCTCCGTCGTCGGCGTCGACTACTCCGCCGCCGAGGCGATCTCCCTGCTCGAGGGCATCGGCGCCGGTGTCGAGGACCGCGGCGACGGACTGCTGCGGGTGACCGTGCCGAGCTGGCGTTCGGACATCACCGCCGACATCGACCTCGTCGAGGAGGTCGCGCGCACCGGCGGCTACGACAGGATTCCCTCGGTCCAGCCGGCCGCACGTGCCGGTGCGGGACTGACCGACGCCCAGCGGGCACGCCGTCGGATCTCCAATCTGCTCACCGCGGACGGGTTCACGGAAGTCCTCAGCTACCCGTTCACCTCGGCGAAGCGCGATGACGAGATGCGGCTCGAGGCCGACGATCCCCGGCGCCTCCACATCCGGTTGGCCAACCCGATGTCCGAGGACCTGCCGCTGCTGCGCACCACCTTGCTCTCGACGCTGCTCGACGTCGCGACCCGCAACTTCGGTCGCGGGGCCAAGGACGTCGCGCTTTTCGAAGCCGGACTCGTCTCCTCGGCAGCGGACCTGCCGACCACACCGGGACCGCGCTTCCTGCCCGGCTACCACCCGACGGCTGAGCAGCTCGAGGAGATCTACGCCTCGGTGCCGGCACAGCCCTACCACTACGCGGGAGTCGTCGCCGGACATGCGGAGTTCCCAGGAGTGTGGGGCAAGGGCCGGCGGGCCGACGCCGCCGATGTCATCGACATCGTCCGCCGGATCGCCGCAGTCAGCGGTGACGAGGTCAGCGTCGAGGCCGAACGCGGAGCCCCCTGGCACCCGGGCCGGGCCGCGAAGTTCACACTCGCCGGCGGCGGCGTGCTCGGATACGCCGGTGAGCTGCATCCGAAGGTCATCGAGAACCTCGGCCTGCCGGCGCGCACCGTCGCCTTCGAGATCGACCTCGATGCGCTGCTGGCGCAGGCGGACCTGCGGACGTGGGACGGCGCACTCTCGACGTACCCGGTGTCCCGGCAGGACGTCGCGCTCGTCGTCGATGCCGACCTGCCCGCGCAGACCCTCGCGGCGACGCTGACCGAAGGGGCCGGCGACGACCTCGAGGCGCTCGAGATCTTCGACCTCTACACCGGCGACCAGCTGCCCGAGGGCAAGAAGTCGCTGGCGTTCCGGTTGACGTTCCGGGCCCCGGATCGCACGCTCAAGGCCGATGAGGCCTCGGCGATGCGGGAGGCCGCGACGGCGCTCGCGACCGAGCGCCACGGTGCCCAGGTGCGCAGCTGACACGGTGCGCAGCTGATCCGTCTGATCACCAGTCGACGAGTGAGGAGACCGACCCATGAGTGAGAACCTTCCGTACGGACGAAGCTGCCCGGCCAGCAGGCCGGTGGCGGGGCCACCGCGGTGCCGCGTGAGACGATCGCGCTCATCACCGGGGGTGCCCGCGGCATCGGGCGTCACCTCTCCGAGGCGTTCGCGAAGGCCGGCTACCGCGTCGTCCTCACGGCCACCTCGGCGACGAAGGCCCGGGAGGCGGCTGCCGAAGTGGCGCTCGCGACCGGGGGAGAGGCCACCGGCTTCGGACTCACGGTCGACGACGTCGATTCGGTCGCCGAGCTCAAATCCCAGGTGACGAGCCTGGAGAAGGAGACCGGGCAGCGTCTGCAGGTGCTCGTCAACAATGCCGGGCGGATCGAATCGACGGAAGGTCCGCTCTGGGACGCCGATCCTCAGAGCCTGGCCCTCGTCGTCGAAGCGAACGTCCTCGGGGTCGCGCTCATGGTCAACGCGTTCGCGCCCGTGCTCATCGATGCCGCCGTGGCGACCGGTCGGACGAGTGCGATCATCGATCTCAACTCGGGGTCGGGGGCGACGGGGACGCCGGCGTATTCGGTGTACTCGGCGTCGAAGGCGTCGCTGTTCCGGATCGCCGATTCGGTTGTCCACTTCGGGCATGAGAAGGGTCTGCGGATCTTCGAGATGGCGCCCGGTGTCGTCGAGACGTCGATGACGAAGTCGATGCCCGTCCACGATCACCGCACCACCGGTGATTGGACGACCCCGCAGCAGGTCACCGACCTCGCGTTGGCTCTGGCCTCGGGCTCGCTCGATGCGTTCACCGGGCGGTATGTCCGCGCAGGTGCCGATACGGAGCAGTCCCTCCTCGCCGAGGCGGCCGGCGGTCTCTCCGACTCGACCCGTCGCCTGGTGCTCGGCTGACCTGGGTCCACCCGTGACCGCAGTGACCGTGCCAGGGTCGGCTTCTCGGGGTGCGTCTCAGCCACCTTCCGGTCGCTCGGCAACCCAGCGCCACGGTGCTCAGCGCCCTGACGGTGGCTCGAATCGGGTGCGAACGCTGCTCATCGACAATGCCGACTCGTTCACGTTCAATCTCTTCCATCTCCTCGCCGAGGTGAATGGCTGCGAGCCGGTCGTCGTGCCCAACGATTGGGCAGAGTACTCGCTGGCCGTGCTTGAGGAATTCGACAATGTCGTCATCTCACCGGGGCCGGGGACGCCCGAGGTTCCCGCTGACTTCGGGATCTGTGCCGACGTCATTGCACATGCGGAGATTCCGGTGCTCGGCGTGTGCCTCGGGCACCAGGGGATCGCCTACGTTCACGGCGGAACGGTGGCGCACGCGCCGGAGCCGCGGCATGGGCGCGTGTCCGAGATTCAGCATTCGGGTACGGATCTGTTTGCCGGGCTGCCGTCGCCGTTTGAGGCGGCGCGGTATCACTCGCTCGCAGTGACCGAGTTGCCGTCGAGCCTTGTGCCCACGGCATGGTCGGATGACGGTGTGCTCATGGGGCTGGCGCACACGACGCGACCACAGTGGGGTGTGCAGTTCCACCCGGAGTCGATCGTCACCGAGCACGCGGCTGACCTGTTGCGGAACTTCCGGCGACTGACCGAGGAATGGTGGGCGCGGACGGGGCACGAGGTGTCTCCTTCGACGGCTGATTCGGTGGCCGGCGAGGGGACGTCGCCTGCGCGCTTCCTTCGCAATGAAGCGGTCGAGGGTGATCAGCTCGCGAATGAAGATGTGTCGCGTCGGGAACTCGCCGTGCATGTGCGTCAGCTGCCACTTCGCGGCACCGCATTGAACGTGTTCAGCGCGCTCTACGGCGACGAGCCCGAAGCAGTGTGGCTCGACGGCAACATGCCCGGTCATCCCGATTCGAGGTTCTCGATCATGGGCGCCCCGACGGGGCCTTTGAGTCGGTCGGTGAGAGCAGACGTCCCCACCGGGACGCTCGAAGTGCGGTCGGGAAACGGCACTGAAACCATTGAATCGGGATTCTTCGATTGGCTCAAGAACGATATCGGCTCGGTCGACCTCACCTACGCCGATGACGGAGGCGATCTGCCGTTCGCGTTCCGCCTCGGATGGGTCGGGTATCTGGGCTACGAGCTCAAGGCTGAAGTCGGTTCGCCGCTCAAGCGCGAGGCCGACACCCCGGACGCTCTCATGATGTTCCTCGATCGCGCCGTCGTCATCGACAACGAGACGAGCACGCTCTATCTGCTGGCGCTCAGCGGGGACGGAGTTGATAGCGCCCAGTGTGAAGGGTGGCTCGATGTGGTTGCCGAAGTGATCGGCATGCCGTCACTCGATGATGTATCAGTGACCGCTGCGCGATCGGTGGATGAGCCTGCCGACGTCGAGATGCAGGCCGCAGCTCCAGAAGGACACGAGCATCGAAGCGTCGCTGCGGAGGATTTCGCCGGCATCCCTGGTCTCAGCGCCCGACATTCGAAAGCGGAGTATCTTGAGCTCATCGCCGAGGCACAGCGACTTATCAATGACGGGGAGACCTACGAGGTCTGCCTGACGAACATGCTCGAGACGCAGTGGACGCGCGACTCCCTGGAGACGTATGTCGATCTGAGGCGAGATAATCCGACGCCGTTCGGTGCATTCCTGCGATCGCCCGAGGTGAGCGTGCTGAGCACGTCGCCGGAACGCTTCCTGCGGATCTCGGCTGGTGGCGAGGCGGAGTCGAAGCCGATCAAGGGAACTCGACCGCGGGGGAGCGGAGCTGAGGAAGACGAGGCTCTCAAGGACGATCTGCGGTCGTCGGTCAAGGACCGTTCCGAGAATCTCATGATCGTCGATCTGGTTCGTCACGATCTCGGCATCACTGCCGAGCTGGGATCGGTCGAGGTTCCCAAGCTCTTCGACGTCGAGACTTATGCGACGGTCCATCAGCTGGTGTCAACGGTGCGCTCGCACCTGGGCAGGGGAGCGACTCCCGTTGACTGTGTTCGAGCAGCCTTCCCGCCGGGCTCGATGACGGGAGCCCCGAAGCATCGCACAATGTCGATCATCGACGAACTTGAGAGCGGCCCCCGCGGCGTCTACAGCGGAACTATCGGATACTTCTCCCTCAACGGTGCCGTCGACCTCAGCGTCCTCATCCGCACAGCGATCGCCTTTGAGCAGTCGATGTCGTACGGAGTAGGCGGGGCCATAGTCGCGCTGTCGAGTCCTTCGGAGGAGCACCGAGAAACCATCGTGAAATCGAGACCATTGCTTCGAACTTTTAACGAGAAGGTTGAACCAGCAAGCTCCCTGCAGTCTCGGGCCTCGGGGCATGGATTGCGAAGTTCGACTGGAAAGCTTCCCCTCTCCAGCTGAGCGCCGGTCTTCAGACCAACGAATACGACTTTCAATCACTAAGCAACCTCTGTGGTTCCTTCGCTGTAACCCTTGTTTGTGAGAATATGACACTCACTCAGAGCCTATAGAGAGTGTAGATTGATAACAACAGACATTGTTCGTGCTTGTTGCTCTATAGATGAAGCGGGACTAGGTGGCGATGAAGTGCATGATGATGCGCGCTGGATGGCCTGGAAAACTGGCCGTGGGGATCACGATGGGAGGTCAGGATCACGGATCCACGGCTAGTTGAATCCAAGGCGCCGACGCATTGACATAGCTAGGAGTAGAAAAGTGGGTAACGTTGCAGAGTGGGTCTCGGCGGTTGTCGCTTTATGCGCACTCATTGCTGCTGTATGGGCGGCTCGGACCTCAAGAAACCTGTATGAGACCTCAAGAGACCTCTATAAGGTTGAGTCCAAACGAGATGAAAAATCGAGAGAGCGGGAGAAGAGGATCCAGGCGAGCGGCATAGCATCGTGGTGTGTCAGGATCATTCCTCACGATGGCTCGGCCCTGAGCAACGGAATCCTAGTGCACAATAGTACCGATTCTCCCGTGTACGACGTAGAGGTCACCAGCATCTACTCGGTGTCCAAGGGAAGTGATCCTGTCAAACTAGCACCATTCACTATGGAGGTGTTGCCTCCCGGTGATTTTGTCGCCGGAGAGCACCCAAAGTACGGTTGGACTTTCCCCGACCAGCGAGAAGACATCGACGGGATTGTTCGCCCGATTACGAAGAATAGGAACTGGCGGGTGGTGACACTGAAGTTCACTGACTCATATGGACTGCGGTGGATGCGTGATAAGAACGGGCTTGAGGAGATTCCTGTTTCTGCACAGGCATGAGCCGACTAGCTACGGCTTTCTGCTTCTGAGAACCCTCGGTCGCTAGGTGGCACATAAGTCTCCCGCTTCCCGTAGATCGTCAACGGCAGGACGTCGCGATCCGTGCGACCTGCGAGCGACCCTGTCAGCAGAGAGATCACATATCCCAGGACTACCGACGCCACGAACGCGACGATCGAGATCGCGAACGGGTTGAGGCCGATGATGTTCTGGACGTACCAGGCCAGCCCGGCACCGAGCAGCAGACCGCTGAGCACCCCGAACGTGTTGGCGCGCTTGGTGAAGATCCCAAGCGCGAAAACCCCGGCCAGTGGAACACCGAAGAGCCCGGTGATGCTGAGGAACAGATCCCACGTCTCGGCCTGATCGGTGGCGACGAGATAGAGCGCCACGGCGACCGACGCGGCACCGACCACGACGATGACCATCCGAGAGAACCCCACACCTGAGCGGGCAACACCATCGCGCGGTGGGAAGAACCGATCGCGCAGATCGACGGTGACGCACGCCGAAATGGAGTTGAGGCTCGACGAGATCGTCGACTGCGCGGCCGCGAAGATCGCCGCGATGAGCAGTCCCGAGATTCCCGCCGGCAGCACGTTGACCGCGAAGTACGGGACGAGCGCCGAGGTGTTGAAATCCTCGGGAAGCGACCCTGCATGCCGGTAATAGCTGTAGAGCACCGTGCCGATCCCATAGAAGAGCGGAATCGTCAGCAGCGCGAGGAACCCGTTGACCATGAGCGACCTCGCCGCCGCCTTCGGAGAATCCGTGGTCTGATACCGCTGCACGACGTCCTGGCTCGCCGTGTACTGATGCAGGTTGTTGAACACCGATCCGAGGAAGATGATCGGAATCGCCGCTGCCGCCCCGCCGATCGTCCAATTGTCAGCCGTGATGAACTTGCCGTCATTCGCCGCATCAGAGGCAACAGTCGCCATGCCGCCGTCGATGGCAGCGATGCCGAAGACGAGGATGACCCCTGCCCCGACGAGAAGAATGATGGCCTGAGCGACGTCCGACCAGATGACGCCCTCCATCCCGCCGAGGAACGTGTAGATCACCGAGAGCACACCGACGGCCGCGGCAATGAGCGCCGGGCTGATATCGGTGACCGAACTGATCGCCAACGTCGGCAGATAGACGACGATCGCCACTCGCCCGATGTGGAAGAGCACGAAGAGCACCGACCCGAGAACTCGGATGCTCGGTCCGAAGCGCGCCTCAAGATACTCGTATGCCGTCGTGACATCGAGCTTACGGAAGAACGGAATGTAGAACGCGACGAGCACCGGCACAAGGAGGAAGATCGCAATGTTGCCGGCCGCATAGGACCAGTCATTGAGGAACGACTGCTCAGGAGTCGACATGAACGTGATCGCCGACAGCGTCGTGGCGTAGATGCTGAACCCGGCCGCCCACACGGGGATGCGCCCATCAGCTCTGAAGAACGCATCCGTGCTCTCACCAGCCTTGCGAGTGAACCACACGCCGATGGCCAGCGTCGCCAAGAGATAGATGATGATCACGCCCAATTGAGCCCGCCAAGACCTGGAGCGTCCATGCTCCTCCTCCGATGAAGGTCGATCGGGACGCCTCAATCCTCGGGTCCCGAAGTGAACATAAAACGTGGGATGTCCTACGCGGGAAACCTACCGGAATGAATCTTTGGATACAAGCTTGATTGCTTTTGGGGCATCGGTCGTCAGAGGGCCGCAATCCTCAGCGGATCAGCGCCAACCTCACGCGGAGACGAGTTCGTCCGCCATCATCCACTCGACGATCGCCGTGACATGGGCATCGACGGAATCGATCGCCGGCAGGGGAGCGACGTCCGGCGGGACGAGGAGACCGATCTCCGTGCAGGAGAGCGCGACGGCATCGGCACCGCGATCGGCCAGCGACTGCATGATCTCGATGTAGCGGGCACGGGAGGCCTCGGTGAACCGGCCCTGAGTGAGTTCGTCCCAGATGATCTGATCGACCTCGAGGCACGTCCCCTCATCGGGGGTGAGCGTGGCAATGCCCTGCGCCTCGAGGCGCTCGGTGTAGAAGCCGTCGAGCATCGTCCACTTCGTGCCGAGCACCGCCAGTGTCGAATACCCGCGATCCTTCGCCATCGCCGCGATCGAATCGACGATGTGGATGAGCGGGACGTCGACGGAGGCCTCGACCGTCGGTGCCGTCTTGTGCATGAGGTTCGTCGCGATGGCCACCGCCTCGGCGCCGCCGTCGACAAGACGCTGACCGGTCGCAGCCAGGTCCGCCGAGGCACCCTCCCAGTTCTCGGCGATCTGGAGATCACGGATCCCGGAGAAATCGCACGAGTCGAGGAGGATCTGCGCCGAATGATGACCGCCGAGGCGCTCGGCGACCGCCGCATTGATCTTCGTGTAGTACTCGATGCTCGAGTGCCAACTCATTCCGCCGAGCAGTCCGATTCTCCGCATCGTCAATCTCCTTCGATACCTGTTCCCGCACGCGATCCGCGCCGAAAGCGTCCGGCCGTATGATCCGCATTCCTTATGTCTTCCAGTCTCCCGCACCACGAGCATCCCGAGTAGACCCAGTTCGCGCTGACTTGGCATAAGCTGAACTTATGTCTCAGCAGTTCGATCACGCACTCACCACCGGTGACCCCAAACGACTCCTCCTCTTCGGCGCTGTCGCCCAGGCCGGCAGCCTCGGTGCCGCCGCGCGGGAGATCGGGTGGTCGCAACCGGCGCTCTCCCAGCACATGAGCGCCCTCGAGAAGGACCTCGGCGTCTCGCTGTTCGACCGGACCCCGCGCGGCATCGTCCTCACCACGGCCGGCCAACTCGCCGTCATCCGCGCCACCGAGGTGGCCGCCTCGGTGACGGGACTGCGCCGCGACCTCGCCACGGCCTTCGGCCTCGGCGGACGCAACGTCCGCCTCGCCGGCTTCCCGAGCTTCGTCATCGGACCCCTCGCCGCCGCCCTCGGCACCCTGGAGACCAGCGACGACACCCGCCCGGACAACGTCACCCGCCACTCCTACGAAGTCGTCGAAGCCGAACCGCCCGAAGCGCTCACCCTCCTCGAGAACGGCGCGATCGACGTCGCCTTCGTCTTCCACCACGAGGACGAAGACCCACCTCAGCTCGAGAACGCCACGGTCGTCGACCTCGGCGAGGATCGGCTCGACCTCCTCGTCCCGGAACGCTGGAACCGGGCCGGTCAGATCCACGCGCTCACCGACGTCGCCGAGCTGCCGTGGATCATGGGGTGCGAACGCTGCCGCTCGACCGCCGAACGCCTGTGCCGTCTGCCGGTTCGAACCCCGCACCCGGCACATCACCGACAATCCCGGAGCGATCCAAGCGCTCGTGTCGAACAGCCTCGGCGTGGCCCTGCTCCCGCAGAGCGCCCGGCGGACGACCGCGGTCGAAGGCATCGCTGCGATCTCGATCCCCGAGGTCGGCACTCGCCGCATCAGTGCCCTTGTCCCCACCGAGCTGGCCACCGCCGGCGAGATCACCGACCTCCTCGATGCACTGCGAACTCTCAATGACGATCCACAGGTTCATCAGAGGTGATCAATTAGGCTGGTGACGACGGCAACGAGGATTAGGGCGACGAAAGGGGAGTGCAGATGACGATCCTCTACTCCATCGGATTGGGTCTCATCAACGCTGTCATCGTCGGATTCCTCGTCAGGCGGATGATGCCGGTCGGCACCGGCGCCGCCCGCAACATCGTCGTCTCCCTCATCATGGGCCTCTCGATCTGGCCGATCACCCTGCAGGCGTACCGGCTGCTCGGCATCTCCGAGGACAACGCCTACCCCGGCCTCGACATGAGCTTCCCCGCGATCATGGTCTTCCTCCTCCTCTTCGCGTGGTTCATCGTCATCCAGATGTTCATCCTGCTCGCCATCGAACTCGTCATGCCGACCGGCACGATGTCATCGGTGCTGCGCTCCGTGCCGAAAGTGCCCACCTGGTATCGCCGCGTCAACCGCCTTGCCCAGGTCCAGAAGATCCTCATCCGCTTCGGCCTCGGCCGGTACCTCAAACCCCGCATCCCGACGCTGCGGGTGTCGCTGCGCGAGATCGCGGCGACGACCCGTGACGCCCTGGCTGCGGCCGGGGTGACGTTCGTCAAGCTCGGACAGTTCATCGCGACCCGCGGTGACATGATCCCGCACGAGTTCGTCGAGGAGTTCTCCAAACTCCAGGCCGGTGTCCCGCCGGTTCCCTTCGCCGAGGTGAAAGGACAGTTGGAGGCCCTGTGGGGCCGTCCCGTCGCCGAGGTGTTCGCCGAGTTCGACGAGGTCCCCTTCGCAGCCGCGTCGGTCGCCCAGGTCCACCGTGCCGTGACGTGGGAGGGCCAGGTCGTGGCCGTCAAGGTGCAGCGGCCGAAGATCCGCAAGCAGGTCAAGGCCGATGCCGATATCGTCCTCACCTTGGCCGTGCGGCTCGAGCGGTCGACTGACTGGGCGAAGAAAGTCGGGGTCGTCAAGCTCGCCAACAGCTTCGTCGATTCGTTCATGGGGGAGCTCGACTACCGGGGCGAGCTCGCCCACATCGAAGCACTGCGGGAGGCCGACGAGGCGGGGCGGCAGAACTCCTCGCGGCCCTCGGTCGTCCACATTCCCAATGTCTACCCCGAGCTGTCGGGTGAGTACGTCATCGTCATGGACCTTGTCGAGGGCGTGCCGCTGTCGCATGCCACCGAGGTGGTCTCCGAGCTGTCGCAGATCGCGCGGGCCGAGATCGCCCAGGACCTCTTCCTCATGGTGGTCCGGCAGGTGCTCGGCAAGGGGATCTTCCACGCCGACCTCCACCCGGGCAACATCGTCGTCTCCTCCGCCGGACGGGCGGGACTCGTCGACTTCGGGGCGGTCGGATTCATCGACAAGCGGGATCGGCGGGCGATCGCGCTGCTGCTCATGGCTTTCGATTCGCAGAACTCGCAGGCGGCGACCGCCGCGATCCTCGAGCTGCTCGGGGCACCGAGCGATGTCGATCTGCGCGAACTCCAGCGCGAGATCGGGCAGATCATGCTCAAGTACGGCGACGGTCGTCCCGGGTCGACCTCGGCGGCGCTCTTCGGTGAGCTCATCGACTTCGTCGTCGACTACGGGTTCCCGATGCCGACGTCGGTGGCCACGGCGTTCCGGGCGATCAGCACGCTCGAGGGTTCGATCATGAAGCTCGACCCGCGGCTCAACCTGCTCACCCTCGTGACGCAGAACGGGAAGGACCTGCTCCGGCAGGTCGGCGGTCTGGGCATCGACCGGCAGGAGATCACCCTCTACTTCGCGGCGACGCTGCCGCAGATGGCGGAGCTGCCGGCGCAGGTGGCCCGCATCGCCGGTCACCTCCAGGACGGCACCCTGGATGTCGGCACGAGCGGCTTGAACATCGCGATGATCAAGAACCTGCTCAAGTCGACGGTCGAGCAGTTCATCCAGGTGATCGTCTCGACGGCGCTCATCCTCGGTGGAGTGATCCTCATGGCCGCCGACTTCGGACCCCAATTGGCGCCGGAGCTCAAGCTCTTCACCTACTTCGGGGCATGGGTGCTCCTGGCGGGCAGTGTGCTGGCGGCGTTGGTGCTGGCGCCGGCGCTGCGGCAGCGAATGGCCTGGGACAGTCTGGGGTAGCCGGACTCAGCCCCACAGCCTCAGTCGCTGGCCACGGCGCCGGTGAGGGACCACACCTTCTGCAGCTCCTCGAGGTTGGCGCGCGACCGTTCGGGGTCGAGGTTCGCCAGGGCGCTGATGATGCATTGGGCGACGACGACCGCGCCCGTCGCCGACGCCGTGGGCCCGGTGCCCTCGGACGGCACGAGGATCAGCTCATCGGCGAGCTCGGCGAGCTGTGACCGCTGATCGGCGATGACGATGAGCCTGATGCCCTGGGACTTGGCGTACTCGCACAGCGGGAGGATGCTCGCACTGGTCTTCCAGATCGAGAAGGTGAGCAGGCAGTCTCCGGGCTGGAGCATGCGGACGTCGTTGATCATGCTCGTCATCGGGCCGTCGCTGAGGGTGATCCGGTACCCGAGGGACTGCCCGTTGTGGGCGAGCACGGCACCCGGGGCCAGGAACGAGCCGGTGGCCACGACCGTCGTCGCCTGCGCGGCGGCGATGAGGTCGGCGACGTTGTCGATCGCCTCCTCGGTCAGCGTCTCGGCGAGGATCTCGATGAGCTCCAGATCCTTGACCAGCGATTTCAACGGCTGCCCGGCCCCCGCCTCGGCGTTGCGGGCGAAGTGCTTGTCGGCATCGAGCGACGACAGGAAGCGATTGCGCACCTCCGTCGACAGCTCGGACCAGCCGGAGAAGCCGATCGCCTGAGCCGCGCGCACGACGGTCGCGACGTTGACGCCCGCGGCGTCGGCCAGCGCCGCCGCGCTCGAGTAGGACGCCGTCTCCGGATCATCGGCGATCGTCCGGAGCACGGCGGTCGAGCCCGGTGACAGCTTCCGCTGCGCCATCAGGCTGTCCACCCACGTTGCGATGATCCCCATCGGACACTCCCTTGCAATAAATGTTGCACTGACTTATATTGATAAGTGTGGCTCGGGTTACACAAGACGCTGAACCTTCGGTGAAGCGTCAAGGAAACCCTCTGAATCACGGGGACTGACGTCACCGACCTGATTGCAGTATATGTTGCAATCCCGGTTGTGTCTGCCCCATCATCCGGATCAAGCCCCTGTGCCACGACAGTACAGTCGAAGGAGACGACGAGTGAAGAACCGAGCTGTGGCGATCGCCGCACTGGCGGCGACCACGCTGTTCGCCAGTGCCTGCGCCACCGGCAGCACCGGAACCGACAGCACATCGCAGGCGATCATCGATGAGCAGACCGGATTCGCGACTACCACCGGACAGCCTCAGAGAGGCGGGGTCGTCGAGGTCCTCGGAGGCGTCGACTTCTCCTACCTCGACCCGGCGATGGGCAACGACGGCAACGTCCTCAACCTCTACAACCTCCTCTACCGCACGCTCACCCAGTACCAGTACGACCCGGAGACCGGGGAGGTCGAGCTCGTCGGCGATCTGGCCGAGGACACGGGCACGCCGAACGAGGATGCGACCGAATGGACCTTCACCCTCAAAGAGGGCGTGACGTTCGAGGACGGAACCCCGATCACCGCCGAGGATGTGAAGTTCGGCTTCGAACGCTCCTTCGATCCGTCCCTGGCCATCGGACTCGTATACCTGCAGAACTACGTCAAGGGCGCCTCCGACTACGCCGGGGTGTTCCAGGACCCCGCCGGCCTCGACTCGATCCGGGTCATCGACGACCGGACGATCACCATCGAGACGAATGAGCCGATGGCGGACTTCCCCGACGTCGTCGCCACGGCACCGGCGACACCGTTCCCCAAGGACCAGGTCACCTCCGTCGATCAGATCCAGAACGATCCGATCTCCTCCGGACCCTACGTCGTCGAGGCCTACGAACCCGGCGAGACGCTGACACTGGCGCGCAACGAGAACTGGAACCCTGAGACCGACGACATCCGCCCGGCCTATCCCGACGCCTACGAGTTCACCCTCAGCCTCGACCAGAACACCATCGACCAGCGGCTGATGTCCGGCCTGGGAGCCGACTCCAACGCCGTCTCCGCGGCGACCAACCCCGCCGGGGCGGCCAGTCTCGCGCGGATCATCGGCGAGCCGAACCTGTCCGCGCGGACCGTGCAGAACATCCCGGCGTGCAACTACTACATGGTGATGAACACGAGCAAGGAGCCGTTCGACGACCTGCAGGTCCGGCAGGCGATCAACTGGGCCGTCGACAAGTCGAGTGTCGTCAACGCCAGCGGCGGACCGAACCTCGCGAACGTCTCGCCCAACCTGTCGCTGCCGAACATGCCGGACTTCAGCGACGCCGATCCCTACGGCACACCCGAGGACCGGGGCGATCCGGAGCGGGCCGCGCAGATGCTCGAGGACGCCGGGGTCGAGAACCTCGAACTCACCATGGACGTGAGGTCATCGCCGATGGGCCAGGCCCAGGCCGAAGCCCTGCAGCAGTCGCTGCGGAAGGCCGGCATCGACGTCACCCTCAACGTCATCGACCAGGCCACCTACTACGAGGTCATCACCACCCCGAGCCAGCAGAACGAGCTGACGATCGCCGGATGGTGCACGACCGGATGGTTCTCCGGTGAGACGGTCGCGCCGCTCTTCGACGGCGACCGCATCGCCGAGACCGGCAACGCCAACATGTCGCAGCTCGACGACCCCGCACTCAACGAGGCGATCGACGAGGCGGCGGTCATCCCCGACATCGACGAGAAGAACGCCGCCTACGCCGCGATCAGCGAGCGCGTGCTCGAACTCGCCCCCGTCGTCCCGCTCGTCCGACCCCAGCCCCTGCAGCTCGTGGGCACCAACGTCGGCGGTGCCTTCGCCAGCCCGCCGCGGACCGGGTCGATCGACTACGCGCAGCTGGGTCTGCTCGACCCGGAAGGATGATCGCGCCGTGACCACATCGCCATCGACCACCGCACAGGAGTTCGGGCAGCCCGGCCCGGGGGAGACGTTCTCCCCGGAGCGCCAGGCGCTGCGCCGGATCCTCCGCCGCCCATCGGTCATCCTCTCCCTCGGCTTCCTCGGCATCATCGTCGTGCTCGCCGTCTTCGCGCCGTTCATCACGCAGCTCTCCGGCTACAGCCCGTTCGAATACGACGAGTCCGCGGTCGATCCGGCGCTCGGCGGGGTCCCGCGCGGACCGTTCGGGGGCATCAGCGCTGACCATTGGTTCGGGGTCGAACCCCAGACGGGGCGCGACATCTTCGCCCGGATCGCCTACGGGGCCCGGATCTCGATGCTCATCGGCATCGGCGCGGCAGCGATCACGATCCTCATCGGCGTCGTCATGGGTGTCCTCGCCGGCTTCCTCGGGGGCATCGTCGATGCCGTCATCTCCCGCCTCATGGACTTCCTCATGGCGTTTCCCGCCCTGATCTTCATGATCGCGATCCTCTCGGCGCTGCCGCAGGGCAACCGTCCGCTGCTGCTCGTCATCGTGCTCAGCCTGTTCTCGTGGCCGGGCACCGCGCGAGTCATCCGCGGACAGACACTGGCGCTGAAGAACCGGGAGTTCATCGAGGCGGCGAAGACGTCCGGGGCCGGCTGGGCGCCCCTGGTGTTCCGGGAGGTCCTGCCCAACCTGTCGGGCACGATCATCGTCATGGCGACCCTGGCCGTGCCGATGTTCATGCCACCGAGGCGGGACTGTCCTTCCTCGGTGTCGGGGTCACTCCGCCCGACCCGTCGTGGGGGCAGATGATCTCCGCCGCGGTGCCGTGGTACTCGACGGCCCCGATGTTCTTCGTCATCCCCGGCATGTTCCTCTTCCTCACCGTGCTCTCCTTCACGGTGCTCGGTGACAACCTTCAGAAGATTTGGGCGGGTGGCCTGCGATGATCTCCTACATAGCCAAGCGACTGGTGGCGGCCGTGATCGTCATGCTCTGCGTCGTCTTCTTCACGTTCCTCATCTTCTTCCAGCTCTCGCCGGATCCGGCCGCGAGCATCTGCGGCCAGACCTGCACCCCGGACCGGATCGAGGCGATCCGCAACCAGCTCGGCCTCAACGAACCGTTCCTGACCCAGTTCCTCACGTTCCTCGCCGGGCTCGTCGTCGGCCGCGACTACGGCACCGGCGCCTCCGTCATCCACTGCGATGCCCCGTGCATCGGCTACTCCTTCCAGTCCAACCAGGATGTGCTGCAGGGGATCCTCGACCGTCTGCCGGTCTCGGTGACCGTCGCCGCCGGTGCGGCCGTCCTGTGGCTGCTCACCGGTGTCGCCGCCGGAGTGATCAGCGCGGTCAAGGAGGGCACGTGGTGGGACAAAGGCGCGATGGTGCTCGCCCTGGCCGGCCTGTCGCTGCCGAGCTACTTCGTCGCCCTCGTCCTCCAATACCTCCTCGTCGTCGAGCTCCAGTGGCTGCCGTTCCCCTCGGTCGTGCCGTTCACCGAGAACCCCGTCCAGTGGTTCCAGGCCTACCTCATGCCGTGGATGGTGCTCGCCCTGATGTACGCGGCGATGTATGCGCGGCTGACGCGCACCAACGTCATCGACACCCTCGGTGAGAACTTCATGCGCACCGCCCGGGCCAAGGGCCTGCGGCCTGCGACCGTGCTCACCCGCCACGGCCTGCGTCCGTCGCTCACCCCGATCGTCACCCTCCTCGGGGTCGACTTCGCGACCCTGCTCGGCGGCTCGCTCATCATCGAGACCGTCTTCGGTCTCAACGGCGTCGGTCGGTACGCCTACGACGCCCTGGCCGTCAACGACCAGCCGGTGATCATGGGCGTGACGCTGCTCGCCGCCTTCGCGGTGATCATCGCCAACCTCGTCGTCGATCTGCTGTACCGGGTCCTCGACCCCCGAGTGAGAGTGAGTGCCGCATGACCGCCCTGCCCCCTGCCGCTGATCCGGACGGCCCGGTGCTGTCGGTGACCGACCTACGCATCGACTTCCCGCTCGGCACCGTCGTCGACGGGTCCTCGTTCACGATCGAGCGCGGGCAGACGATGGGACTCGTCGGCGAGTCCGGATCGGGCAAGTCGATGACGTCGCTGGCGATCATGGGACTCCTGCCGAAGGAGGCGACCACCTCGGGGTCGGTGCGCTTCCGCGGTGACGAGCTGCTCGACCGGTCGGAGGCGTCCCTGCGCCGCCTCCGCGGGGATCGGATCGCGATGATCTTCCAGGATCCGCTGTCCTCCCTCAACCCCTATTACACGGTCGGCTTCCAGATCGCCGAGGCGTACCGGACCCACAAGGGCGGGTCGAAGGCGGCAGCGATGGTCAAGGCCGCCGAGGCGATGGACCGGGTGAGCATCCCTGACGCGGGCAACCGCGTCAGCCACTACCCCCATCAGTTCTCCGGGGGGATGCGTCAGCGGGTGATGATCGCGATGGCGCTCGTGTGCGAACCCGAGCTCATCATCGCCGACGAACCGACGACGGCCCTCGACGTGACCGTGCAGGCGCAGATCCTCGATCTCCTCGCCGAGGTGCAGGAGACGACCCGTGCCGCGATGCTCTTCATCACCCACGACCTCGCCGTCGTCAGTCAGATCGCCGATCACGTGACCGTCATGCGCGCCGGCGTCACCGTCGAACAGGGCACCGCCGCCGAGGTCTTCGCCGCACCGTCCCATGAGTACACGCGCGCGCTGCTCGCAGCGACCCCGCGCCTCGACGACGCCATCGACCTGCCCGAGCCGATCCTCACCGGCGCAGAGAGGACTCAGACATGACCCCGACGACCACCCCGCTGCTCGCGGCGACGAATCTGCGCAAGGAGTTCCGCACCGGACGCCGGCAGAAAGTCACCGCCGTCGATGATGTCTCATTCCGCGTCCACCGGCGCGAGACCCTCGGCATCGTCGGCGAGTCCGGCTCCGGCAAGTCGACGACCGCCCGAATGATCGCCCGGCTCATCGACCCCACCTCGGGGACAATGGAGTTCGACGGAGTCGAGGTCACCGACCGCTCGGGGGCAGCGCTGCGGGACTTCCGCAGCGGAGTCCAAGTGGTGTTCCAGGACCCCTACTCCTCGCTCAATCCGCGCCACACCGTCGAGGAGTTGATCTCCGCACCCCTGCGCTACCAGAAGCGCCGCGTCGCCGGCGGCTACCGGCAGCTCGTCAGGGCCGCCATGGAGCGCGTCGGACTCAACCCGGACCACGCCCGTCGCTACCCCAGGCAGTTCTCCGGGGGACAGGCACAGCGCATCGGCATCGCCCGGGCCCTCGTCGTCGACCCGAAGCTCGTCATCTGCGACGAGGCGGTCTCGGCCCTCGACGTCTCGGTCCAGGCACAGGTGCTCGACCTCCTCGCCGACCTGCAGAGAGAACGGGACCTCTCCTACATCTTCATCGCCCACGATCTCGCCGTCGTCCGGCAGATCGCCCACCAGGTCGCGGTGATGAAGGCCGGTCGCATCGTCGAACAGGGCGCCCGGGACCAGATCTTCGACGCACCCCAGCACGACTACACGAAGGCACTGCTCGCCGCCGTGCCCACGATCTCACGCACCCACTGACCGCCTCGGCGAAAGGACATGATGACGGATACACCCACGCAGACCCAGCCCGCGGATGCCGCACCTAAGAGGACGGACCCGGTCGATGACTTCGTCGTCACCGACCATGAGCTCGCCCTGCCGACCGGGACACTGAAGTACCGGGCGCAGACGGGACGGATGGTCATCGGCGCCGAGGTCGTCGAGGACGGAGTCTTCGAAGGCCTCAAACCCAAGGCGCAGATCTTCCTCACCTCCTACACCGCGGTCGCCGACGACGGCGGTCAGGATGCTGACCGCCCGGTGATCTTCGTCTTCAACGGCGGGCCCGGATCCTCCTCGGCGTGGCTGCACATCGGCCTCTTCGGCCCCCGCCGCGTCGTGACCAACGACATCGGCGACCGCACCCCGCCGCCCTACGGGCTCGTCGACAACCTCGAGACGACCCTCGCCTACGCCGATCTCGTCTTCATCGACCCCGTGACCACCGGCTATTCGCGGACCGCGGAGGGGGAGAAGCCGGCGGACTTCCACAGCTTCACCGGTGACCGGGACGTCGTCGGCGAGGTGATCCGACTGTGGCTGAGCCGGAACAACCGGTGGATCTCACCGAAGTTCCTCGCCGGCGAATCGTACGGGACGACGCGGGCGGCGGCCCTGGCCGGCCATCTCGCCACCCGCCACGGCATCGCGCTCAACGGGATCATCCTCATCTCGGCCGTCCTCGACTTCGGCACGCTGATCTTCAACGAGGGCAATGAGGCGCCCTACGCTCACTTCCTGCCGACCTTCGCCGCCGCAGCGCACTACCACGGCAAACATCCTGGCCGCAGCGTCGAGGACGTCGTCGCCGAGGCCACCGAGTTCGCCTACGGGGACTACAGTCGCGCCCTCGAGCGGGGCCACCGCCTTGGCGAGACGGAACGCGCAGAGGTCGGGCGGCGGCTGGCCGCACTCATCGGCGTAAGCGAGGACTTCGTGCGGCTCGCTGACCTGCGGATCGACGATGTCACGTTCTTCGCGGAGCTCCTCCGCGATGAGCACCTGCGGGTCGGGCGCCTCGATGCGCGGTTCACCGCGCATCCGGGGAAGGTCTCGGCGGGGACGCTCGGTGACGATCCGGCCTACCCGATCATCCAGTACCCCTACACCGTGGGCATCAACCAGCTGCTCCGTGCCGAGCTCGGGTACGAGACCGACCTGACCTATGAGGTGCTCACCGGTCGCGTCCATCCCTGGTCGTTCAAGGAGTTCGAGAACGCGCTCGTCAACACCGCGGAGGATCTGGCGTCGGCCATGCGGATGAACCCGGATCTCAAGGTGCATGTCGGCTTCGGGTACCACGATGCCGCGACGCCGTTCGCCGCTTCGGAGCATGTGCTCGCTCATCTGCGGATCTCCGCGGAGGGCCACGATCAGATCGTGCGGCGCTACTACCCGGCCGGCACATGATGTACGTCAATCAGCAGGTGCGCGTCGATCAGCTTGCCGACATCGAGGATTTCGTGGCGTGGGCCGCCCTCGGTGGGCAGAAGCCGGAGTCGAATCAGCCGGTGTGACGGTGTGTCCCGTCGACCGTGCGCTGGGCAGGGTTCTAAGCGGGGTCGACGGGAGCGGGCCGGATGCGCGAGGACAGTGGAATGAGAAGGGAGTGGACCGGCGTGAGTGAGTCGGCAGCGGAGAGGACAGCAGAGGGTGCTGTTCTCGCGGAGATCATCGAGGCGGAGTGGTCGTGGCGGGAGGCGGAGTTCGGTCCGCTCACGCATATGGCCACGGTCGTCGACTTCCTGCCCGACGTCGGTGAGGAGGCGCAGCGGCGTCGGCAGGAGAGGTGGGAGGAGACCGTCGTCGCCCTCGAGGCGATCGATGTCGCGCAGCTCTCCGCCGGGGAAACGGTCGACTTCCTCGTCTACCGCCAGCAGGTCGAGGCGCTCGTCGAGGCGCAGCGGCATCGGATGTGGGAGCGTCCGGCGACGGCGGATTCGGCGTTCTGGCGCAACCTCGCCTTCGTCGGCTATCGGCTCGTTCTTGAGGACGCCGAGGCGGCACGGGACTATCTGAGCATGCTGCGGGACATTCCGCGGCACTTCGCCCAGCAGATCGAGAATATGCGGGCGGGTGTCGCCCGGGGCTTCGGTCCGGCGCGGGTGAGCATGGTCGGGCGGGAGGAACCGGTCAGGGCCGTCGCCGAGGCGGCTGATATCACCGAGCTCGCGTTCTTCGGGCCGTTCGATCGGCTGCCGTCGGTGATGCCGGTCGACGTTCGCGACGGTCTGCGGGAGGAAGCGGTCCGGGTGCTCGGCGCCGAGGTGGTGCCGGCTTATCGGGAGCTGCTGGCGTTTCTCACCGAGGAGTATCTGCCGCATCTGCCGGAGTCGATCGCGGCCGCCGATCAGCCCGGGGGTCTCGAGTTCTATCGGTCGCAGATCAGGGAGTATGCGACGACGGATCTCACTCCGGAGGAGATCTTCGACCTCGGGCAGTCCGAGGTGAGGAAGATCCGTGCGGAGATGGAGGAGATCGCGGCCGAGGTCGGGTATGCCGGTGATCTGCCGGGACTGTTCGAGCAGATGCGCACCGATCCGCAGTTCTATGCGACGACTCCGCGGCAGCTGCTCGCCGAGGCGGCCTATACGTGCAAGGCCTTCGACCGGGTCGTGCACCGGTACTTCGGGCGTCTGCCCCGGCAGCGTTTCGCGATCATGGAGACGCCGAGCGAGATCGCGCCGTTCGACACGTTCGGTCGGGGAGCACCGGACCGGTACTTGGTCAACACGTACAACCTGCCTGCGCGGCCGCTCTATTCGCTGCCGGCGCTCACGCTCCACGAATCGGCACCGGGGCATTCGTTCCAGCTGTCGCTGGCCGAGGAGCTCGATCTTCCGGAGTTCCGCAAGCTCTACATCTCTGCGTTCGGGGAGGGGTGGGGGCTCTACTGTGAGCGTCTCGGCGATGAGATGGGGATGTACGAAACGCCGTATGAGCGCCTCGGGATGCTGTCGTTCCAGATGTGGCGGGCGGTGCGCCTCGTCGTCGACCCCGGCATGCATGCGCTGGGGTGGAGTCGCGAACAGGCGCAGGACTTCCTGCGGGCCAACACGGCGATCGCCGAGCACGAGATCGTCACCGAGATCGACCGCTACATCTCGTGGCCCGGACAGGCCACCGCCTACTATCTGGGGCAGCTGACGATCGAGAAGTTGCGCGCCGAGGCCGAGGACGCGCTGGGGGAGTCGTTCTCCATCCGGGACTTCCACGACTTCGTCCTCAGCCTGGGCAGCGTGCCGCTCACAGTGCTCGAGGACCAGGTGCGCGGGTGGGTTGCGGACAGGTCGGCGGGGTAGGGCGACCGGCCCCGGAGTTCAAGCTCTTCATGTGCGCCGGGGCATGGGAGCTGTTGGATGGCGGAGTCATTGCCGCATTAGTCCTGGCTCCGGCATTGAGGCACCGGATAGCCTGGGACAGTCGGGTGCAGCTGCACCGCACGGCGGATGAAGGAGAGCCATGGCGAAGAAGCTCGTGACCTTGCCGAAGGACTTCCGCGAGTTCGGGGAACCGTACACGCTCAATGAGCTGCAGGAGATCTTCGACCGACGGTCAGTCGATGCCCGTGGTGGGTATGACAAGCAGACGGCGCTCGCCTTCAGCACCGTGGACGTTGACGGCGTGCGCTGGCTGCTGGATCAGGGAGCCGATATCGAGGCAGAAAGCCGCTTCGGGAATTCGCCGCTGGTCACACGCGCTCGAGCCGGGGACGTCGAGGTCGTCCGTGAACTGGTGGAACGGGGTGCCGATCCGATCCGCTCAGGAAGCAAGCACACCCCGTTGGCCGCAGCGCGAGAAACACCGCCTTGACATCGTCAGACTTCTCCTCGACGCCGGCGCAAGTTCGGCGTTAGACGAAGAGGACAGCATGGGGTGGACCGCCCTCGACCTTGCGGCCATTCGCTGCGAAGCCTTCAAGGTCGAACAGGGTCTGCCGGTGGTCGAGCTCCTCGTCGACCGCGGAGGAGAACTGAGCGAGGACGCGCGCCCCTACCTGTCGAAAGCGATGAAGGAACTTCGCCGCTTCGAAGCTGCCGGCAACGCGCGGTCTGAGACTGTTGATGCGATGATCGGGCTACTAGAAATGTTCGACATCGAGCAGCCCTCGCGCCCGCGCTCGCTCGCCGGGGGTGAGCGGATCACTGTGACAGCGATCGGGTGGAAGAAGCAGTTCTCGGAGCTCTGGGACATGCTTGTGCCGGGGAACGGTCCAGCCGAGAGCGTGCAGGGCGAAGTCATTCGCATCGCGGGTCGCGTCGGCTACGAGTTGCTCAACAACGGCGGAGCGAACTGGGACGACGACTTTGACGCCATGGTGGAGGCGTACGCGCAATATGTGCGCACCGGTGTGCCGCTGAAAGGGCAGGCTCTGCGGGATGCGGACTGGGCGATCAAAGAGGTCAGCGGCGGTCGATGCGACCCGGCGGCCGTCGACGTGCTCACTGAAACAGCAGTGTCATGGGTGCTCCAGAACCCGGAGCGGACTGAGCTGAGCATGCCTGGCTACGCGCGGTGAGACGTGGTGAGTGTGGAAATGCAGTAGTCCTAGTTGATTGATGACGGTGAGCTTGCCGTGGTGTCTCGCCACGATCTGGACCGCGGATGCCCCGGACATGATGGGACTATTTTTCAGTCGTCGGCTCGTTCACTCATATTGGGGACTCGACTAATCCCCAACTTTCTATCTTGCTGCCTGCTGACCTGCAATAACGCCGACGAGCTCCTGGCTATCTACCTCAATGAAGCACGTCAGGTTCGCCCCGAAGAAGATCCATGTGTCATGGGCGGACGTTAGCCTCAAGTTGACACACCCGAGTACCCGGATGTCAGCGTGATGAGGGAGCCGATATGCGCGCGGATGGCAGTGACTATTTTTTCGAGCTTTCGAGACTCAGTCACGCGCTCAAAGAGGTGGACGATCGACTCGCCGCGATGGAACGAGAGGAACCAGAAAGTGGTTGCTGCAGCGTTCATACCTGGGGAACCGATGACAATGTGGAGTCGTCTAACCCGGCAAGCTCGAGCGTGAACCCCTCAGAGGGCGATTTGATCCGCACTTCGATGAAAACGTTTCGCGATTCACTGGTGTCGAACTTCCGAGACATCTATTTCAAATACGCGAACAGTGAGTTCGAGAGGTTGCGTGAAATCCACGAAGATTCTCCGCTTGGTAGTTTAGCTGAACAGTGCGCGTTTGCCGTAACTTCGCTTCTTGATTCGATCGCCAGGCAGTATGAAGAACAAGTGGAAATCAAGAACTCAACAGTGCAGCGGCTTCTGGAATTCTCGGACGAACTCAGCTTTCCAGTCCAGGCTAATGCGGGTCACCAGCCTCAAACCGGCATAGGTGCAGTTCTACTTTCTGAGGGGCCTGACAAACCGAACAACGGCATTCGTGTGGGCGACCGAGAGATCAAAGCTGCTGATGAGAAGGTGATCAACACGGAGTTCATCACGAGGATTGCCCAGGAATCGAAGGAACTCGTCGAAGAAATGTCTTTGTCTCGAAGTGCGCACGCTATGGAGCGGGAGATCTTTTCAATCGACGAAGACCAAGAATATTTGTATCAAGAGTCGATTCGGCCTTACACAGTCAACTCTGACGAGAGTCCTGATGGAGACATGACTAATGACTGCACGCCGGATAGTTGAATAGTTATGCCAATCCGTCGGAATTTGTGTAAGAACGAGGAGGGGTGAACCTATGGCTGAGAAGTCGTTGTTTGATAGAGCTGATAGGTTGAGAACCTACATTAAACGGCTGAAGTCCGAAGAGCGCTTGTTGGCCGCCCAGATGCCTGCCTTGCGGCAGATGGACCTCGAAGATGTTCACGTATGCGGTGGTACTTGCTCGAGTGCCCACGCTGAGGCTGCCGGGCAGGAGCGTCTGAACGAACTCAGATATCTGGTGTGGGAAACAGCAGTCGAGTTGGAATCTGTCTTTCTCGAACTTGCAGAAGGGGAGGTCGAGCGCCTTGCGACGTTCGCCGAGTCGACTCCCGCGGGCGACCTCGGCACTACGTGTTCGGCAGCTGGAAACGCGATCATTGCCCGGTTCGCCGACGCCCACGGGGGGCTCATGAATAAGAACAACAACGTAGCGCACCTGTTGACGCACTTCTCAAATCAGCTGGAACTCAATGATCTGCGTGAGGCAACACCGTTCTCGTCAGACAGCGGAAATGTGACCGTGCTGCGAGACGAAACGCAAACCGGAGTTTACGGAGTGCGGGTCAACGACCGAGAAGTGCGATTCGTCGACATCGACAAGGGCATGGACACCTTCCGAACGACAGTGATCGCAGCGATCGAGGAGTGGCAAAAGAAGCGACTCGCACGGGTCGAACGCCGAGCAGAACTCAGAGCACTGATGGAGCGTCCGCCATCGGCGACGAGGGACACGGCTCATCCTTAGAGCGCGCGCATTGTTCCTGCCGGTCCAAGCATTCCTCTCGTTGTATGCGAGAAGCGGTTCGACGTGTGTCGATCAGGGCTTCAGACGAGAACTTCCGTTCCGCTGAGGAATCTCGTGTCAGGACCGCGGTCTAGGGTCGTGATCGAACAGCTGGCGAAGCGAGTGCGATGCCATCGACGATCGGAGGATCAGTGAACGTAGACAGGGTGCGCCTGGTGGCATCAAATCTCCACCGAGAGCTCATGGACGATGCACGCGCGCTCGACGAATTGGAGCACCTCAGATCTGTTCGTGACGCGGTAGAGCGCATGTCCCCCGCAATTTCAACAGTCGCTGACGACCTTGATGCCGTTGAGCTCGACCTCACAGATCTCGAACAGAGAGAGAACTACTTCCGTCGGTCGATGCAGTACAAACGCGAGCGACTCGTTCCCGTCTTTCACCAATTGGCGGACCACTACTTCGACGTCCTGGAAGCGGACGCGGGAACTCCTATTGAGAAGGGCTTCATTGATGCGTTGGACGCGCTCACCCAGCTCTACATGCGACGAGCGTTCGAGCGCGCAGTTCGATCCAACGAGCTCGTAACTGAGCTTCTGACCATCTCCGAAGGGTTGCCTGCGAACGACACAGAGCAGGACGCGTTACCATATCCTGCCGAAGCGACACGGATCGGCCCCAATCACAACGGCAAATACACCGGAATCAAGGTCCGAAAGCGCGAAGCTCACCTGTCTGATATTGAGAAGGACCTCCCGTTGATGTTGATTGCTGCTCAGGAAGCCATTGCAAGAGCTGGCACTCGTATACTCAGTGACCTCGTCGACGGTGAGCAAATGGTTTCCGAGGTAACTCTTGACCCAACTCCATACTTCCTTCCCAGCGAGTGACAGCACGCAGCGAGTCACATCATCGGTAGAGTATCGATTGGCCACGACGGTAGTATTCGACAATGATCATGACAGGTGGACGGAATGGGAATCCTCGACGCGGTGCACGGAATCACCGAAGCTGAAGCTGCAGATCTGCTCAGGGAATACTACGCAGAAGATTCTTACACCGGGGCGCATTTCGAGTCGATCGGTGCCGAACCGGGAAAAGAGAACGTCATCACCGCAGCAGACTTGTATTCAGTCTCGACCCTGAGTGTCAACGTCCCGGCGAAGGCTGGAATCGCCATCCTTGGACAAGAGGCAGTGGCGTTCACCGGATTGCTCGACCAGATCCCGAACGTAGGCATTGGATCTCTCTCCGAAGCACAGTTCGAGCGGCATTTGGGGCCTGAGTCGAAGGCACTGGAGTTGTGGGACCTGCTTCGACGCAATCTGCCAGGTCAACGCCGGTGGGGAGTCGGGCCGACGACAACCAGCAAGATCATGGCTCGTAAACGACCGGCGCTCATTCCGATCGAGGATTCAGTAGTGAAACGCGTAATCGGACTGGAGCGAGGCGACTCGTGGCGGTTGTGGTGGGAGGCGTTCAACGCTGAAGGCGATTACCTCGAGGAACGCGCGACCCTGCTGCGGACTGAGATCGGTCGGCCGGACCTGTCGACTCTCCGTGTGTTCGACGTGATGCTGTGGATGTGGGGTAAAGCTAACCCGGCGGCCTGAGCCGGCGATCTCTCGATATAGAGAGAGGTCCGCCTTTCGGAAAGCGGGAAACCCGTCACCAATAGCCTGACTTGCGGCTCAACCTGCATACCCTGGTGACGCAGAACGGGAAGGACCTGCTCCGGCAGGTCGGGGGTCTGGGCATCGACCGGCAGGAGATCACCCTCTACTTCGCGGCGACGCTGCCGCAGATGGCGGAGCTGCCGGCACAGGTCGCCCGCATCGCCGGACACCTGCAGGACGGCACTCTGGATGTCGGCACGAGCGGGTTGAACATCTCGATGATCAAGAACCTGCTCAAGTCCACGGTCGAGCAGTTCATCCAGGTGATCGTCTCGACGGCGCTCATCCTCGGCGGAGTGATCCTCATGGCCGCCGATTTCGGACCCCAGTTGGCGCCGGAGCTCAATCTCTTCACGTACTTCGGGGCGTGGGTGCTTCTGGCCGGCAGTGCGCTCGCGGCGCTGGTGCTGGCGCCGGCGCTGAGGCAGCGGATGGCGTGGGACTCGGTGGGGTAGACAACTTAGATAGTCACGAATACCTCCTATCTGTTATAGTCAGAGCGAACTGCAGATAGACTTTTAGTTTTCGAGGCGTAAACACTGTGGAGGACCTTGAGCAATGAACTATAAACTTGGTCAAGTATTTAATGAAGCAGGCCTCCCGGAGGTTACTTACGTTCCGCCGGCGGAGGCCCAGCAATTGAAGGGTTCCCTTGCCACTCAAGGAAAAACACGTAACGTTAGTCGGGCCATCTGGTAGCGGAAAGTCGACGGTTGCCAACCGAACACTGGCGTCCCTCGGTATGGGGGCAGCTCGAGTACATGCGTTTAGCGGCCGTAGCTACGTTCATGCCTCCAGCATTCTCGAAGTTTTCGGGAACGAGTTTGATGTTGGGCCGACAGCCGAAGAGATAGAACCATGGCTCAAGCTTTACGAGATTGTGATGATCGACGATGTTCATCACCTATCATTAGCTGCTCGAACAGAGTTGGCTAGATACCTGAAGCTTTGGCACGAGCAAGGAATTCGCCTGTTCATGATAGGCATCGCAAAGACCAGCGAGGCGATACTCGGTCAAGACTCCGAACTCGCAATTCGAAACGACTCGTGGCACATTGGCAAGCAGTCCAATGAATTTATGCAAAAGCTAATTTCAAAAGGCGAAGAGGCATTGAATGTCAAATTCGACACAAAAAGCAAAGATTTGGCAATAACGGCGGCACAAGGATCCCCTTCAATCTTCCAGGCAATATGCAGAATCACGTGCGTCCAGGCGGACGTACTTGAAACTGTCCCTGGTGAAACAGTCTCTCTGGACGTAAATTTACCATTAATTCGGTCTTCAGTCGTTCAACAATACGATGCTCGTTACCTAAACAAAATTGTTAGTCTTGCGCGAGGTCGAAGACAAGCTAGATCGGTGCATGACACGTACTATTCTATTGTCGAGCAAGTCGCTAAAAGCGGCAAAGACCAGATTTCAAGGGATGAACTTTATCATAAGATAATTGGCAGTGAGGATGCTCGCCAGAAAAGCCGTCAACGTAATTCATTTTACCGCGCGCTGAAGGCGTTGCCGACGGTAATCGAGGAAAACTCGTTGTCGGATATCCTACTGTATGAGAATGGGACGCTGACAATTGATGATCCAGTTTTTAGATTCTATCTTGATCATCTGGATTTCTCGCGAGTGCGTTCACAGGTGAACATCAGGCGACTCGGTTACGAATTTGATGTGGCAGTCTCGTTTGCTGGTACTGATCGAGCGGTGGTAGCTGATCTAGTCAGTGTTTTTGAAGAACGAGGATTAGAAGTCTTTTACGACTTTGATCAGCAAGCTACTTTATGGGGAAAAGACTTACGGACCGAGTTGGCAAAAGTATACAGTCAGGATGCTCAATTCATGATCGTCTGCTTGTCTCCAGATTACCCTGAACGAGACTGGGCTGCGTTCGAGTTCGAAATTGGTAAATCCGCTGCCGCGAAGCGAACCGAAGATTATTTGTTACCGTTAATAGTGGGGGACCGGCGACCTGATATCGTTGGATTGCCGAAGACGGTTGGCCATATTGACCTTTCGCATCGCAGTTTGAGTGAAGTTGCAGATCTGCTTCAGGAAAAGATTCTCAATTTGCCGGCTGTGCTTCCTGAAGTAGTCAATGGAAGTAAATGATATAACTGGTTTTCTTGAATCAGCGTTTGTATTTCGGATGGCCGTTCTCGAGACGCGTGTAGTCGAGAGTGCAGATTTCTGAACGCTGACTGCAACGTGTCAATAAGCGGATAGACGTTCAAACATGTCGGCGTGGTCAAGTGGCTCTCGGCGATCAAGGGTGTAGTCGTCTCCTAGGTTCCACAACTTAGGTGCCCCGCAAACCGGTCGGACAGTAGCTCACCCGCGATTTCTTTCACTTCCCCGTTGACCTCGGGTTTGAAAGCGGTGTCCTTTTTACCGACCCGTCCAGTGAACTTCCGTAACTGCCGCAGAATAGTGACCATCTTCTTCAACGACGCTCCAGTCGCGACTTGCGTGAACTTCGACACGGCCAACGTTGCGAACGTAGTCGTCAATTGTGCCTCAATAGCATCCCTGGTGTGGTGGAAGATCGGCCTTGCTCGCGGGTCTGTCTTCGACATGCGAACAGACTGCTCGGCATGCTACAAGCCGTGGTAAGTGTAGGACACAACCCGACAGATCCGGCGAAAGCGGGACATAAGCGATCTTTGCACACTGAGGGACACGGCATTCCGATCAGTTGTATCTTGGGCGGGCCAACCGACACGACTCAATGTTGTTGGAACCGACTCTGACATGGCTCAAACGAGTCGGGTTCCGACTGCCCAATCACATCCGGCTTGACCTCGATGCCAGATACGACTCACGTGCGACTCGGCACCTACTGGGCCGTCTGTGGTGTGAATGGAAGATCTCGCTGAAGGGAGCAATCATCGCGATTAATCGCACGAGGCGTTGAAAGCTCGAGCGGGCGAATGCGTGGCACACGCAGGCGTTTGGTCTGATGCGAGTTGTACTGGAGGGACAGGAGACTGTTCAGGAGGCGTGGGTGCGGTTGGCGAATGCGATCATCGTCGACAAACGGTTGTTGATGGAGTTATGGATCCGATACCGGTGGGATTCGAAGCCTGTCAAGCAGTATGTCTGGTGATGACTCTTCATCTGCGCAACCTCTAAGTTGACAGGCGTCCCCTCGAGCCCGGCGGTTTTAGACCGGTCCTATATTCTCAATTACCATGAGCCGTGTTACGTGTACTTGGCGAGGCCTATTGGCCAATATTGATGGGTGGAAATTTTATTCATTGACGCGCTTAGAGTTTTTACAAGAATGCCTTGCGATAACCGTTTCGGCTTAATTTTATTGCGAAACTTGACTTATTTGGCTAGCTCTTCGACCCGGCAGCAGGCGGTAAGTCCTTAGCGAGTATGCCCGATCTATAATAGGAGATAGAAAGGTATCGCTGATGGTTTCAATACCAACCAATCGCAGCTCTCCGGTGAGGAGAAATATACACTAGCCCAAGGAATGGACGCCTTCTGCCCATCTGGAAACACGGCCCGCAGTCGAATATCTGGAATAGCTGTATCTTTCGCGCGGAGAGTTTCCAGGCATAGTTGAGTCGGTTTCTGATAGTTGCAATTAGTGGCATCAAGCTTTTTTCTCGAGATTTTTAGATCATAGGAGCCTGTTTGATAGTCGTATGAGTAGCTGTCTATGGACAATTCGGGAATTCCCCTTGACCCGATAGCAATCGGTAGCGATTTAATATAGTCAAAATTATGCCATCTTTCACGTTGATCTTGTCTCTTTGCAAACCCCAATCTCTTCGGCTTGTCGATATCCTCGACGTAATCTTCAATACTAGTGAATTTTGAAATTCGCCGCGGATTGATGCCAAGTTCAGCAAGCGTTTTAGCTGGGCCTTCAGTATCAATATTGACCACGTCAATCTGCGAACGTGTGCTTCGTAATACTTCACCCAGCATGCTTGATGAGACCAGATCTGTCAGGGGTATGCTGTACCCAACGAGTGAAACTCGGTCTGCGTAAAGCGCAGCGCGTGCGTCCTGCCAGAGCTGACGCAGTAGCGGATTTCGGTAATACGCGGTTTTAGCGGCGGCAGGTGGCACGATAAACGGTGATCTGCCGGGAAGTAGTTGGGGAAGCGCGGGGTCATCTAGATATTGGGTTCGATCGTTCCAGGTTCCTCGTGGCCATCTTCGGATGGTTGACCCAGAGCTATCCCCATTAACCCAGAAAGTGTCGACTGACCCGTGGAGCTTGATTAGTCTTAAGGTGACAGATGGAGCTTCTTCTGAAGTTATTTCTCGCTGTGGAGTTTCAGCGTTCATCGGCATATATTTCAGCGCGGCTTCCGGGGTGGCTCTATTGAAGGAGTTGTCAAAGTACGGTTTTCGCGCCAACGCATTTTCTATGAGTGTGTCGTAATTGAACGTTATAGCCGTAGACGCATTTGAGTGGAGGTGTCCGACAAATCGATCGAACCACCACGGCGCGAGGCTGTTCATTGATTTGCGTTGACAATCAATGATAACTTCTCGTATTTTTTCGGTAAGATTTAAGAACATTGCAGAATTGACGAGATTTTGCGAGTCAGTCAGATCGGGCTGGGGTTCTGCAAGTCGCGATAACACCGCTTCGAAACTGTTGTTGTCGCGTGAATTCGATGAAACTGACCAAGATCGCTTTCTGTTTGACGAGTTTTCGATTCGTTCTCCCAATTCGTTCGTTGTAACGAATTCGCGACAGGCGGCAATTGAAAAGCCTGCACCTAGTACAACGGTGGTGGACATTTGTTTCCTCTATGCTTAAAATTCACTCGGGCGATTTGGACCACGCGAGACCGCCCAGTTTCGTTTTCTGGTTATGTAGATTCTTTGTTGTTCGTTCATTCTCCAAAATTTCTGTGCTTATCTTCTCATGTTTTACGATGGTGTCCTCGGCGCCAGATCTCCATTATATTCATACGGCGTAGTTCGCCGGTTATCGTGTGAACCGTATCGGGTGATAAGTTGAAATTTCGCTGCTGAGCCGGAAGATGTTTCAGCGATTCTCCTCGTCGGTTCTACCTGGCTTGAGTGAGGTGAGCCATCCGAAGAAGCGTATTGTCAAAGAGTTTCGAGTATTTTCAATGGCTAGCTACATTTAAGATTGACATCGTGTAAGTGGAGTACTTCTTCGAAGTATTGCTTTAAAGGTTGGTCGTTTACATAGAGGTATGTACCTCGAATTCCGCGAGTGAGTAGTACGCTGTAGACGTTCTTCACGTACCCGAGTAGGTCATCGTCGGAGTAGGTGATCCCGAGCTTCGGGTTATTCTCTTGACCTTTCTTGTCGTAGTAGCTGGCGCGATTGAACAAGAGTTTCTGTGTCGCTGGATCGAACTGCAGGTCATTGCCGATGATGACCCCGGCATAGTTGAGGTCGTATCCCTGAACCGTGTGGATTGAACCGACCTCGTCGACGGACTGCGGCGAATTGATCCAATCGGTGATGGTCGAGTTCCATCGCATCCGTTGATCATCGATCTCGATGTCGTAGGCTTGCGGGCTGCTCTTGCTGAGCCATGGCCACGCATATCCCGCTACCAATCTCGAGAGGCCGTATTCCTCTTCTCGTTTGCGCAGCTCTTCGCGCATCTCGCCGAGGTCTGTGAAGAGTCTGAGGTCGTAGTCCCCAAAGTCCACTGGAGCTGATGGTGGGTTATCGCTGAGAAGCGCTCGGATATATCGACGTAATCCTTGTCAGTAGCGATACGCATCTGTGTTTGCAGAGGGTAGTGTCGTCCGGCCGCTCTAGCCTCGACTGCCAGCTGCTTGGTCATAGCGACAGGGAGATCTGCGGGGCGCACGGTTTGGCCGACGTCCAACATGAGTATGGAGTGCCGACTTTGTTTGCGAATCCAATCGAGCTGAGTGAGCTGCGGATCGTCCCAACCGAACAGGCGCTCGTTAATCTCTCGGAACTTCTTGTTCAGCGGCCCAGAGGCTTGGTTGGCGCGGTGATTGAGGCGGTGAGCCTCGTCGACGATGAGGAGGTCGAATTGCTCCCGACTTTCTCCGACCTGGAACGGCGTCAACACCTGGTTCTTGTGAAGCCCCGGCGTGAGCTTGAATACTTTGGCAATCGAGTCGCGCAGCGACTGCTGAGGAACGACCATCGCAAAACGCAGTGTATTGAGTAGTTCGGCATGCTCCGGTGTGAAATAGTCGCTGAAGATCGAGTCGATGTCCAAAGGCTCTTCGGGATCGTGATGCCGGATGTCCTCAAGGAGCTTTAGCATGTAGATTGCGACCACTGTCTTGCCGGTTCCCGGGTTGCCCTCGACCACGACGGTATTGCTGACGCCAGTCGCGAGGTCATCGAAGAATCCTTCGAGGATGTCGTCGACCGCGATCGCCTGGTCATGATTGAGTGCTTTGAACGGCGACAGCTTGAAGAGATCGCTGTTGACGATCTGCGGAACAGTCCGCTGGAACATCTCTTCGTGAGTTCGGAGTTCGTCGAAGATCTGCCGGAACGTCTTGTTGTACGTCTCTCGGTCGTAGTACTCGGCATCGGTGATGCCAGCGTTGAGATTGAGCACCTGAAGACGACCGTCGCCGTGGAACATGCGGATCAAGAAGGATTCCAAGTCGAGGCATGCCGACTTATTGAATGTGTCGTCGAGAACGACCCGCACCGACTTGAGGCGCTGCTTCTCCCTCGACTCCAAATGCTGACGCATCCGCCCCTCGACGTTGAGGGACTCGCCGACGTAGACCTGCTTGTCGTTGTTCATGACGTAGACGACCGGCCAGTTTCGATGGCGAGGATCGACTGCGCCCCAAGCGCGGACTTCGTCGGAGCCGAACGGGAAGCGTTCGAGCTTAAAGCTGGTCATACTTCTCGCTCCGGCCGCGTGACTTCTCGACGGGGTACTTCTCGCGGGTTGTCGCGAGCTTCTCGAGAACGATAGTGTCGGGATCCACGCCCAGTCGGTCTGCGAGCAGCAGGCAATAAGTCAGCACATCCGCCAGTTCGTCTTTCGCCGACGTGAGGTCGGCGCCGCCCCACTGAAAGCACTCGAGGAGTTCGCCAGCCTCAATGCTGACACTCTTCGCCAGATTCTCCGGCGTATGGAACTGCTGCCACTCGCGCTCGGTAACGAACTCGCGCACTTCCTTGCGGACCGACTCGTCATACATAGGCCCAAGATACCAACGAGTCGGCTGGAATCCGCGGTTCTACCTGCACAGATATTTTCGACGTGACTTCTTGGCCATTTTCAGCGCCGACTTTCGGCCAGAAGAGTCAGCCGACCGCTGGGCCCTGGTGCGCGACCCACGCGGCACAGCCCAGCGATCGGCTCTCAATTCATGCCTTGAGCACAACCTTCCCCGTCGTCTTCCGTCCCTCGAGCGCCCGATGTGCCTCAGCGGCTTCAGCCAGCGGGAAGGTCTCGCCGATGCGGAAATCGAGCCAGCCCTTCTCGACTCCGCTCGAGACCATCGCCCACCGCTTCGCCAGCGCCTCCGGAGTCGCGACCATCCACGCCAGCGACGGCCGGGAGAGGAAGATGCCGCCGGACGAGTTGAGCCGCTGGATGTCGAACGGCGGCACCTGACCCGACGCCCCGCCGAAGAGCACCATCGACCCCAAGGGCTTGAGCGACGCCAACGAGCCGTCGAACGTGTCCTTGCCGACCCCGTCATAGGCCACCTCGACGCCCTCACCCTCGGTGAGCGAGCGCACCTTCGCCGCGACATCGACATCCGGACCGTAGAGGAACACCTCATCGGCTCCGGCCTTGCGGGACAGCTCCGCCTTCTCCTCGGTGCTCACCGTCGAGATGACATTGCCGCCCAGATGCTTGATGATCTGCGTGAGGATGAGCCCGACCCCACCGGCCCCGGCATGAACGAGCGCCGTATCACCCGGCTTGATCGCATGCGACGTCGTCGCCAGGTACTGCGCCGTCAGACCCTGCAACGGCATCGCCGCTGCCACCTCGGCGCTCACGGTCTCCGGAACAGTGAGGAGATTGTCCGCCTTCACGACGACCTGCGTCGCATACGACCCCGGTCCCTCGTGCCACGCCACCCGATCGCCGACCTTGTACGTCTCGACCCCATCGCCCACCTCGGCGATGTGACCCGTGCCCTCGACGCCGACGACATGCGGGTAGTCCATCGGATAGACCCCCGACCGCCGGTACGTGTCGATGAAGTTCACCCCCGCCGCCTCGACGTCGACGAGCACCTCGCCCGGCCCCGGCCTCGGCGTCTCGATCTCACCGACCTCGAGCACCTCGGGTCCACCGGCCTGCATCGCACGTACTGCCTGGGTCATCACGCCTCCTGCATATTATTTACTGATGCTGTATGGTTATTCATATGAACGCTCTCACGGTCGCCGTCTCCGGCGCCACCGGCTACGCAGGCGGGGAAGTCCTCCGCCTGCTCAGCACCCACCCCCACCTCACCGTGACCACCGTGTGCGGTCACTCCTCGGTCGGGGAGCTGCTCGGCCGACACCAGCCCCACCTTCCCAGGTATGCGGACTTCGTCATCGAAGACTCGACCGCCGAGGTGCTCGCCGGCCACGATGTCGTCGTCCTCGCTCTGCCTCACGGCAAATCCGGGGCGATCGCCGCGGAACTGGCCGAGACCAGCCCCGATACCCTGATCGTAGACCTTGCCGCCGACCACCGTCTCATCAGTCCCGAAGCGTGGGAGGCCTTCTACCACTCCGCCCACCAGGGCACCTGGACCTACGGCCTCCCCGAACTCCTGCTCGCCGACGGTAAGAAGCAGCGCACCCAGCTGACCGAGACGAACCGCATCGCCGTCCCCGGCTGCAACGTCACCGCCGTCACCCTCGGCCTCGCGCCGCTCATCGCCACCGGACTCATCGCCCCGACAGGGCTGAACGCCGTCCTCGCCAATGGTGTCTCCGGCGCCGGCAAAGCACTCAAGCCCCACCTCACCGCCGCCGAGATCCTCGGCGACGCCAGCCCCTACGGCACCGGCGGCACCCACCGCCACGTCCCCGAGATCGAACAGAACCTCAACGGCGTCCTCGGCGCCGACCCCTCCGACGGACCGGTGCGGATCTCCTTCACCCCGACCCTCGTGCCGATGTCCCGCGGAATCCTCGCGACCCTGACCGCCGACCCCTCGGAGGAGGCACCCCGGTCCGCCGACGGCACCATCGACGCAGAGGCGCTGACCGCCCAGCTCACCAGCGCGTTCGCCGACGCCTACGCCGACGAACCCTTCGTCCGCGTCCTGCCAGAGGGCCAATGGCCGCGCACCGCGGCGACCACCGGCTCGAACGTCGCCCAGATCCAGTACACCTATGACGCCCGGGCCGAGAAGGTCCTCGTCGTCGTGGCGCTGGACAACCTCGTCCGCGGCACCGCCGGCCAAGCGCTCCAAGCGATCCACCTGGCCCTCGGCCTCGAGGAGACCACCCACCTGCCCTTGGAAGGAGTCGCCCCATGAGCGTGACCGCACCGCTCGGCTTCACCGCAGCAGGCCTCACCGCCGGACTCAAACCCAGCGGAACGAAGGACCTCGCGCTCGTCGTCAACAACGGTCCCGCGACCACCGTCGCCGCCGTCTACACGTCGAACCGCTGCCAGGCCAACCCCGTCATCTGGTCCCGGCAGGTCTCCGCCACCGGCCACGCCCGCGCCGTCGTCCTCAACTCCGGAGGCGCGAACTGCTACACCGGCGACTACGGGTTCGCGACCACCCAGCTCACCGCCGAGGAGACCGCGACCCTCCTCACCGACTCCGGCACCCCGACACAGGTCGATGAGATCCTCATCTGCTCGACCGGGCTCATCGGCGTCGGGGGAGAGGAGTTCCGCGCCGGCATCCTCGACCACCTCCCGCAGCTCGTCGCCGCCGCAGAGGACTCCGTGACCGGAGGACAGGATGCCGCCGAGGCGATCATGACGACCGACACCGTCGCGAAGACCGCAACCCGCGAGGGTTCGGGCTACACGATCGGCGGGATGGCCAAGGGCGCGGGCATGCTCGCCCCGGGCCTGGCGACGATGCTCGTCGTCCTCACCACCGACGCCCCGCTCGACCAGCCCACCCTCGACGCGGCCCTGCGCACGGCCACCCACGTCAGCTTCGACCGCCTCGACACCGACGGGTGCATGTCGACGAACGACACCGTCATCCTCATGAGCTCCGGTGCCGCAGACACGACCGTCGACACGGGCGAATTCGAGGGCCTCCTCGGTGAGCTCTGCCTCGACCTCATGCGCCAGCTCCACGTCGACGCCGAAGGCGCCCACCACGACATCGCGATCACCACCCGGGGTGCGGCCTCCATCGACGACGCCGTCACCGTCTCCCGGGCGGTGGGCCGGTCGAACCTCTTCAAGGCCGCGATCTTCGGGGAGGACCCCAACTGGGGTCGCGTCGTCGCCCAGGTGGGGACCACCTCGGCGGACTTCGACCCCACGGCCATCGACGTGACGATCAACGGCACGGAAGTCTGCCGCGCCTCCGGACCCTACGCCGACCCCGCCGATGTGACCTTCGGCCGTGAGGTCGACGTCGTCATCGACCTCCACGCCGGTGACAGCGAAGCCACCATCTGGACCTCCGACCTCACCCATGACTACGTCGAAGAGAACAGCGCCTACTCCACATGAGCACCCAGCCCGACTTCTCCACGAAATCCACCGCTGCCCGGCTCGCCGCCGCCCAGGTCAAGGCCGAAGCGCTGACCGAGGCGCTGCCGTGGATCAAGACCTTCGCCGGGGCGACGATCGTCATCAAGTACGGCGGCAACGCGATGATCTCCCCAGAGCTCCAGCAGTCCTTCGCCGACGACATCGCCTTCCTCCGCTTCGCCGGGATCCGCCCCGTCGTCGTCCACGGCGGCGGCCCGCAGATCACCTCGATGCTCGCCCGCCTCGGCATCGAGAGCGAGTTCAAGGCGGGGCAGCGGGTGACGAGCGAGGAAGCCGCCGAGGTCATCCGCATGGTGCTGGCCGGCCAGGTCAACCGGGAGATCGTCTCCCGCATCAACATGAACGGCAACGCCGCGATCGGCCTCTCCGGTGAGGACGCCGACCTCCTGCTCGCGCACAAGACCGTCGCCGAGGTGGACGGACAGACCGTCGACCTCGGCCGGGTGGGCGAGATCGCCCAGGTCAACACGACCGTGCTCGGCGAACTCCTCGACGCCGGACGGGTGCCCGTCATCTGCTCGATCGCCTCCGAGATCGGGGGAGAGGCCGGCAAACCGCTCAACGTCAACGCCGACCTCGCCGCCTCCTCGGTGGCCAAGGCCCTCGGGGCGGAGAAGCTCATCATGCTCACCGACGTGCCCGGCCTCTACGCGAACTGGCCCGACACGTCGAGTCTGATCTCCCGCATCGGCCCCGACCGGCTCCGGGAGCTGCTGCCGAGCCTCGACGCGGGGATGATCCCGAAGATGACCGCAGCTCTCGAGGCGATCGAGCACGGTGTCAAGCAGGCCCACATCATCGACGGCCGGATGGCGCATTCGCTTCTCCTCGAGGTCTTCACCTCCGAGGGCATCGGAACGATGGTCGAGAACGGCGTCGTCGAACCCGCCCCTCTCGGCGACGGACATCGCGGGTTCGCCGGCGACGCTGGGGTTGATGGTGCCGGTGACGGTGGGGTCGATCGTGCCACCGAGGCGGCTGATGACGAAGAGGCGAACGCATGACCGAACCGACAACCGCAGCCGGCACCAGCGACTCCGCCGCCACGTGGCGCGAGGACTTCTCCCGCGTCCTCTCACCCGTCTTCGGAAGCCCGCAGCTCGACCTCGTCCGCGGGCAGGGCTCCTACGTCTGGGACGCCGCGGGCAAGCAGTACCTCGACCTGCTCGCCGGCATCGCCGTCAATGCGCTCGGCCACTGCCACCCCGCGTGGGTCAAGGCAGTGAGTGAGCAGGCGGCGACGCTCGGCCACATCTCGAACTTCTTCACCTCGCCTCCGCAGATCGCGCTCGCTGAGAAGATCCACGAGATCCTCGACCTGCCCGAGGGGTCCGCGGTGTTCCTCTCGAACTCCGGCGCCGAGGCGAACGAGGCGGCCCTGAAGATGGCCCGTCGGGCCGGTGGCGGGGGACGGCCGATCATCATCGCCGTCGACGCGCCTTCCACGGCCGGACGATGGGCGCGCTCGCCCTCACCGCGAAGGCCGCGTACCGCGAACCCTTCGCCCCCGGCGTCCCCGGTGTCGTCCACGTACCCTACGGCGACGTCGACGCGCTCGCCGCCGCGGTCAACGACACGACCGCCGCCGTGTTCGTCGAACCCATCCAAGGGGAGGTCGGTGTGCGCCGGCACCCCGCCGGATACCTGCGCGCGGCCCGTGACCTGACGACAAAAGCCGGGGCCCTGCTCGTCCTCGACGAGGTCCAGACGGGCGTCGGCCGGACCGGGTCGTGGTTCGCCCACCAGGATCCGGCGATCGGCGAGGGCGTCGTCCCCGACATCATCACCTCGGCGAAGGGTCTGGGCGGCGGCATGCCGATCGGTGCGTCGATCACCGTCGGCGAGGCGAACACCGCGCTGCTCAGTCCCGGCCAGCACGGGACGACGTTCGGCGGCAACCCCATCGCGTGCGCCGCCGCGCTCGCCGTCCTCACGACCATCGAGACCGAGGGACTGCTCGACCATGCCCGCCGCCTCGGCGACCAGCTGACTGCGGAACTCGAACAGGTCCCCGGGGTCAGCGCGGTGAGCGGTGCCGGGCTCCTCCTCGGCGTAAAACTCTCCGGTGAGCATCCCGACGCGAAGGCCGTCGCCGCCCGCGCGCTCGAGGCCGGGTTCATCGTCAACCCCGTCACGCCCGACCGTCTGCGCCTGGCCCCGCCGTTGACGATCACGCACGAGGAGATCGCCCCGTTCCTCACCGCCCTGCCCGGCCTCCTCCGACCCGAGGACTGAGCAGGCGAAACCACCTCGGCGCACCCCGACCGCCCACTTGACGCCATCGACTCTGACTAGGACCACCATGACCCGCCATTTCCTCAAGGACACCGACCTCAGCCCGGCCGAGCTCACGCACGTCCTCGATCTCGCCGCCGAGCTCAAGGCCGCGCCCTACTCGCGCACCCCGCTGGAAGGCCCGCAGACGGCCGCGGTGATCTTCGACAAGACCTCCACGCGGACCCGCGTGTCGTTCGCCGCCGGCATCGCCGCGCTCGGCGGGCAGCCGCTCATCATCAACCCCGGTGAGGCGCAGCTCGGGCACAAGGAGTCGATCGCCGACACCGCGCAGGTCATGGCGCGGATGGTCTCGGCGATCATCTGGCGCACGTACGCCCAGGCCGGGCTCGAGGAGATGGCCGAGCACTCGACCGTGCCGGTCATCAACGCGCTCTCCGATGACTTCCACCCGTGCCAGATCCTCGCCGACCTCCTCACCATCCGCGAACGGCGCGGGCAGCTCGCCGGTCTGACGATGGCCTACTTCGGCGACGGCGCGAACAACATGGCGAACTCGTACGCCCTCGGCGGGGTCAACGCCGGCATGCACGTGCGCATCGCCGCCCCCACCGGCCACCAGCCCGATGAGGCGATCATCGCCGAGGCGACCGCCCTGGCCGCACAGACCGGCGGATCGCTCACCGTCACCGACGATCCCGTCGCCGCCGCCCATGGTGCCGACGTCCTCATCACCGACACGTGGGTGTCGATGGGCCAGGATGCGGCCGGTCGCGACGACGAGGACTCCCCGTTCGTCAAGTACCAGGTCACGCAGGAGCTCATGAACGCCGGCAACGATGCGATGTTCCTCCACTGTCTGCCGGCCTACCGGGGCAAGGAGGTCACGGCGGAGGTCATCGACGGCCCCGCCTCGGCGGTCTTCGACGAAGCGGAGAACCGCCTCCACGCGCAGAAGGCCCTGCTGACGTTCCTCCTGGAATCCGGTTCGGAGTCCCGATGAGCGAGAACCCGACCGCGGCACCGCTGACGAAGACCGCCCGGCAGCAGAAGATCATCGACCTCATCACCCGCCGGTCCGTGCACTCGCAGATCGAGCTCGCCGATGAGCTCGCGACGCAGGGCATCTCCGTGACCCAGGCGACGCTGTCCCGGGACCTCGCCGAGGTGGGGGCCGTGAAGATCCGGTCGACCTCAGGATCCGTGTACGCCGTTCCCGGTGAGGGCGGTGACCGCAGCCTGCAACAGTCGACGGGAGACAGTCTCGATGCGAAGCTGCCGCGGCTGCTCGAGGAGCTGCTCGTGTCTGCCGCGGCGCAGGACAATGCGGTCGTGCTGCGGACCCCGCCGGGGGCGGCACAGTATCTCGCCTCGGCGATCGACCGGTCGTCGATGACGGGGATCTTCGGCACGATCGCCGGGGACGACACCGTCCTCGTCATCGCCGATGCCGCCGTCGGCGGGCAGGCACTGGCCGAGACGTTCCTCGAACTCGCCGCGGGCGGTGCGGGGGAGTAGAACCGTCTGACCGCCTCGGTGGCGGTGAGACAATGGCAACGAAGATGTGTCCCGCGACCGGGCGGGGCGTAACGCCGCTGGACGGCACAGGACGAGCCGCCGTGGCGACGGCACGAAAGGACTGCGAGTGAGCGAACGACTGAGCCTGTGGGGCGGACGGTTCTCGGACGGACCGGCGGATGCGCTGGCCGCGCTGAGCAAGTCGACGGACTTCGACTGGCGCCTGGCGACGTACGACATCGCCGGGTCGAAGGCGCACGCCGCCGTCCTCCACCGTGCGGGGCTGCTCACCGCTGAGGAGCTCGACGGGATGATCGCGGCGCTCGACGAGCTCGGGAGGCGGGTCGCCTCGGGCGAGTACGTCGCCGCGGAATCCGACGAGGACGTCCACTCCTCGCTCGAGCGCGGACTCATCGAGATCGCCGGGCCCGAGCTCGGCGGGAAGCTGCGGGCCGGACGGTCGCGCAACGACCAGATCGCGACGATGGGACGGATGTACCTGCGCGATCACGCCCGCGAGATCGCCGGCCTCGTCCTCGACACCGTCGACGTCCTCATCGCCCAGGCCGAGGCACACCCCGAGGCGCCGATGCCCGGGCGCACACATCTCCAGCATGCGCAGCCGGTGCTCCTGGCCCACCACCTGCTCGCGCATGCGTGGCCGCTGCTGCGCGATGTCGAGCGACTCGTCGACTTCGATGATCGGGCCGGTGTCTCCGCGTACGGGTCGGGTGCCCTGGCCGGGTCGTCGCTGGGTCTCGACCCGCAGGCGGTGGCCGCGGACCTCGGGTTCGCCGATTCGGTGGAGAACTCGATCGACGGCACCGCCTCGCGTGATGTGTTCGCCGAATACCTCTTCATCACCGCGATGATCGGCATCGACCTCTCGCGGCTGAGTGAGGAGGTCATCGCGTGGGCGACGAAGGAGTTCTCGTTCGTCACCCTCCACGACGCGTATTCGACGGGGTCGTCGATCATGCCGCAGAAGAAGAACCCCGATGTCGCCGAGCTCACCCGCGGCAAGGCCGGGCGGCTCATCGGCGATCTCACCGGGCTGCTCGCCACGCTCAAGGCGCTGCCGCTGGCGTACAACCGGGATCTGCAGGAGGACAAGGAGCCGGTGTTCGATGCCACGGACACGCTCGAACTCCTGCTGCCGGCGTTCACCGGGATGGTCGCGACGCTGACGTTCGACATCGAACGGATGGCGTACCTCGCGCCGCGAGGGTTGCGCTCGCCACCGACATCGCCGAGTGGCTCGTCCGCCGTGGCGTGCCGTTCCGCGTCGCCCATGAGCTCTCCGGCGCGTGCGTGCAGCTCGCCGAATCCCGGGACGTCGAGCTCTGGGATCTCACCAACGAGGACTACGCCGGAATCTCCGAGCACCTCACCCCCGAGGTCCGCGAGGTCCTCACCACGCTCGGGTCGATCGACTCGCGGGATGCGAAGGGCGGAACCGCGCGCTCGGCCGTGGCGACGCAGCTCGAGAACGCCCGCGCCGAGGTGGCCCGCTTGCGGACCTTCGCGGATTCGCCCCGGAGCGTGTGAGGGGGTGGCGCTCGCACGGCACGGCGGACCGCCTCGGCGAGGCCATCGCGATCCGGACGGGAACGGAACCGGGTCGCGCACGCCGTAGAATTGACCCTGCCGGTTCGATGCCGGCAAGTCCACACAGTTGCGAAAGGACCGAAGTGACCGACGTATTCAGTGACCTCAAAGCCCGCGGGCTCGTGGCGGTATCGACCGACGAGACCGTGCTCCAGACAGCTCTGGACCAGGAGTCGCTGACCTATTACGTCGGGTTCGATCCGACCGCGCCGAGTCTGCACATGGGCAACCTCGTCCAGCTCATCACCGCCTCCAGGCTCCAGCAGGCCGGGCACAACCCGCTCGCGCTCGTCGGCGGGGCCACCGGCCTCATCGGCGACCCGCGGATGTCGGGGGAGCGCACCCTCAACCCGCGCGAGATCGTCGAGGAATGGGTCGGCAAGATCCGCGCCCAGGTCGAGCGCTTCCTCGACTTCACCGGCCCGAATGCCGCCCAGGTCGTCAACAACTACGACTGGACGTCGGAGATCTCGGCGATCGACTTCCTCCGCGACATCGGCAAGCACTTCCCGGTCAACCGGATGCTCGCGAAGGAATCCGTGTCCGCGCGCCTGAAGAACGAGAGCGGCCTGTCGTTCACCGAGTTCTCCTACCAGGTCCTCCAGGGCAACGACTACCTCGAGCTCTACCGCCGCTACGGTTGCACCCTGCAGACCGGCGGCTCGGACCAGTGGGGCAACCTCACCTCGGGCGTCGACCTCATCCGCCGCGTCGAAGCCGCCAACGTCCACGCGATGGCGACCCCGCTCATCACGAAGGCCGACGGCACGAAGTTCGGGAAGACCGAATCGGGCACGGTGTGGCTCGATGCGTCGCTGACCAGCCCGTACGCGTTCAGCCAGTTCTGGCTCAACGCCGATGACCGCGACGTCATGAAGTACCTCAAGGTGTTCTCGTTCCGTCCCCTCGAAGAGCTCGAGGCCATCGGTGCGGAGTTCGAAGCAGCCCCGCACACCCGTCTGGCGCAGAAGGTCCTCGCCGAGGATGTCACCACCCTCGTCCACGGGCGTGAGCAGTACGACCAGGCGATCGCCGCGGCGGCCGCGCTCTTCGGCGGGGGAGAGCTCACCGCTCTCGACCCGGCGACGTTGGGTGCGGCCACGGCCGAGCTGCCGCGCGGCGAGGTTCCCGCGGCCGCCCTGGGAACCGGGTTGCCCGTCGCCGATGCCTTCGTCACCGCCGGCATCGTCAAGTCGAAGGGCGAGGCCCGTCGTGCGATCAAGGACGGCGGCGCCTACGTCAACAACGTCAAGGTGTCCGGTGAGGATCAGACGCTGACCTCCGACGACGTCCTCGACACCGCCGGTGGGGGAGTCGTCCTGCTCCGCCGCGGCAAGAAGACCCTGGGAGCCGTCGACATCGTCGGCTGATCGACCGGCAATCCTGACCGAGTGACAGCGCCGCACCGCGAATCCGTTCGCGGTGCGGCGCTGTCGCACTCCGGGAAGGGAAGCGGAATGCCACCTCGGCGTCCGAGCGGTCAGGCGGCGGTCGCCTCGGCGGAAGTGGGGTTATGCTGAGCCCACGATGACGCTGCCGTCAGGGGTGATGTGACTGTGACCGAGGGTTCTGGAACCGGTGACCCGATCGATGCGCGCAGTCGACCGGCGCGGTCGTCGTCATCCGCCGAGGTGTTCGAACTTCGCCTGCGCGTCGAGCGCATCGAGCGCATCATCGTCACCGGACACTGCCTCATCACCGCTGTCCTGCTCATCGTCGGAACGTTCGTGCCGATGTACCGCGACGGCCAGACCAACGGCCCCGACCTCTCCTGGTCCGTGGCCACCACCGTCGGCTACGGGATGTCGCTCCCGTTCACCTCTGCGAGTCCGGTCGAGGACCCATCGGGTGTCGAGGCCGTCCTTTTGGTGGGGTTCATCGGTCTGGGGATCGTCATCGCTCTCATCCTGCTCGTCGTCCTCCCGACAGCGGTGACGGGACAGTCGAGCGCTCGGCTGCTGACCTTCTCGCGGATCGTCGTCGTTCTCGGGGTGATCGGTGCGGTGGTGCCGCTGCTGCTCACCGGGCTGGCGCTCAACGCCGACGGTGATGAAGGAGGGTGGGGCGGCGTGGTGCTCTTCGCCGGGATGCTCGGCGCACTGATCGTCATCCTCCCGTCGTTCCGGGACCTGGCCGGCCTGGGCGACGAACGCCTGTGAGCTGACGCGGAGTGCTGCTGGACGCTGGCCTGGCGTTCACAACGCCTGGGAGACCGGCGGCGTGCTTTGAGGCTAACCGTATTGCGAGGTCGCGCACCGGTGAACGACTATGGAGTCTCGCGACCAAGGAGACGTGGACCATGAAGACCCTGCTCAACATCATCTGGCTGATCTTCAGCGGACTGTGGCTGGCCATCGGCTACTACCTCGCCGGCATCATCTGCTGCATCCTCATCGTCACCATCCCGTGGGGCATCGCGTCATTCCGGATCGGCAACTACGCGCTGTGGCCATTCGGTCGTGAGGTCGTCGACACGGGAACGGCCGGCATCGCCGCCACCATCGGCAACATCATCTGGCTCGTCGTCGCCGGCATCTGGCTGGCCATCGGGCACGTCGTCACGTCGATCCCGCTGTTCCTCTCGATCATCGGCATCCCCTTGGGGTGGGCGAACCTCAAGCTCATCCCCGTCTCGCTCATGCCCTTGGGCAAGCAGATCGTCGACAGCAATGCCCTCATTCCCGTCTACCGGGGAACCCGCTCCTAAGAGGCCTGCTCCTGGAGCTCTTCGAGGCTGATCTCGCCTCGACGCACCGCCCTGAGCACCCGATGCGTCCGCACGACCCTCGGCAGTGCGATGACGAGCAGCCCGCCGATCATATTGAAGACGATGACGATCACGAACCACTGCACGAACTGCAGGAGCGAGATGTCCGCGCCGGCGAGCATGGCCGCGATGATGATGATCGCGTTGATCGCCCCGTGGAGCATGCCCAGTCCGATGACGAGGAGGCCGGCGACCATGCAGACGATCGCCGTGACCACCTGGTTCGTCGTCCCCTGCTGCATGCGCGTGGCCAGAGTGATCGTCGCTCCCGCGAGAAGTGAGAGCGCGATCATGACGACGAGCGAGGACTGATTGATGTAGCCGAGCGCGGTGTCGATGAGCACCGAGTGGTAGTCGGGCAGGCCGATGACGATCAGCCACGCGAAAGCCACTCCGCCCACCAGGTTGGTCGCCAGGCTGACCACCCACAGCCGCACCATCTGAAGCCAGGTCGCCTGGCCTGCGAGGACGGCGTTGAGCGGCAGGAGGAACTCCTCGGTGAACAGTTCGGAATGCGCCAGCTTGAGTGCGAGCAGTCCGATGCCGAAGGCCATGCCGGCGAGGATGTCCGACCCGGTGGCCTGCTTGACGAGGATCATCGCCATGATCCCCAGGCCCACGTCGATACCACCGAAGAGGCCGGTGACGATCAGCTCGGGCAGTTTCCGGTTGAGTCGCGCGGCGCCTTCGGTGACGGTGGCAGCCGCTTCCTCGACCAGACCGTCTTCGAGATCGAGGTCGTTGTCGCCGAGTCGTTCGCGCTGTTCCTTCTGAGTCATGGCTTAAGTCTATGAGTCGGGATCGCTGTTCCGGCGAATTTTGACGGCAAGTGTCATTGATGACTCGTCGGCGCTGAGTCTGCTTGCGGAGATTCGTGATTCGTGTGTGCGCAGGGCCGCCGGTTTGTATGCCGATGCGGCCGGCTCGGTCACATCTGCGCGGTGATCCGCCGACTCGCTTGGAGAAGAGTGGACGTGTGCTCTTCGAGTTCGGCCCGTCCGACGTCGCCGGAGTTGGCGACGACGTTGATCGTCCCCAGCAGTCGGTCGTCGGGAGACCAGATGGGGGCGGTGGAGCTGAGGCTGTCGCGACTGCGCTCGGACTCCGCGAGGAAGTACCCTGCCTCGCGTACCTGTTCGAGATCGGCACGCAGCGCACTGAGATCCTGCACGCGACCGTTCGCCAAGGTCACAGGTTCGTAGCTGTCGAGGAGCCGTTCGCGGTCGTCCTCATCGGCATGGGCGAGCATCACCTTCCCGCCGCCGACGAACAGGCCGAGCACCTGTCCGACGGGAAACTGATAGCTCAACGGGTTGGGTGCTTCAACGCGGGACACGAGGACGCGCCGATCGGCGACGCGGACGAACACCGACGACGTCAGCGAGGTGTGGTCGGTCAGCGCCGACAGCACGCTCGGACTGACGAGAGTAAGCCGGTCCTGCAGCACGAATGAGTGCGACATCGGCAGCACCTGCGGGCCGAGGGTGTAACCGCGAGGCGTGTTCCTGAGGTAGTCGCGCTTGACGAGCTGACCGATGACACGCTGCGTAGTCGCGAGATGAAGGCCGGTGGCACGCGAGATCTCCGTGAGGGTGATCGGCTCATGCGTGCTCGTCACGCACTCGAGAACATCGAGTGCACGATCAAGCGTGCGCCCCTGATTGTTCGTCGCTGCCATGGTGCGTCCTCCCCTTGTCGATGACGTTCTTCGGATGACCGGCGCTGCCGGATCCATCTTCGCAGAGGGAATCAGAACACTCGCATCGACCCGAAGGCCTTGACGTGGCGCGTGAGGCCGAGCAGAATGATCATCACCTACTACACAATGATAGATACTATCACTCAATGATAGGAGCGCAACGATGCGTGTTGCAGTTCTCGGTCTCGGCGAAGCCGGATCCCTGTACGCGAAGGCCTTCGTCCAGGAGGGGAATGACGTCGTCGGTTTCGATCCGCGCACGGTGGACGTCCCCGCGGGCGTGACGACGGCGGGCAGTGTCGCCGAGGCGGTCGCGGAGTCCGATCTCATCCTCAGCCTGACCACAGCGAAGCCATCGGTGGCCGTCGCCGAAGAAGCCGCCGAGGCGATCCGGGACGGCGCGGTCTACCTCGATCTCAACGCGGCATCACCGCTGAGGAAACGGGACGTCGCCGAGGCGGTCGGCAGCCGCGCGCGATTCGTCGATGGTGCGGTCATCGGCTCAGTCCCGCGCTACGGTGCCCAGGTTCACGTCCTCCTCTCCGGGCCGCACTCCGACGACGCCGCTGATCTGCTGCGGACGATCGGCGCCCGCGCGGAGCCGATTCAGGGACGGATCGGTGACGCCTCCCAGCGGAAGCTCCTCCGCAGCGTCTTCATGAAGGGTCTCGGCGCTCTCATCACCGAAGCGATGCGCGCCGGTGAGGAGACCGGCGAGGTCGAGTGGGTGCGTGCCCAGATCGCCGGCGAGCTCGCCCAGGGAGAGGACACGCTCGACCGATTGCTCAAGGGAACGCGGACCCATGCCCTTCGGCGCGCTGCCGAGCTGGGCGACAGCCTCGACCTCCTCGCCGATCGCGAACGGCCGTGGCCGATGGCGGAGGCGGCCCGTTCGGTCCACCTCGAGCTGACGAGGGAGGGAACGGGACGCCTGGCGGATGCACTCGCGGCCGTACCCACCTCGGCGCTCGGAGACGGCGGAGACCGTCTGGGATTCCTCGACTCCGACATCAAGCCGATGTGGAGCAGCGCGCCCATCGCAGGACCCGCCTTCACCGTCCTCACCCGGCCCGGGGACAACCAAGCCATCCATCATGCGCTTCCACTCACGCGCCCCGGGGACATCCTCGTCGTCGCCGGTGGGGGAGAGACGAATCGAGCGCTCATCGGTGAGCTCATCGCCGAACGTGCGCAGCTGCGCGGCATCGCCGGCATGATCATCGACGGAGCGATCCGCGACGTCAACGAGATCGCGCACCTCGGCTTCCCCGTGTGGGCGAAGGGCGTCTCACCGGCCGGCCCGTTCAAATCGGGGCCCGGTCGTCTGCGCACGACGATCGCCGTGGCCGGTGCCGTCTGTCGGCACGGTGACTACATCGTCGCCGATGCTGACGGCGTCCTCGTCGTGCCGGCCGACTCGGCCGAACAGGTCCTTGCGGCCGGCAGAGCTGTCATCGCCGACGAACAGCGACGGCAGTCGGACATCCGCGCGTCGGCCGTCAGCCGGTCGTAGTCAGCGTCCCGTCATCTGATCAGAAGGGGAGGACAACGATGCCTCTCGCCCTTATCGCCCTCGCAGTCTTCATCACCGTCATCGTCATCTGGAACGTCGTCGTCAAGCGCAATATGGCCGAAGCGATGCTGCTCGGCTTCATCGTCACGCTGCTCTTCGCAGGGGCGAACGCCCCGCAGTACGCAGCCGACGCCTTCGTCGAGGCATCTGAGAACGAAGTGCTCTTCGCCGCCGTCGCGTTCGTCTTCATGACCTACTTCGTCGAGCGGACCGGGGTGATGAACAAGCTCATCGCCATCCTGTCATCACTCCTCGGGCGCCTGCCCGGAGGCCCGGCCTACGTCGACACTGTCGCCTCAGCCGCCATGGGCGCCCTGGCCGGCGGTTCGAACACCGGCAATGCCGCCGCATCGGGATCGATCACCGGCCCCTGGATGGTGCGCACCGGGTGGAGGCGCGAACGAGCCGCCACCGTCATCGCCGGAAACGCCGGCCTCGGTGCCGCCCTGCCGCCCAGTGCATCGATGATCATCATGATCGGCTTCGCCGGGACCCTGGTCACGACCTCGCAGGTGTATCTGGCACTGCTCGTCGCGGGGTCGTACCAAGTGCTCCTGCGCATCGGTCTCACCGCGTGGTTCGTCCATCGCGACGGCATCCGCGCAGAGACCGGAGCGGACCACGTTCCCCTGGCCACGTCGCTGCGCCGAGGTTGGACCTCGGTGCTCGTCTTCGCGGGCGCGATCATCCCGATCCTCATCACCGTCGGACCGCTGGCGGACCTTCTCGCATCCGTCCCCTCGATCGGGGAATCCCTCGAGAACATCTCCCTCATCATGTGGATTCCCATCCTGATCATCGGCATCAGCGCTGTGATCGCATGGAAGGAGCTGCCGAAGACTCCACGGCAGTGGTGGGACTTCCTCGCCGGCTCGGTGCCGCGGTTCTACACGATCGGAGCGATCCTCTTCTTCGCCATCATGGCCTCCGAAGTGCTCGCGGCCTTGGGACTCGACTCCGATGTCACCGCGCTGCTCGAGATGCTCAACCTTCCTCTGTGGCTGCTCGTCACCCTCATCGGCGTCCTCGTCGTCGTGGTGGCCGGCCCCTGTCGTCGTCGGCAACTCTCAGTGCCGTCGGACAGGTCGCGCTCTTCTCGATGGTGGCCGCCGGAGTCGATCCGCTCCTCGCCGTCGTGGCGATCCTGGTCTTCGCCTCGACCGAGGGCGCCTCGCCTCCGGCCTCGGGATCGATCTTCGTTGCGGCGGGCCTCACGGAGGCACAGCCGGAGAAGACCTTCATCCCGCTTGTCGTCTATTACGTTCTGCCCATCTTCGTCCTCGGGGTGCTCATCGCGTTGGGCATCATCCCTGTTCCCTTAGGAGGCTGACATGCGATCAGCACTGAAACCGATTCTCCTTCCGCTCTTCACGCTGGCGATGGCTGTGTTCCTCACCCTCGCGTTCGCGATCGTCGTCCTGCAGATCATCGGGCTGGCCGCCGGTCAGGGGGAGTGGATCGACGCTGCGTATGCCGTGCTCGCACGGCCGAGCATCATCGCCGCCATTGCCGTCAGCCTCCTCGGCTACGCGTACTTCACGACGACCAGTGCCAAAGCAGACGACTGACACCATCTGATAAACCGCGGTACAGCCCCCGCATCCCGCGTGTTTACAGCGGTGACGGTTGTCACAGGCCGAATCCGGGCCAATGAGTTGCGGGCACCCGCTGCAGTGGTCTAGAGTTATATCTCGTTCGCCTCACCGGGAACACCACGATCAAAGGGTGTCCCTACCGGGTGTGACCAGCACAAACAATGGTTTGATGCGGTGGGTCACAACACGGTTGGAAGTGAGTGCGGGCAGCCTGTGGATGCCCCCGGTTGATCACGCGGAAAATGTTTCGTGTGATGGTTGGGTGTGTGTTTGTGGTTTGAGAATCCAATAGCGTGTTTGTTTGAACAATGTGATGCCAGAAAATTTTTTCTGGTAAGACAACCACACCATGACCCATTGCCTGGG
>NZ_JBNFOM010000011.1:0-119455 GCF_057364785.1 Brevibacterium sp. LAARM2_SD2 | reverse complement strand
TGCGGTGGTGATAGTGGTGGGGAAACGCCCGGTTAACCGTTCCGATCCCGGTAGCTAAGCCCATGTCATGCTGATGGTACTGCAACTTGGTGGTTGTGGGAGAGTAAGTGACTGCCGCAATATTCTTTGGGGGAGGGGATCCTGGTTCAACAATTGGTTGGACCAGGGTTCCCTCCCTTTTTTGCATTCACGCACCGGACCGAGTGTCGGGCCGGTTGGTGTGGTGGTGGGGGACTGGTGAGGTCCCCACTTTTTGCATTCACCCATCGGATCGGGCTTCGGGCCGGCGGTGGTGCCTGCTGCGTTCAGGTCGGGGTGTCGAGTCCGAGGAAACGGCGGACTGCCTCGGTGCCGGTGACCTCGACCGGCTCGGGCCCGCGGATGATGTCGGCAGCCGGCAGCACCAACTGATGCTCCGTGTGCGCGTTGCCGTCCTGGACGACGATGCGCTTCTGCCCGTTCGGAGAATAGCCGAGCTTCTCCGAGACCCGGCGACTCGCATCGTTGCCGTCGATATGCGCGGTATGGAAGACCTCGACGTCGAAGTTCTCGGCGAAGGCGGTGACGACGGCACGACGCATCTGCGTCCCATACCCCTGACCCTGCTCGACCCGTGCCAACCACGATCCTGTCGTCACCGACTTCGTGGCGAGGAAGTCCTTGCCGGTGATGCCCTGCAGGCCGATGACCCGTCCGTCGACTCGGACGGTGAACTCGATCGTCCACTCCTGCTGTGAGAAGTTCGCCCGAGTGGCCCACTGGAAGTGAGCGATGTTCTTCGCGATCTCCTCATCGGTTCCCGAATCCCAGTCGACGAGGAACGCCGGCGCATCGTCACGTCGGACTCCACCACGGGCGATCTCCGCGAGCTCGGGATAATCGGACTCCCGTGTCGGCGTGAGCTCCATCGTTCCCATCGTGATGCGCAGCCCGAAGGGCGGCCAGATCGCTGCCAAGTCCATGCCCCGAGTCTAAGGCTCAGGGATCCCGAAATGGGGCGCAGCGTCACGTAGGGGGTTCAGCGTGACGAAAGGGGACTCCGCGTGCTGGGAGCGACGCGTCGCGCACCTATCGCGGTGCGGGGAGGGGAGGGTCAGCGGGGGCCGATGGTGCCGTACGCCTTGCGCCACCGCAACAGCGGCTGCGACTTGCCGCTGTCGGCGCCGGCTCCGAGGGCGATGACCTCCCCGACGACGAGACTGTGGGTGGCGACCTCGAGGATGTCGGTGAGCCGGAGCTCGAACCAGGCGATCGCGCCGTCGAGCACGGGCTGTCCCGACCGGGGCGCGGGGAAGTTCCCGATCCCGCCGAGCGCACCGTAGAGCGGCTGACCCGAGGCGCCGAGGCGCTCGGAGAGATCCCGCTGATCGGAGGCGAGGACGGAGATCGCGAAATGGTCGCTCATCTCCAAGGTCTCCATCATCCGCGACCCCGAGTAGATGCTCACCGCCATCGTCGGCGGATCATAGGAGACATCGAGGAACGAGTCGACGGTGATCGCGTGCGCCGCCTGCCCGCGCCTGGCCGAGACCACGGCGACGGCGGCGGCGATGTCGTCACTGAGCTCCTGGTAGCGCTCTGTGAGCGAATACTCGTGGGACCGATCCATGGTTCTCATTCTAGGGAACTACAATGGAGCCATGACCTATCCAGCTACAGGCGGTTCGGCGACGATCGAGCGCGAGCAGAGCGAGCAGCTTGTCGAACCCGGTGACCACGAACGGTACAGCCACTACGCGCCCAAGGACAAGATCATGGAGTCCATGGTCACGGGCACTCCGCTCATCGCCCTGTGCGGAAAGGTGTGGGTGCCGAGCCGGGACCCCGAGCGCTTCCCCGTCTGCCCGAAGTGCAAAGAGATCTTCGAATCGATGCCTGAAGGACCCAAGGAGTAGATGGCCGCGGAACGTCTCCCCGGGACCTCCGCCGCCGAACAGCTCTCACCGGCCTTCCCCGAGCGCGCAGCGTGGGGAACGGCCGGCAAACTGCGCGCATGGCAGGCCGAGGCCCTCGACCTCTACTTCCGGGATCAGCCCAAGGACTTCCTCGCCGTGGCGACCCCGGGCGCCGGCAAGACGACGTTCGCGCTGCGCCTGGCCGCTGAGCTCCTCGCCCAGCGCGTCGTCAACCGCGTCACCGTCGTCGCGCCCACCGAACACCTCAAGGTCCAGTGGGCCGATTCGGCCGCGCGCGTCGGCATCAAACTCGACCCGCACTTCAAGAACTCGCAGGGCAAGCACGCCCCCGGATACCACGGGGTCGCCCTCACCTATGCCCAGGTCGCCGCGAAGCCGACGCTCCACCACAACCGCACCGCTGCCGGGCGCACCCTCGTCATCCTCGACGAGGTCCACCACGCCGGTGACGCCCTGTCCTGGGGCGACGCCGTGCGAGAGGCCTTCGGTCCGGCGGTGCGGCGCCTGTCGCTGACCGGCACCCCGTTCCGGTCGGACACCTCGCCGATCCCGTTCGTCACCTATGCCCCCGACGCCGAGGGCATCCGCACCTCCGTCGCCGACTACTCGTACGGCTACGGCCGCGCACTCAAGGACTCCGTCGTCCGCCCCGTCCTCTTCCTCGCCTACGCCGGTGCGATGTCCTGGCGGACGAAGGCCGGAGACGAGATGTCGCACGTCCTCGGCGAGGAGACGACGAAGGACATCAACTCCCAGGCCTGGCGGACCGCGCTCGATCCCGCCGGCGACTGGATCCCGGCCGTGCTCAAGGCCGCCGACATCCGGCTCACCGAGGTCCGCCGCACGGTCCCCGACGCCGGCGGCCTCGTCATCGCCACCGACCAGGACGCCGCCCGCGCCTATGCGAAGGTGCTGCGCGAACTCACGGGGGAGAGGCCCACCGTCGTCCTCTCCGACGAAGCCGGCGCCTCGGCGCGCATCGAGGAGTTCCAGAACTCGACGGACCGGTGGATGGTCGCCGTGCGCATGGTCTCCGAAGGCGTCGACGTCCCGCGCCTGTGCGTCGGCGTCTACGCGACCTCGTCGTCGACCCCGCTCTTCTTCGCGCAGGCCATCGGCCGCTTCGTGCGCGCCCGCAAACGCGGGGAGACCGCCTCGGTGTTCCTCCCCTCGGTCCCTATCCTCCTCGCCCTGGCCAACACGATGGAGGTCGAACGCGACCACGCCCTCGACCGGCCGCGGAATGAGGACGAGAACGACGTCGTCGTCTTCGACGATCAGGCCCTCGAACAGGCCAATCGCAACGAGGGCGCATCCGATCAGCTCGGGTCGTTCGAAGCCCTCGGCGCCGAGGCGCTCTTCGACCGGGTGCTCTTCGACGGCGGTGAGTTCGGCACCGGTGGCGCGATCGGCTCCGAGGACGAACTCGACTTCATCGGCATCCCCGGCCTCCTCGAACCCGAACAGGTCCACGAGCTGCTGCGCACCCAGCAGGCCAGGCAGGCGCAGCGGAAGACCGCGGCGGCCCCGCCCGCGGCGGAGGTCCACACCAGCGAACTCGAGCACCGGGCGATGAAGGAGGAGCGCGATCAGCTCCAGAGCCTCGTCGGCGCGTGGTCGCGGCGGACGGGCACCCCGCACAAGAACGTCCACGTCGAACTCCGCAAGGCGTGCGGCGGCCCGGCAGTCGCCCAGGCCACCCGTGAGCAGATCCAGGCGCGGATCAAGAAGCTTCAGGGCTGGTTCATCGGCCGGAAGTGACGCGGCCTCAGTTCGCGTAGAAGACCGTGGGAATCGCCGGCTCGCCGTCCTGGAGGCGGCGGGCCGACCGCGGCAGCTCGGCCAGCGACTCGTCGTGGCGGGCGCACGCCTTCTTCACCCCGCCGGGACCGGTGAACGACTCATCGACCTCACCGGCGACGACGAGGTCGACCGACAGGTGCCTGCCGTCGTCGAGATCGGCGGGCAGGTCGGGAATGCCGACGGCCTCCTCGACGGCGATCGCCCCATCGATGAGGCGCCTGGCCTCCTTGTGACCGCCGCGGGAGGGCTTGCCGCTGGAGTTCTTCGCCACCGCCGTCCACGTCCCCGCCTCGTCGGCGCGGGCCACGAGCTTGTAGACGAGTCCCGCCGCCGGCGCCCCTGACCCGGTGACGACCCGGGTGCCGACGCCGTACGCGTCGACGGGGGAGGCCGCGAGCGCGGCGATCGCATACTCGTCGAGGTCGCTCGTCACCGTGATCGTCGTGTCCGTCGCCCCGAGGCGATCGAGGCCTGCCCGCACCTCGCTGGCCTGCTCGATGAGGTCACCCGAATCGATGCGGACCCCGCCGAGGCGGTCGCCGGCGAGATCGATCGCCGTCCGCAGCGCCTCCTCGACGTCGTAGGTGTCGAGGAGCAGCGTCGTGTCGGTGCCCAATGACGAGAGCTGCGCGGCGAACGCCTCGCGTTCGGAGTCGTGGAGGAGCGTGAACGAATGGGCCGACGTGCCGATCGTCGGCAGCCCGTATTCGAGGCCCGCGGCGAGGTTCGACGTCGAGGAGAACCCGCCGATGACGGCCGCGCGGGCGGCAGCGACGGCGGCATGCTCGTTCGTCCGCCTCCCGCCCATCTCCGCGCACGGACGATCACCGGCGGCCTGCGCCATGCGGGAGGCCGCCGAGGCGACCGCGCAGTCGTAGTTGAGCGCGGAGAGGATGAGGGTCTCCAAGATGACGCCCTCGGCGAAGCTCGCCTCGATCGTCAGCAGCGGTGAGCCCGGGAAGTAGATCTCCCCTTCGGCGTACCCGCGGATCGTGCCGGTGAACCGGTAGTTCGCGAGCCAGTCGATGGTCTCCCTGTCGACGATCTGCTCACGGCTGAGGAAGCTCAGCTGCTCATCGTCGAAGCGGAAGTCCCCGAGCATCTCGAGGATGCGACCGGTGCCGGCGACGACGCCGTAGCGGCGTCCGGCGGGAAGGCTGCGGCCGAAGACCTCGAAGAGGCTGCGGCGGTGAGCAGCTCCGGATCTCAAGGCGGCCTGCACCATCGTCAATTCGTACTGATCGGTGAAGAACGCAGTGGAACCGGTGCGTGTGAGATCACTCATAGGCGCGATCTTACGTCACGACAGCCTCGGCGATCTGCCGTATTGTGGAAACGTGAGCAATCCAACGACCCCTGTCCTCGAGCCCGATGTCCGGGAGCGCACCGACCAGGACAGGGCCCGACCATGGAAGACCGTCGTCTTCAACGACCCGGTCAATCTCATGAGCTACGTCAGCTACGTCTTCCAGAGCTACTTCGGCTATTCCGCGGAGAAGGCGCACACGCTCATGCTCGAAGTCCACGAGAACGGGCGCTCCGTCGTCGCCACCGGCGGGCGCGAGGAGATGGAGCGCGACACCCAAGCGATGCACGAATTCGGTCTGTGGGCCGCGTGCCAACCAGATACAGGATCCGACTGACGCATGGCCGCGATAGATGCTCGAGGGGACGACGTCGTCCTCAGACTCGAGGACAACGAACGTTCCCTCATGCTCACCGTCTTCACCGACCTCGCCGCACTGCTGACCGAGGAGACCGAGGACGGCGATGAGGACAGCCGACCCGATTCGGAGAACTGGGAGGCCCGCCTCGGCCTCATCGAGCGGCCCCGACCCGACGACCCGGCCCTGCTCCGCCTCTTCCCCGACGTCGACCCCCTCGATGAGGAGCGGTCCGCGGAGTTCCGCCGCCTCACCGAGTTCGACCTCGCCCAGGCGAAGGCGCACAACGTGCGGATCATCCTCATGGGCCTGCGCCGCGGAGCCGCGATCACCCTGACCCGCGACGAGGTCCTCGCATGGATGAAGGGGCTCAACGACCTGCGGCTCGTCCTCGCCGTGCGCCTGGGCATCGACACCGAGGAGGCCCAGGAGGAGACGTACGCCCGCCGCGGCGACCTCGACGAATCCGAAGAGCTCACCCTCACCCTCTACGACTTCCTGACCTGGATCCAGGACCGTCTGACGACGACCCTGCTCGCGGAGATGCAGGGGGACGACGACGCATGAGACTCACCGCCCTCGGCACCGCCGGTTCGTTCCCCGGACCCGGATCCGCCGCCAGCTGCTACCTCGTCGAAACCGACGAGGAGTCCCCGACGAGGATCGTGCTCGACCTCGGATCCGGGGCGCTGACCCCGCTCCAGCAGGCCGTCGACCTCGACTCCGTGTCCGCGGTCGTGCTCAGCCACCTCCACCCCGACCACTGCATGGACATGATGGGGCTCTACGTCCGGCACTGCTACGACCCGCGTTTCTTCAGCGGCGATATCACCGACACCGGCACCATCAGGACCCGCACAACCGTCCTCGCCGCCGCGGCGAAGAGCGGCTGACCCGGGCCTACCAGACGCCGCCGGGCAAGTCCCCGGTCGCAGAGGGCTGCGAGGACACCGACTTCGGCCGGCCCTTCGAGTTCGTCGACCTCGACGACCGGGCCGTGATGACCATCGGGTCGCTCACCGTCGAGGCCTTCCTCGTCGCCCATCCCGTCGAGACCTACGCGCTGCGGATCACCGATGCCGCCGGCCGGGTGCTCGTCTACTCCGCCGACACCGACGAGTGCGACAACCTCGTCGCCGCTGCCGCAGGCGCTGACCTCTTCCTCTGCGAAGCCGCCTTCCAGGAGGGCCGGGACACCGTGCGCGGCGTCCACCTCACCGGTCGCCGTGCTGGTCGGGTCGCAGCGACCGCCGACGTCAAGTCGCTCGTGCTCACCCACATCCCGGTGTGGACGAACTGCACGATCGTCCGCGGCGAAGCCGCAGGCGAGTACCGTGGACCCATCGAACTCGCGAAGCCCGGAGCCTGGTGGACCGTGTGAGGCCGCCTCGCCGACTCCGCTGACGACCGACCACCGACCAGCCATCACCCACAGAGCCACCACCCACAGAGCCATCGAACACCGACCCACCACCCACCGAGACTGAGGACGGACGAACCATGACGCGTGCCGACGGACGACAGGCGGACGAACTCCGCGATGTGAAGATCACCCGCAACTGGATCACCACGGCCGAGGGCTCGGCGCTCATCGAGTTCGGCAACACCCGCGTCCTGTGCGCGGCCTCCCTCACCGAGGGCGTGCCCCGCTGGCTCAAGGGCCAGGGCCGCGGCTGGGTGACCGCGGAGTACGCGATGCTCCCGCGCGCCACGGACTCCCGCAGCACCCGCGAATCCGTCAAGGGCAAGCTCGGGGGCCGCACCCATGAGATCTCCCGCCTCATCGGCCGCAGCCTGCGCGCCGTCATCGACATGACGAAGCTCGGGGAGAACACCCTCGTCCTCGACTGCGACGTCCTCCAAGCCGACGGCGGCACCCGCACCGCGTCGATCACCGGCGCCTACGTCGCGATGGCCGATGCCATCGAGCGCGGACGCTCGAGCGGCATCATCCCGGCCGCGAACCGCCCGCTCATCGACTCCGTCGCCGCGATCAGCGTCGGCATCGTCGAGGGCACGCCCGTCCTCGACCTGCCCTACGTCGAGGACTCGACGGCCGAGACCGACATGAACGTCGTCATGACCGGGTCGGGCAAGTTCGTCGAGGTCCAGGGCACCGCCGAAGGCGCCCCGTTCGACCGGGACGAACTCGGTGCCCTCCTCGACCTCGCCGCGAAGGGCTGTGCGGACCTCACCGAACTCCAGGTCGAAGTGCTCGGCCGATGACGACGTTCGTCCTCGCCACCCACAACGAGAAGAAGAAGCGCGAGCTCCTCTCCATCCTCCTGCCCGTCCTCGGTGAGGACACCACGGTGCTCACCGCCGCCGAGGCGGGACTGCCCGATGTCGCCGAGACCGGGGTGACGTTCGAGGAGAACGCGCTCATCAAGGCCCGGGCCGCGGCGCGGGCCACCGGGAAGACGGCGATCGCCGATGACTCCGGCATCGCCGTCGACGTCCTCGGCGGGGCCCCGGGCATCTTCTCCGCCCGCTGGGCCGGCCGGCACGGAGACGACGCCGCGAACCTCGAGCTCCTCCTCGCCCAGCTTTCCGACATCGCCGTCGAGCACCGCGGCGCCCAGTTCCGCTGCGCTGCCGCCGCCGTCACCCCCGACGGACGCGAATTCGTCACCGAGGGCGTCATGCCCGGGCACCTGGCGACCGCTCCGGCCGGGGACGGCGGATTCGGCTACGATCCGATCTTCGTCCCCAGCGGGTCGGAGATCAGTGCCGCCGAGATGACGCCGGAGGAGAAGAACGCGCGTTCGCACCGGCGCATCGCCTTCGACGCGCTCGCCGCGATCCTCGGCGCCGAATCGGGGCTCTGAGACCGCCTCGGTGACGGGGTCCTGACTGTAGGCGGCAGTCCCGTTCCAGATCAGCCGCTCACGATGTGACCCCCGCCACGTTCACGGGGTCCGGGCTCGGATACACTGACAGAGCCGATGGGCATCCCGAACTACGAGGTGAACGATGAAGACTCCGCGCGCCACACTCCTGGTCGCGGCCGCAGCCGCTGCGACCCTGTTCCTGTCAGCGTGCTCCGCGGGAGCCTCGGACCCGGGGGAGGGGCAGAACGACTCGATGGCGATCGCGTTCACCGCCGAACCGGTCAACCTCGACTTCACCTCGACCTCCGGGGTGGCGATCCCCGAGGCGCTCATGGAGAACGTCTACGAATCCCTCGTCCGCGTCGACGAGCAGGGCAAGATCCAGCCCGCCCTCGCGCAGGAGTGGGACGTCTCCGATGACCGGCGGACCTACACGTTCACCCTGCGCGACGGTGTGACGTTCTCCAACGGCGCGGAGCTGACGAGCGAGGACGTGAAGTACTCGTACGAACGCGTGCAGAACGAGTGGCAGAATCCGCTGAAGTCGAAGATGGACATCGTCGAGGAGATCGCGACCCCCGATGACTCGACCGTGGAGATCACCCTGGCGAAGCCGTCGAACATGTGGCTGTTCAACCTCACCACCCTCGTCGGCGCCGTCTTCGACACCGCCGGCACCGACGACCTGGCGAACCAGGCGATCGGGACGGGCCCGTATGCCGTCGACGCGTTCACCCGCGGTCAGTCCATCGACTTCGTCGCCCGTGACGACTACTGGGGTGAGCAGCCTGCGGTGGCCAACGTCGAGTTCAAGTACTTCAAGGACGCCGTGTCGGCGGCGAACGCCCTGAAGTCCGGGGAGATCGACGTCGTCTCGAACCTGCAGGCCCCGGAGCTCGCGAGCGAGTTCCAGAGCGACGAGTACCAGATCGTGTCCGGGACGACGAACGGCGAAGTCGTCCTCTCGATGAACAACGCCGAGGGCATCTTCGCCGACAAGGCCGCCCGCGAGGCCGTGATGTACGCCGTCGACCGCCAGGCCGTGCTCGACACCGCGTGGGCCGGCTACGGGGAGCTCATCGGGTCGATGGTGCCGCCCACGGACCCCTACTACGAGGACCTCACTCAGGTGTGGCCCTACGACCCGGAGAAGGCGAAGACGCTCGTCGACGAGGCGGGCATCAGCGGCGAGGAGTTCGCCTTCACCGTGCCGAACCTGCCGTATGCGAAGGCGATCTCCGAGATCGTGTCCTCCCAGCTCGAGGCCGTCGGGCTGAGAGCGAGGATCGAGACGCAGGAGTTCCCCGCCGTGTGGCTCGACAAGACCTTCACGAAGCACGACTACGACATGTCGGTGATCAACCACGCCGAACCCCGCGACCTGCTCACGGTGTTCTCCTCCGACTACTACACCGGCTACGACGACACGAGAATCAAGGAGCTCGCGGAGAAGGCCGACACCGGCACCGAGGAGGAGTACATCTCCGGCATGAAGGACATCGCGCGCACGATCACCGAGGATGCCGCCGCCGACTTCCTCTTCCTCTTCCCCAACCTCGTCGTCGCGAAGGCCGACGTCAGCGGGATCCCGGCCAACCGCGTCTCCGACGCCTTCCGCATCGCCGATCTCAGCTGGGCGTGAGACCCGTCGCCCATGCTCGCCTACATCCTCGGTCGGTTCGTCCAGTTCCTCCTCTCCCTCCTCGTCGCCTCGGTGATCGTCTTCGCGCTGATGAGCGTCCTGCCGGGCAATGCGGCTCAGGTGGCGCTGGGGACGAACGCGACGCCGGAGGCCGTCGCCGCCCTCGAAGCCCAGTACGGTCTCGATGAGCCCCCGATCGTCCGCTACCTCGACTGGGTCGGCGGCATGGTCCAGGGCGACTTCGGCACCTCGTACGTCACGGGCACGCAGATCACCCCGGTCATCGTCGACAGCGTCCAGGTCACCGCGATCATCGTCGTCACCGCGATCGTCCTCGCCGTCGCCATCGCCGTGCCGCTGGGCACCTTCGCGGCCCTCGAGCAGCGCAACTGGGTGGGCGCGACGATCTCCGGTCTCAGCCAGATCGGGATCGCGATCCCCAACTTCCTCGCCGCCATCCTCCTCGTCATGGTCTTCTCCCTCACCCTGGGATGGTTCCCCTCCCAGGGGTGGACGGCGCCGATCGAGGGCTTCGGCGACTTCCTCGCAGGCCTCGTCCTCCCCGTCGTGGCGCTCGCTCTCGTCCAGGCCGCGATCCTCACCCGCTACGTCCGCTCGGCGGTCCTCGACGTCATGCGGGAGGACTTCATCCGCACCGCCCGGGCGAAGGGCCTGACCCGCACTCGGGCGCTCTTCGCCCACGGTCTGCGCAATGCCGCGATCCCCGTCATCACCGTCGCCGGCGTCCAGCTCGCGACCCTCCTCGTCGGCGCCGTCGTCATCGAGCAGATCTTCGTCCTCCCCGGCATCGGCTCGGAGCTCGTGCGGGCCGTGGCCAACCGGGACCTGCTCACCGTCCAGGGCATCGTCATGGTCCTCATCGTCCTCGTCCTCATCATCAACTTCATCGTCGACCTCCTCTATCCCGTCGTCGACCCGCGACTGAGGAATGCCGCATGAGCGAGCCCAACCCGCGCGACACCGTCGCCACCGACCCCGCCGCGGCAGCGCCCTCCGCCCCCGGCCGGCGGAGACGGCGCCGCCTCGGTGCGCCGCTGCTCATCGGGGGCGTCCTCGTCGTCCTCATCGTCGCCCTCGCGCTCGTCTCCTTCGTCTGGACCCCGTACGACCCGGGCGCCGTCGACCCCGCCGCGCGCCTCGAATCCGCGAGCCCGGCGCACCCCTTCGGCACCGACCGGTTCGGCCGCGACACCCTGACGTGGATCATGTACGGTGCGCGGATCACGCTCATGGTCGGCGTCGTCGCCGTCGGCATCGCCCTGCTCATCGGCACCCCGATCGGCATCCTCGCCGCCGTCTTCGCCCAGTACCCGTGGGGCGGGTGGATCGGCGCGGCGATCATGCGCGCCAACGACATCCTCCTCGCCTTCCCCGCCCTGCTCCTGGCGATCATCTTCGCCGCCGTCTACCAACCCGGCACCGGACCGGCGATGGCCGCCGTCGGCATCGCCTCGATCCCCGGGTTCGCCCGCGTCGCCCGCTCCGGCACGCTGCAGGTGCTCGGCTCCGACTACGTGCGGGCGGCCCGCGCCGCCAATCGCAGCCCCGGTGCGATCGCCGTCGTCCACGTCCTGCCCAACATCGCCGGCATGGTCATCGTCCAGGCGTCCGTGACGTTCGCCATCGCCGTCCTCGCCGAGGCGGGGCTGTCCTTCCTCGGTCTCGGCACCCAAGCGCCGGTGCCGTCATGGGGACGGATGCTCCAGGAGTCCCAGCAGTTCCTCACCACTCACCCCGAGCTCGCGCTGTGGCCGGGCCTGTTCATCGCGCTCGCCGTCCTCGGATTCAACCTCCTCGGCGACGGGCTGCGGGACCGCTTCGACCCGAAGATGGAGGTGCGCTGAGATGGCCGAGACCCTCCTCGACGTCGCCGGGCTGACGATCACCCCGGCCGATGCCGACACCCCCGTCGTCGACGGCGTGTCCCTGACGATGGCGCCGGGGGAGCGGGTCGGACTCATCGGGGAGTCCGGATCGGGGAAGTCCCTGACCGCGCTGTCGATCATGGGGCTGCTGCCCGAGGAGCTCTCCGCCACCGGCTCCGTGACCCTGGCGGGCTTCGACGGCAACGTCCTCGAGGCGAGCGAACGCCGATTGGCCCGGATGCGCTCGGACCTCGTCTCGATGGTGTTCCAGGAGCCGATGAGCGCGCTCAACCCGCTCATGCGCGTCGGAGACCAGATCGCCGAGGTGCTCCGCCTCCACGGCGGCGTGCCGCGGACTGAGATCCCCGCGCGGGTCCGGGAGCTCCTCGTCAGCGTGCGCATGCCCGACCCCGACGGGGCGCGGTTCGCCTACCCGCACCAGCTCTCCGGCGGCCAGCGGCAGCGGGTCATGCTCGCGATCGCGCTCGCGAACTCGCCGCGCCTGCTCATCTGCGACGAGCCGACGACGGCGCTCGACGTCACGGTGCAGAAGCACATGCTCGACCTCATCTCCGAACGCGTCGGAGCCGTGGGGGCGGGACTCCTCTTCATCACCCACGACCTCGCCGTCGTCGCCGGCATCTGCGAGCGGGTCATCGTCATGCACCGGGGCCGGATCGTCGAGACCGGCAGCGTCGCGGAGGTCTTCACCGATCCCCAGCACGCGTACACCCGCGGCCTCCTCGCCTCCTCGGATCTCGAGGCCACCGATGAGAACGGACGGCTCTTCACCCTGCGCACCGCGGGGGAGTACGCGGGGCCCGGCGGAACCGAGCGGGCGGACAGGTTCTCGAGATTCGCCCCGCCGCCCGCCGCTGAGGTGACGGAGGGGCCGGCGACCGCCTCGGCGCACGATATCGTCGACCGGGCACCGCGGGCACCCGAGGAGGGAGACCCGGACCCGCTCATCGACGTTGCCGGCGTCTCGAAGCTCTACCGCTCGGGCGGTCTCCTCTTCCGCCGCCGCAGGCCCGTCCAGGCCCTGGAGAACATCGACCTGAGCGTCGCCCGCGGACAGCGGCTTGGCATCGTCGGCGAATCCGGGTCGGGGAAGTCGACCTTGCTGAGCATCCTCGCGGGCCTCGACACCCCGACGACCGGGCACGTGCGCGTCGGCGACATCACTGTCGAATCGGCGTCCGCGGCAGAGCTGAAGACCCTGCGGGAGCACCTGCAGATCGTCTTCCAGGACCCGTTCGCCTCCCTCGACCCGCGCATGCGCATCGCCGACATCGTCGCCGAACCCCTCATCGCCAAGGGCATCGGCCGGGAGGAGCGGGAGGCCAGGGTCGAGGAGATGCTGCGCGCCGTCGACCTCGACCCGGCCACGATGCGCCGGTACCCGCACCAGTTCTCCGGCGGTCAGCGGCAGCGGATCTCGATCGCCCGCGCCCTCGTCTCCCGCCCGCAGATCCTCGTCGCCGACGAACCGGTCTCCGCCCTCGACGTCTCCGTGCGCGCGCAGGTGCTCAATCTGCTCAGCGACCTCGTCGACGACTACGCCCTCACCCTCGTCTTCGTCTCCCACGACCTCGGCGTCATCCGGCACCTGTGCTCGGACGTCATCGTCATGAAGGACGGCCGCATCGTCGAGGCCGGCACGACCGAGTGCGTCTACGCGCACCCGCGTGAGGAGTACACGAGAAGCCTCATCGCGGCGACGCCCAACCTCGCCGAGGCGCTCGCCGGCGCCCGCTGACCCCGAGAAGAGAGAAGGACGACGATGACCTTGGCCGACCGCTCAGCCGCGGAGATGACCGCGGGCTTCGCCGCCGGGGACTTCGATCCGCGCGACGTGTTGGCCGACGTGGCGGAGCGGATGGACGCGTGGGAACCGGTCATCAACGCCCTCGTCCACCGCGATGATGCGCGGTCGACAGCGGCCGCCGAAGCGAGTGCGAAGCGGTGGCGGGAGAACCGCCCGCTCAGTCGCCTCGACGGAGTGCCGGTGACGATCAAGGAGAACATCGCGCGCCGGGGAGTGCCGATGCCCTCGGGACATGCCTGGGTCGAGGTTCCCGTCGCCGACCACGATGCGCCGATCACCGCACGACTCGAGGAGGCCGGTGCCGTCATCGTCGGGTCGACGACGATGCCGGACTGGGGGATGCTCTCCTCCGGAGTCTCCTCCCTCCACGGGATCACCCGCTCCCCGCTCGATCCGAGCCTGACGACGGGAGGGTCGAGCGCGGGCGCGGAGCCGCGGCCGCGGCCGGGTACGGCCCGATCCACATCGGTTCGGACATCGGCGGGTCGATCCGCCTGCCGTGCACGTGGCTGGGGCTGGCCGGTCTCAAACCGAGCTTCGGTCGGGTTCCACTCGACGTCCCCTACCTCGGACGCTGTGCGGGTCCGCTCGCCCGGTCGATGGCCGATGTCGCAGCGGTGATGCCCGTCATCTCCGCGCCCGATGACCGCGACTACTCGCGGCTGCCGAGGTTCGCCGCCGATGCCGAGGAGGACCTCGGACCTGCCGGGCTGACCCCGGACGCGGCCTTCTCGCCGCAGGGACTGCGGATCGGTCTCCAGCTCGACGCCGGCTGCGGTGAGCCGGTGGTCCCGGAGGTCGCCGCGGTGATCGCCGAGGCGGGGCGGACGTTCGCCGCCGCCGGTGCCGAGGTCGTCGACGTCGACCCATTCATCGACGACGACCTGCTGGGGGACATGGACCTGTTCTGGCGGGTGCGGTCATGGAACGACCTGCGCGCTCTGCCGCTCGCCGAGCAGGATCTCATCCTGCCCTACATCCGCCAATGGGCGCAGGGCGGGGCCCACGTCACGGGCACGACGCTCATGGACTGCTATCACAGCGTGCAGGAGATCCGGCGCCGCACCGTCGCTGCCACCGACGGGTTCGACCTCGTGCTCTCGCCGGTCGCCCCCGGGGCGTCCTTTCCCGCCGAGTGGCCGATGCCGTATCCGGACGCGAGCGAGAAGATGGGGCACATCGGCTTCACGATGCCCTTCAACATGTCCGAGCAGCCGGCGGCCGTCGTCCTCGGCGGGTACACCGGTGACGGCCGGACCGTCGGCGTGCAGATCGCAGGTTGTCGGTTCGCCGACCGGCTCGTCATGGCCGCCGGCATGTGGTTCGAGGCTGCGGCGGGCATTCCCGCCCCGCAGCCGGCCGACCTCGGGTGAGGCCCCGCAGCTGATCGTCCTCCGGTAGCCGGCACCCGGATGCGCAGACGCTGAGGGCCGGGACTCCGCAGCGGAGTCCCGGCCCTCAGCGTCTGCGGCCGTCAGCGGCGGCTCAGAAGTCGAAGAACTCGACTGTGAGTGTGTCGCCCTCGATGTTCACGCTGCCGGAGACCGACAGCGGGTTGTCGTTGGAGAAGTACGAGGAACCGGCGGCCTTGCCGTCGACGCTGAAGTCGAACGTGCCGTTGGTCTCGGTGAAGAACGACCCGGTGTTCGTGTCACCCATGCCGAAGGAGGCCTTGACCTGCGGCATCTTCTTCATGGTCCACTTCGCGGTGTTGTCCTTCGCGAGGTCTTCGAGCTTGTCATCGGTGCCGCCGACGGGGATCTGCGTCGGATCGAACTTGATGAACTTGCACTTGGGCTTGATGTCCTTGTTGTCGAAGCACTTGTTGAGCTCCGCCTCGACCTGTTTCTGGACTTCCTTCTCGAAATCAGGCGTCGGGGACAGGGCGAGATTGAGGGTGAGCGGCGACACCTGGTCGGTGCTCGGCTGATCGCCCGGGGCGTACGCCTGCGGGAAGTTCGCCGCAGCCGTGTCGGAGGCCTCGGAGACCCACTTGCTCGCCGGGATCGAGAAGTCGTAGTTGCCCGGGTAGACGGCGAAGGCGGTCGTGCCTGCCTGCGCCGTGTAGTCGGTGCCGTTGATCTTCAGGCCGTCGGCCGCGGGCACGTCGAGCGAGATGACGTGGAGCGCCGGACCCGTGAGCGTCCACTTGTCGAAGAAGAGGTTCTGCTTGCCGTCCTTCTTCGCGGGCAGGTCGACGTTGTACGTGCTGCCGTCGAGCTCGTAGGTGACGGTGACCTTGCCGCTGTCGCCGTCGACCTGTGAGGTCTCGACCTTGGCGTTCTCGATCTTCGCCGAGGAGGCGTCGGTGAAGTTCTTCGACAGCAGGTCCATGTTCGTGCCCTCGGGGCGCGGGGACGGGGCGATCTTCTCCGCCGCGGCGAAGTCGCCCTTGTTGAGGGCCGCCACGTAGTCCTCGGCGACGGTGTCGGGACCGTAGTTGTTCTTGTTCACCGAGTTGATGACGAGGAACCCGACGAGCACGAGGACGAGGACGAGGAGAACCGAGCCGAGGGCGATGAAGAGGGGCAGCTTGCCCTTCTTCTTCGTCGGACGCGCCGCGGCCCGCGAGGTGGCTGTCGTGCCGCCTGAGAACCCGGGGGCCGGAGCCGGCTGGGGCAGCGCCTGCGACGATCCGGGTCCCGACCCGGTCCGGGGGCCCGACCCGGTCTGGGGTCCGGAGGCGGTCTGAGGTCCGGAGGCGGTCTGAGGTCCGGAGCCCGTCGGGGACTGGTACGGATTCGTCTGACCGTAGGGACCGTTGCCGTACGAGCTGCTGCCGTACGCGTTGCCGCCCGCCTGGCCGGGTCCGTTCTGGCCTGGTCCGGGCTGATAGGGGCCGGGGCCGTTCTGCGCAGGACCGCTCTGGCCTGGACCGTTCTGGCCCGGCCCATTCTGTGCAGGGCCATTCTGCGCAGGACCGTTCGGATACGCGGAGCTCGCGCCGACCACGCCGCCGGCTGCCGCGGCACCGAACGGAGCCGCGCCGCTGCCCTGACGGTCATCCGGTCGGGGACCACCGTTCGGTCGGCCGTCGCCCTGCGGTGCATTGCTCTGTGGGCCGTTGCCCTGCGGACCGTTCCCGGGGGAACCGTGACCCGCGGCGCTGCTGTTCTGGGCGCCGAACTGCGGGGCGGACGGCTGCGCATCGGCACGACCGCCGGTGCCGGGGCGCTCGCCCGGTCCGGAGGCACTCTGATCCCGGGGGCCGGACTGGCCGCCGGGCGTCTGCAGCGGCGGGGCGCTGTCGCCGAAGGACGATTCGCCGCCAGTGGCTGACTCCGGCCGGTTCGCGGACTCGGAACGATCCGCGGAGAAGGGGGCGGGCATCGCCACGGTGTCATCACTCGGGGCCTGTGCGTCAGCGGACTTCGCTGCGCCGTCCGATTTGTCTGTGCCGTCCGACTTCTCTGCACCGCCGGGCTTCACCGCAGCGTCCGACTTGTCCGCTCCGGCGGACGCGCCAGCGTCGGTCTTGCCGGCGTCACGACCGACCGGCCGGGCGCTGTCCCCAGTGGATTCGGTGCCCTTCGCTGGCCCGGCAGGCGTGCCCTTCGCGGACTCTGCGGGGCCGCCCGCCGAGGTCGCATCGGAACCCGAGCCTGCGTTCACCGCATCGCTGTCGGCAGGCGTCGATGGGTCCTTGCCGTCTCCGGCGCCGTTGCGACCCGGGGGCTGATTGGGTGGTGGCGGAACGTTCTGTTCGTCATTCCCATTGCTCATCGCTCGCTGCTTCCTTAACTTCCGACACGCGCGTTCTGGCGCAATTGTACGTCCCTGAGATGAGTTTCGCGCGGTCAATACCGGGAAGTCGACTGTCGGTCAGCGAAAATGGAAACGATGCACACTTCTCCACATCAGAGCACCACGCGCCATCCCGTCCTCCTCGGACTGGTCGAGGCCTTCCGCCTCGACCTCATCGTCATCCCCTCGGCGTTCGTCTCGCGACGGTCTTCTGGATCGTCGGGCTGGGCGCTCAGCTCGACTACTCGATCATTCCCGAGTGGGCGTTCGCCCTGTGGGCGGTCGTCCACGGTCTGAGCGTCTCGACGATCGGGTTCGACTTCTCGCTTGCCCCCGGGCTCGTCACCCTCGGCGTGTGGCTGCTCCTCGCCGCCGGAGCGTCCCGGCTCGTCTCGACCCTCTCGGACGCCGATCCGATCCGCTCCGACGACGGAGAGGAGACCCCCTGGTGGGCGATGTGCGCGATGGCGCTCGCCGGGTTCGCGCTCGCCTACGCCGGTCCGCTCGTGGCCCTGTCCCTCATCGTCGGCGAGGCGACGATGACCCCCCTCGGCTTCCTCCGACTGCTCGTGCTCCTCGTCACCGCGTTCGCCGCAGGCTACGTCCGGGCCCGCGGCGTCGTCGACATCCCATGGTTCGCCGACCTCGATCCCGCACTGTGGCAGACGGCCGTCGCTCTGGCCCGGCGCGTCCTGTGGGGTGCGGCCTCCCTCGCCGTCGTCGTCATCGGCGCCGCCCTCGTCCTGCGCTGGTCCGACCTCGCCGAGGCGATGGGATCCTACAGCTCGCCCCTGTCGGCGGGCATCGGACTCACCGTCCTCCAGCTGCTCTTCGCCCCCGGCGCCCTCTTCGGCGCCCTGTCGTGGATCGCGGGGACCGGGGTGAGCATCGGCGCCGGCGGGGTGAGCTCGGTGTTCAGCACGGTCTCCGGCCCGGTTCCGCCGGTGCCCGTCCTCGAGCTGCTCGTCGGCGACTACCCGGTGTGGACGAGGGCCGCACCGGCCCTGCTCGTCCTCCTCGGCGTCGGCAGCGTCGTCATCGGCCGCACCCACGCCCGGGCCGTTCACGCGGCATCGTGGACGGGACTGGCGATCGCGGGCGGGATCCTCTTCGTCACCGCCGAGACGATCGCCCTGTTCTCCCGGGGAGCGATCGGACCGCTCGGCCTGGCGGCCTTCGGACCCTCCCCGCTGACCTCGGCGCTCGCCGTCTGCGGGTGGATCGGGGTGGGGCTCAGCCTCGGACTCGTGCTCACGAAGCTCTCGCACATGCAGTTCGACGACGCCGTCGAGGCCGCCGACCACGAGGAGCTCTGAAACTCACAAGGTCGGATGCCGCCGCGGCCGGGTCAGCTCAACGCCGACCAGCGGCTCGGCGGGACGCGCGCGCCGCTGGTCGGGTCACCACTGCCCGGCGGCTCAGCGCCGGCTCAGTTCGAGCCGGGAAGATCGAGTTCCTGTCCGGTGATCTGCTGGAACCAGTCGCCGAGTCCGGTCTCGTAGTCGCTCGCGCACGTCAGCTCGGCCTGCTGGGTGATCGCATCCCGGACGCACTCCTCGTACGCCGTCTGGACGGGCCAGAGGACGACGGAGGACATCGTGGAGAAGATGAGGTAGATGCTCAGCAGTCCGCCGAGCACGCCGAGTGAGATGCTGCGACGCTGCTTCGCCCTGACCACGGCGATGATGTAGCGGATCGACCACACGATGGCGGCGATCGCGAAACCGGCCGCGGCGAGCTTGAACGGCAGCGGGTACGTGAACGTCAGCACGGCGGCGAGGACGAGGAGGACGAGGATGAGTCCGTGTCGCGCGGGCGCTGCCTGCCTCTCCTCTTCAGGAGTGGGGGCGTTCTTCTCTTCGGTGCTGTTCGGTGACGTCACCCCCACATTTTGTCACAGTCGACTGGCAAAACGCCTCGGCGCGGAGCAGCGCACCCGGGACGGGCACGGGCCGACGCGTGGATAGAATGGATCCGTGCGCATCGTTCTCCTGGCCTCCGGTTCAGGCACCCTCACCCAGGCCGTCATCGACGCCTTCGCCGGGCCCGCCCGCGCCGAGGCGGGTGTCGAGATCGTCGGCATCGGCTCCGATGCGGCAACCGCCGGTGTCCTCGCCCGGGCCGAAGCGGCGGGCATCCCGACCTTCGTCGTCCGCCCCCGGGACAGCGCGACCCGGGAGGAGTGGAACCGGACGCTGCGCGACACCGTCGCGGACTTCGCCCCGGACTGGGTCGTGTCCGCGGGATTCATGCGCATCCTCGGCGAGGAATTCATCTCCGCCTTCCCCGATCGCATCATCAACACCCACCCCGCACTGCTGCCCGCGTTCCCCGGGGCCCACGGCGTCCGGGACGCGCTCGCGCACGGGGTCAAGGTCACCGGGGGGACCATCCACCTCGTCGACGCCGGAGTCGACACCGGGCCGATCATCACGCAGTTCGCCGTCCCCGTGCACGACGGCGACACCGAGGAGACCGTGCACGAGCGCATCAAGACCCGCGAACGCGAGGAGGTCGTCCGACTGCTGGCGTTCCTCACGGACAACGACCTCGACATCGACGGTCGCCGCGTGCAGGGCTACCGAGCCCGACCGTCCGACCCGACTCCATCCACACCGCACCCCAAGGAGGATCAGTGACAGGAACCCGCGCGATCAGGAGAGCGCTCATCAGCGTCTACGACAAGACCGGTCTGGAGGAGCTCGCCCGTGGGCTCGCCGCGGCCGGGGTCGAGATCGTCTCCACAGGATCGACGGCGGCGCGGATCGCCGATGCCGGGGTCGACGTCACGACGGTCGAGGAGCTCACCGGCTTCCCCGAGACCCTCGAAGGTCGGGTCAAGACCCTCCACCCGCGCGTGCACGCCGGGATCCTCGCCGATTCGCGCAAGCCCGATCACCTCGAGCAGCTCGACGAACTCGAGATCGCGCCGTTCGACCTCGTCGTCGTCAACCTCTACCCGTTCGCCGACACCGTGGCCAGCGGCGCCGGCTTCGACGACTGCATCGAGCAGATCGACATCGGCGGTCCCTCGATGGTCAGGGCGGCCGCGAAGAACCACCCCACCGTCACCGTCGTCACCGACCCGGCCGACTACGCTGCGGTCGTCGATGCGGCAGCCGCCGAGGGCTTCGACGAGGGGGCCCGACGGGCCTTCGCCGCTCGCGCCTTCGCCCACACCGCGGCCTACGACTCCCAGGTCGCCGCCTGGTTCGCCGGGGAACTCGCCGCCGAGGGAACGCAGCCGGACTTCGCGGGACTGACCGGCGTCAAGCTCGACGACCTCCGCTACGGTGAGAACCCCCACCAGGGAGCCGCCGTCTACACCGACGGCACCCGGGGAATCGCCGGCGCGAGACTGCTCGGCGGCAAGGCGATGTCCTACAACAACTACACGGACACGGATGCCGCGATCCGCGCCGCCTTCGACTTCGACCGTCCCGCCGTGGCGATCATCAAGCACGCGAACCCGTGCGGCATCGCCGTCGCCGACACCCCCGCCGAGGCGCACCGGGCCGCGCACGCCTCCGACCCGCTCTCGGCCTACGGCGGAGTCATCGCCGTCAACCGCGAGGTCGACGCCGCGCTCGCCGAATCGATCAAGCCGATCTTCACCGAATGCCTCGCCGCACCGTCGTTCTCGCCCGAGGCTCTCGAGATCCTCGCCGCGAAGAAGAACCTCCGCCTCATCGAACTCGGCGACGTCGACTTCCCGGCCCGCGAGCTCACGCAGATCACCGGCGGCTTCCTCGTCCAGGACCGCGACGTCTTCCAGGCCGCCGGCGACTCCGCGGAGGCGTGGACGCTGGCGGCCGGACCGGCGGCGACGCCCGAGGTCCTCGCCGACCTCGAATTCGCGTGGAAGGCCTGCCGGGCGGTGAAGTCCAACGCGATCCTGCTCGCGAAGGACGGGGCCTCGGTCGGCGTCGGCATGGGACAGGTCAACCGCGTCGACTCCGCGAAGCTCGCCGTCGACCGTGCCGGGGCCGAACGCGCCGCCGGGGCCGTCGCCGCCTCCGACGCGTTCTTCCCGTTCGCCGACGGCCTCGAGATCCTCCTCGCCGCCGGGGTCACTGCCGTCGTCCAGCCGGGCGGATCGATCCGCGACGACGAGGTCATCGCCGCCGCCGAGGCCGCGGGCGTCTCCCTCTATCTCACGGGGAGCCGCCATTTCTTCCACTGAGCGCACCCGCACCTCTCCCCGCCATGCCCGGCGGGGGAGAGGGGCGGTCGCCAAGCGCTGGATCTACTGGAAGCGCCGGTACGCCCACCCGGTGTCGAAGGACTGGGTGCTGCTGGCCTGTCTCGTCGCCATCGTCATCGCCGCGGCCTCGGCGTTCATCGACTTCCGCCTGGCGGCCATCGTGCTCGCCGCCGTCCCGGCAGGACTCGCGATGCTGCGCGCGATGCCGGCACCCTGGGGCGAGTTCTGGGGCAACAGGTCGAAGACCGTCGACATTCTCACGTGCCTGATCTTCGCCGTCCTCCTCGTCGGACTCGCCTTCGTCGTCCCCCAGACCCGCTGAGCCGCGGCCCGGACACACCGTTGCAGTCTCCGCCGTGTGAGTGCCCCGACCTCGCACCGGAGTCCACCAGGAGCGACGCCTGACGGAGGCAGGCTACTGTAGTTGCGACCTTCGTCACTTTGTGAGGTGGCTGTGAAATCCGGCTCCCCACCTTGTCTCGGGCGCGGGAAGTGGCATCGTGGACTGCGTCAGGAGGTCCGAGAGGGCCTCTTCCGATGAAAGGAGACAGCATGGGATTTGATGACCTCACCAACAAAGCCAAGGACGCCTTGAATAGCGATAAGGGTGAAGAACTCAGCGACCAGGGCCTGGACAAGGGCGCTGACGCAGCCAACAACCTTTCCGGAGGCAAGTTCGAGGACCAGATCAACCAGGGCCGCGACGGCGCCGACGGTGCGATTGGCAACGAATGATCTTCAATCCATAGCCGCGTCCGGCATGGATGAGCGCCGAGGTGGAAGCGATTTCACCTCGGCGCTTCTTCGTGTCCGGGCACCGGTTTCGCGCCCGGACACCTGAGGAGTCGACTCAGCCGAGCTTTTCGACCGGCGCGTACCGGAGCAGGAGGCGCTTCGTGCCGAGCGAGCCGAAGTCGACGACGGCGACGGCCTTGTCGCCGACGCCGTTGACCTCGGTGACGGTGCCGAGGCCGAATGACTCGTGGGAGACCTTCTCACCCACGGACACGGAGATGACTTCGCGGTTGGGGCGGATGCGGTTGGGGAAGCCGCCCGCCGTCGACGAGGACGACCGGCTGCTGCGCGATGATCCGGAACCGCGGGTCGACCCGCCGCCGTAGCCGCTGCCCGAACCGTAGCCGCCGGAGCCGAAGCCGCGCGATCCTGAGCCGAAGCCCCCGCCGCTGCCGAGCGCCGAGGAGAAGCTGCCGGTGCTCTCCCACTCGATGAGGTTCTCCGGGATCTCCGTGAGGAACCGGCTCGGCGGGTTGTACTGCGGCTGGCCCCACATGCTGCGGGTCTCGGCACGCGTGACGATGAGCCGCTGGCGGGCCCGGGTGAGGCCGACGTAGGCGAGGCGACGCTCTTCGGAGAGCTCGCTCGGATTCTCGAAGGACCGCGCGTGCGGGAAGCCGCCGTCCTCGAGTCCGGTGAGGAAGACGACGGGGAACTCGAGGCCCTTCGCCGTGTGCAGGGTCATCAGCGTGACCTGACCGAGTTCGGCGTCGGGGATCTGATCGGTGTCCGAGGCGAGGGCGACCTGCTCGAGGAACGCATCGATCGACGAGCTGCCGGCCGCCTCGGCGGGGGACTCGACGTCGGAGGACTCAGCGTCGGCACCGGATTCGGCGGTCGCCTCGGCGAGGGCATCCTCCGGCTCTGGTGCAGCGCTCGTGTCGTCGCCCTTCGCCTCCACGGCGTCGGAGGGAACGGCGTCGGATTCCGCGGTCTCCTCATCATCGGCGGCGGCGATCGTGCGGGTGGCGGCGAAGTCCTCGGCCACGGCGACGAGCTCGGCGAGGTTGTCGACCCGCGACTCGTCCTGCGGGTCCGTGCTCTTCTGAAGGGACTCGAGGTACCCGCTCTGCTCGAGGATCGCCTCGATGACACGGGACACGGGAGCCGCCTCGGCGGTCGCGGAGAGATCCCTCAGCAGGTCGTAGAACTTCTGCACCGCGGTCTGCGCCCGCGAGGGCAGGTGGGGGATCTCCTCGAGGCGACCGAGGGCCGCGTAGAAGCTGATGCCCTCCCGGTCGGCGAAGTCGGCGATGATGCCCTCGGTGCGGTCGCCGATCGAGCGCTTGGGCACGTTGAGGATGCGCCGGAGGTTGACGTCGTCGTCGGGGTTGGCGATGACGCGGAGGTAGGCGAGGGCGTCCTTGATCTCCCGGCGCTCGTAGAAGCGCGTGCCGCCGACGACCTTGTACGGGATGCCCGAGCGGACCAGGGCGTCCTCGATCGCGCGGGACTGGGCGTTCGTGCGGTAGAAGACGGCGAAGTCGCCGTACGTGTACTTCTCGTCGTCGATGAGCTCATCGATGTGGTCGACGACGAACCGTGCTTCGGCCTGTTCGTTCTCCGCGACCCAGCCGACGATCGGCTTGCCTCCGCCCTCGGAGGTCCACAGACGCTTCTCCTTGCGGTCCTGGTTGTTGGCGATGACGGCGTTCGCGGCGTCGAGGATGTTCTGCGTCGACCGGTAGTTCTGCTCGAGGAGGACCACCTCGGCGGCGGGGAAGTCCTTCTCGAACTCGACGATGTTGCGCACCGTCGCCCCGCGGAACGCGTAGATCGACTGGTCGGCGTCGCCGACGACGGTGAGCTCGGCACCGCCGGAGCCCCCGGCGCCGTCACCGGCCAGGGCGCGGATGAGCGCGTACTGGGCGGGGTTCGTGTCCTGGTACTCGTCGACGAGGATGTGCCGGAACCGGCGCCGGTAGTAGTCGGCGACCTCGGGGAAGGCGCCGAAGAGGTGGACGGTCTCGGCGATGAGGTCGTCGAAGTCGAAGGCGTTGGCGAGCTTGAGGCGCGCGGTGTAGCGGCGGAAGACGTCGGCGAGCACCTCGTCGGCCGGATTGTTGGGACGGGGGACGAAGTCCTCGGCCGTCTGGAGCTCGTTCTTGAGGTTCGAGATCCGGTGGAGGATCGCCCGCGGGGCGTACTTCTTCGAATCGAGACCGAGCTCCTTGAGGATCTGCGCGACGAGGCGCTGCGCGTCCTGGGCGTCGTAGATCGTGAAGTTCGACTTCATGCCCAGCGTCTTCGCCTCGCGCCGGAGGATCCGCACGCACGAGGAGTGGAACGTCGAGACCCACATCGAGCGCGAGGCGGGTCCGACGATCGCCGAGACGCGCTCGGCCATCTCCTTCGCTGCCTTGTTCGTGAACGTGATCGCGAGGATCTCGCCCGGGTGCGCACGTCCGGTGGCCAGCGCGTAGGCGATGCGCCTCGTGAGCACCGTCGTCTTGCCGGACCGGCGCCGGCGACGATGAGCAGGGGAGAGCCCGTGTGGACGACGGCTTCGCGCTGGCGGGGGTTGAGTCCCGACAGCAGCTCGTCGGCGGGGGAGGCAGCCGTGATGGAGGAGTTCTCAGTCATGTCGGAGTCCACGATACCGGTCGCCGCTGACGCGAGGGGACGCCCTCACCGTCGGCAGACATCCGGGCGCCGTCAGCACAGCGATGAACAGCTCGGCGCCGGGTTTCCCCACGCCGCGGCGTGCTGAGGACGCGGGTCAGCCGACGAAGACCGCGACGAGGACGTTGATGATCGCGAACGCGAACGTGAGATGCGCCATCGTCGCCGAGGGGTTCTTCGTCGCCACGGCAGCACCACCGGCACCCGTGCCGGCCGTGCCGCCTGCAGCGAGTCCGCCGTCGTCGAGTCCCGCGGCGTACCGCATCTGCTGCCGGTTGCCGATGAAGGCGAAGACCGTGACGAGGATCGCGACGACGAGCTTGATGCCGATCTTCATGTGGTCGACCTGGCCGTCACCCATCTCCGCGAGCCCGACGAGGAGGAGTCCGGTGACGAGCTGGAGGTACGAGGCATGGAGCATTCCGGGCAGCACGCGAGGGGCGCGGATGACCGTGAAATAGCCTCCCACGATGATCGCCATGCCGATAAGATGAAGGGTGAGCAGTACCTCGCGCAGAATTTCCATACCGTTCATCGTAATGGCATGATGGTGTCTCGTGAGCGCGGGCCCTGATTGACTGGCGCACGCTGTTCCGCCCTGGTGTAATGGCAGCACGCCGGCCTTTGGAGCCGTGCAGTATAGGTTCGAATCCTATGGGCGGAGCTGGCCCCATCCGACTTGCGAAGGATTCTTTTCACATGCCGCAGACCCGACCCGTAGCCGTCATCGTCCTGGCCGCCGGCCAGGGCACCCGGATGAAGTCGGCACTGCCGAAGGTCATGCACCCCATCGGCGGTCGCTCCCTCCTCCACCACGCGATCGCCGCGGCGGCGGGGACCTCTCCCGACCACCTCGTCGTCGTCGTCCGGCACGAGCGCGACCAGCTCGTCGCCCACCTCGAGGATCTCTCGATCACTTCGACGCGCACCGTCCTCGTCGCCGACCAGGACGAGGTGCCCGGCACCGGACGCGCCACCGAATGCGCGCTCACCCAGCTGCCCGCCGACCTCGACGGCACCGTCGTCGTCACCTACGGCGACGTGCCGCTGCTGACGACGGAGACGATCACCGGCCTCGTCGAGGTCCACGAAGGCGAGCGCAATGCCGTCACCGTCCTCTCCGCCGAGGTGGGCGACCCCACCGGCTACGGACGCATCGTCCGCGACGGCGCCGGCAACCTCCTGCGCATCGTCGAGCAGAAGGACGCCACCGAGGCCGAGCGCGCGATCCACGAGATCAACTCCGGCATCTACGCCTTCGACGCCGCCGCCCTGCGGACGGGCCTGTCGTCCCTGACGACCGACAACGCCCAGGGCGAGAAGTACCTCACCGACGTCGTCGCCGTCTCCCATGACGCCGGCCTGCCCGTCGCGGCGACCGCCACCGACGACCTCTGGCAGGTCGAGGGCGCGAACGACCGCGTCCAGCTCGCGCAGCTGGGCAAGGAACTCAACCGCCGCACCTGCGAGAAGTGGATGCGCGCGGGCGTGTCGATCATCGACCCGGACACGACGTGGATCGACGTCGACGTCTCCCTCGGCCAGGACGTCACGCTCCTGCCCGGAGTCCAGCTCCTCGGCGCCACCGACATCGGGGACGGCGCCGTCGTCGGCCCCGATTCGACGCTCAAGGACACCGAGGTGGGGGCCGGAGCCCAGGTCGTGCGCACGCATTCGGAGCTCGCGATCGTCGGCCCCGGAGCCAGCGTCGGACCGTTCGCCTACCTGCGTCCGGGGACCAACCTCGGCGCTGACGGGAAGATCGGCACGTTCGTCGAGACGAAGAACGCGGAGATCGGACCCGGGGCGAAGGTGCCCCACCTCTCCTACGTCGGCGATGCGGAGATCGGGGAGGGCACGAACATCGGCGCCGCCTCGGTGTTCGTCAACTACGACGGCGTCGCCAAGCACCGCACGACGGTCGGCAAGCATGCACGGATGGGCTCGGACAACATGTACGTCGCTCCTGTGACGGTGGGCGACGGCGCCTACTCGGGTGCCGGCACCGTCGTGCGCAAGGATGTCCCTGCAGGGGCGCTCGCCATCAATGTGGCACCGCAGCGCAACCTGGAGGGCTGGGTTGAAGCCAATCGCCCCGGCACGCCCGCAGCGCGGGCCGCCGAGGCCGCATCCGAGGGGGAGCGGATCAGTGAATGAGATAACGACGGCGGGCGACAAGAAGCTCGTTCTGGTCAGCGGGCGGGCGAACCCCGAACTCGCTGAGCAGGTCGCGGAGAACCTGGGGACGGAACTGCTCCCCACCGACATCTACAACTTCGCCAACGGCGAGATCTACGTCCGGTTCTCCGAGTCGGTGCGCGGCTGCGACGTCTTCGTCCTCCAGTCGCACAGCGCTCCCATCAACGAATGGCTGATGGAGCAGCTCATCATGGTCGACGCCCTCAAGCGCGCCTCGGCGAAGCGGATCACGGTCATCGCACCGTTCTTCCCCTACGCGCGCCAGGACAAGAAGCACCGCGGCCGTGAGCCGATCTCCGCGCGCCTCGTTGCCGACCTCTACAAGACGGCCGGCGCCGACCGCATCATCACCGTCGACCTCCACACCGCGCAGATCCAGGGCTACTTCGACGGTCCCGTCGACCACCTCATCGCGATGCCGATCCTCGCCGGGTACGTCAAGGACAAGTACCCCGGCGACCTCGCCGTCGTCTCGCCCGATGCCGGCCGCATCAAGGTCGCGGAGAACTGGTCGAACGCGCTCGGCGGCGTGCCGCTGGCCTTCATCCACAAGACCCGCGACATCACCGGCCGAACGAGACGAAGGCCAACCGCGTCGTCGGTGAGGTCGAGGGCCGCACGTGCGTGCTCGTCGACGACATGATCGACACCGGCGGCACGATCGTCCAGGCCGCCGACGCCTGCATGGCGGCCGGCGCGAAGAACGTCATCGTCGTCTCGACCCACGCCGTCTTCTCCGGACCCGCCGTCGAGCGCCTCGAGAACTCCGTTGCCGAGGAGGTCATCGTCACGAACACGCTGCCGCTGACCGAGGACAAGCTCTTCGACAAGCTCACGGTGCTCTCGATCGCCCCGCTCATCGCCCGCGCCGTCCACGAGGTCTTCGAGGACGGGTCGGTGACGAGCCTCTTCGAGGTCTGAGCTCCCGCACCTGCGAACGCACCCTTGCCGCCGGCGGGGGTGCGTTCGGTATTCACCGACCGGTTTCTGCGGTCGTCGTGCTGCCGTCGGCATGCTGCGGTCGGCATGCTGGGTTCGGCAGGCTGCAGTCGGGGCGGCTGAGCGGCCAGCGGGGCGCTCGGGCGTTCTACACTGAGGAGTGAGCCGAGGAAGGGAGCCGTGACGATGTCGACCCACGACTACAACCGCTACCGGGTGGACGTCGCCGGAGGACAGCTCTCCGTCGGCGTCTGGGAGCCGGTCTCCGCCGAACCCGGGCCCGTGCCCACCGTCTGCGTCATCCACGGGATCACCTCGAACCACCTCTTCTTCGCCGGTCTCGTCCCGCTCCTGCCCGGTGTCCGCATCATCGGTCCCGACCTGCGCGGACGGGCCGACTCCCGGCTCCTCGGGGCTCCCTTCGGGATGCTCGCGCATGCCGAGGACGTGCTCGCAGCGATCAACACGTTCTCCGATTCGAGTGTCGTCACCCTCGTCGGCCATTCGATGGGCGGCTTCGTCGCGATGACCCTGGCCGGTCTGCCGGCCGCCCTCGACAGCGATGGCCGGGAGGCCGCCGAGGCGACCGTCCGCTTCCGCGGCCCTGTCCTCATCGACGGGGGACTTCCCCTCCCGCTCGCCCTGCCGGGTGCGGGGGAGGACCCGGCGTCCGCCGAGGGCTCCGACCGTGACGGCGACGATGGGCTCAACGCCGCGCTCGACACCGACGATCTCATCGCCGCGGTCCTCGGCCCGGCCGCCGAGCGGCTGTCGATGAGCTTCGACACCGTCGAGGAGTACCTCGCGTTCTTCGCCGCCCACCCCGCCTTCGTCGACGTCTCGACACGGTCGCGACCGAGAGCTTCGTCTACGACCTCGCGGCGAAGGACGACGACACGTTCCAGCCCTCGACGTCGGTCGAGGCGATGCAGGCCGACTCCGCGGACATGTACACAGGGACGGCCTACCCCGCAGCACTCGCGGCAGTGATGGGCGATGACGAACGCCAGGCCGACGTGACGTTCCTCTGCGCCGAACGCGACCTCGTCGCCGCCGAACCGGGACTCTACCCGCCCGCGGTCGTCGCGGGATTCGCCGAGGAGTGGCCGCGGATGCGGATCGTCGAGGTGCCGGGCACGAACCACTACGACATCCTGCTCACTCCCGAGGGCATCGAGGCGTGCGTGAGTGCGGTGACCTCGCGACTTGGAGCAGCCTCGGAGGGTGCCGTAGAATAGTCGGGTTGCCTCGGCGAGGGAAGCGGCTCTGCTTCCGTGATCGACGCGGTCCTGACCCACTCCTGCGGTGCCCGGCACCCGAGTGCGGCTGGCTGTTTCGCCGTGGTGCATGAGCAATCACCACGAAGGAGAGAAAATGGCTGACTTCAAACTCATCGCCGAACCCCGTGACGAATTCGGCAAGGGCGCAGCACGGCGCATCCGCCGCGCCGGTCGCATCCCCGCGGTCGTCTACGGCCACGGCGGCGACCCCGTCCACGTCTCGCTCGACGGCCACGCCACGATGATGGCCCTCAAGCACGCCAACGCGCTGCTCGAGATCGAGAGCACCGACGGATCGAAGAACGTCCTCGCGATCGCCCGCGACGTCCAGATCGAGCCCGTCCGCCGCGACATCGAGCACGTCGACCTCATCATCGTCAAGCGCGGTGAGAAGATCGAGGTCGACGTCCCCGTCCACGTCATCGGCGACGCCGCGCCCGGCACCATGGTCTCGCAGGTCGAGTCGACGCTCGCCGTCCTCGCCGACGCGACCAAGCTGCCCGAGCTCTTCGAGGTCAACGTCGAAGGCCGCCCGGCCGGCGAGCACATCCTCGCCGACCAGGTCGAGCTGCCCTCCGGCGTCGAACTCGTCGCCGACCCCGAGCTGCTCATCGTCAACATCTCCGAAGAGGTCGAGATGGACACCGAGTCCGACGCCGACGAGACCACCGACGAGGAGACCACGGACGAGGAGTCGACCGACGAGGCCGCTTCCGAGGACGAGTCCTCCGACGAGGAGTGACCGCGTTGGTCTGACCGCGCTGGTCTGAGACCGGCCACCGTCTAGTGAGTCGCTGATTCGGCGGGCCGCCACCATGGCGCCGCCGAACTGCATAGTGTGGGACGTGTTGGAGTGAGCGGACGCGGCCGGACTAGCGCGTCGCGTCGGTTCGGACGTGTGCGCAGCTGGCCGCTGCACGGTTCGCCGAGGCGGCGGGGGACGAATGAGGAGAGGACTGCGATGAGCAGCGAACCATGGCTGGTCTTCGGACTCGGCAATCCGGGCCCGGAGTACGCGGCGACCCGGCACAACATCGGTCAGATGGTCGTCGGCGACCTCGCCCAGCGGTGCGGGATCACCCTCAAGCGGACGAAGATGGCGGCGAACGCGGGAACCGGGCGGCTGCCGCACGGCCGCGTGCCCGGCGTCCCCGGCCCACGGGTCGTGCTGGCCACCTCGACGGGGTACATGAACAACTCCGGCGGCCCGGTCCGCCGACTCGCCGACTTCTACGGCATCGACCCCGACCGCATCATCGCCGTCCATGACGACGTCGACCTGCCCTTCGACACGATCAAGGCGAAGATCGGCGGGGGAGAGGGCGGCCACAACGGCCTGCGGTCGATGACCTCGTCGCTGGGCACGAAGGACTACGTGCGCATTCGCGCGGGCGTCGGCCGCCCGCCCGGACGCCAGGACACCGCCGACTACGTGCTCCGGCCCTTCTCGAAGGATGAGCGCACCACGCTGCCGATCTTCGTCTCCGACGTCGCCGACGCCGTCGAGATGCTCATCATCGACGGCCTGCTGCCCGTTCAGGAGAAGTTCCACGCCCGCAGCTGAACCGGGGCCGCGCAACGGGCGGACCGCCTCGGCGAGGTCGGTTCAGATCTGCGCGGACACCGCGCTCACGCCGACAGGACCGTTCACGGCAGCCGGACCACTCACGCCGTCGTGCGCGAGCCCTGCCTGCGGTGGATGAGCCACGCGGCGAGGACGCCGCCGATGAAGCCGAAGAGATGACCCTGCCACGAGACGCCGTTGGCCTGCGGGAGCATCCCGAAGACGAGGGAGGCCCCGTAGGTGATGAAGATGAAGAACCCGATCGTGAAGTAGATGATCTTGCGGAGGACGTCGTCGGTGAACCACGTCCGCACCGCGAGGTAGCCGAAGTAGCCGAAGACGATCCCCGAGGCGCCGACGATGTACGTCCCCGGCATCGTCGTCAGCCACGCCCCGACCCCGGCGACGACCGCGGTGACCGCCGTGACGAGCCAGAAGCGGCGTGCGCCCTCGGCGGCGATGAAGAGGCCGAGGACGAGGAATGGGAACGTGTTGGCGAGCAGATGCCCGAACCCGGCGTGGAGGAGCGGGGAGGTGATGACGCCGTAGAGCGAGATCGGATTCAGGCCTGGAGACCGAGGAGGTCGAGGTCGGCGGGCAGGATCGCATCGACGATCTCGATGATCCACATGAGGGCGAGGAGGACGAAGACCGGCGCGAACCGTGAGAGTCCGCCGCCGCGGCCGACCGCCGATCTGACGCGGTCTCGCAGCGACGGCTGGGCTCCCACCTGGGGCTGGGCGGGAGACGGTGAGTCGGTGCCGAAGAGGAGGCGGGACTCCTCGGCGGTGAAGCGGGGGGATTCGTCGGAGCTCATGTCCCGATTATCCAAGACGAAGTTTGGAGAACACCCAGAGACACCCGTGTGCGGAGGCAATCGTGACCGTTCCGTCACTGACCGTCCAGGGTCCGGGAGTGCGGTCATTGCCTGACCCCGCCGAGGCGGTTCGCTGTGAGCAGTGACCCTGAACTGGGCGTGGGGTGTGAGCCCGGGATCCGACCCAGTGCGCCGGCGGCGAACAGCAGGGTCCCGTGTCCGTGGGGTGGCCTAGAATTGTGGGGTGCTCACCGGACTCGATCTCACGCTGCAGAACCCCGCCGTCACGGAACTCGTCGAAGCCATGGGCGACCCGGCGACGACGCACGGCACCATCGACGCGATCCGCGGACTGTGGCCCTCGATCCTGCGCCGGACGGTGACCGCGGGCGAGGTCACCTCCCCGCAGCTCATCGTCACCGCCACGACCCGCGAAGCCGAGGACCTCGCGCGGTCGCTGGCCGACTGGGTCCCCGCGGAGTCGATCGCCGTCTTCCCGAGCTGGGAGACGCTGCCGCATGAGAAGCTCTCACCCCGGTCGGACACCGTGGGCCAGCGCCTCGAGATCCTCCGCCGCCTCGCCCACCCCAAGCCCGGCCGCGGTCTCACCTTCGTCATCGCCCCCGTGCGCGCGTTCCTCCAGCCCTTGGCCAAGGGCCTCGGCGAGATCCCGCCGATCGAGGTCGCCGTCGGCGACGAGACCGACATCGAGGAGCTCTCCGCCCGCCTCACCGAACTCGCGTACACGCGCGTCGACATGGTCTCCCGTCGCGGCGAGTACGCGGTGCGCGGCGGCATCGTCGACATCTTCCCGCCGACGGCCGATCACGCCCTGCGCATCGAGTTCTTCGGCGACGAGGTCGATGAGATCCGCGAGTTCGCCGTCACCGATCAGCGGTCGATCGCCGCCGAGGCCGACGCCGAGCCCCTGCGCCTCTCGGCACCCCCGGTCCGCGAACTCCTCCTCACCGACTCCGTGCGGGCACGCGCCGCCGAGCTCGCCCCGACCCTGCCGGCGGCTGCCGACATGCTCGAGAAGATCGCCGCCGGCATCGCCGTCGAGGGCATGGAGTCGCTCACTGCGGTCCTCGCCGACGGCATGGAGCCGCTCATCGCGCTCCTGCCGGCGGGCACGAAGATCATCATCGCCGAACCCGAGCGCGTGCGGGCGCGCGCGGCCGACCTCGTCGTGACGACGAACGAGTTCCTCGAAGCCGCGTGGTCGGGGGCCGCCGGCGGCGGTGAGACGCCCATCGACCTCTCCGCGGCGACGTTCCGCACAGTCGACGAGATGCGCGAGGGCGCCGAACTCATCGGGCTCGCGTGGTGGGAGATCGGGGGCTTCGCCGCCGACGCCGAGATCGCCGCTCCCGGTGACAACATCTTCTCCCTCCCGGCCCGACCCCCGAAGGGCTACGCCGGGGACGTCGAGGCGATCCTCGCCGATGTCAGGGGCCTCATCCACGACCAGTGGCGGATCCTCGTCCTCACCGAGGGCCAGGGACCGGGCAAGCGCATGGTCGAGGTGTTCTCCGAGGCCGGCATCCCCGCGACCTTCGTCGACGACCCCACCGATGTGCCCCCGGCGCTGGTGACGGTGACGACGGCCGCGCCGTTCGGCGGCTTCGTCTTCGACGACCTCAAACTCGCCGTGCTCACCGAAGCCGACGTCCTCGGTCGCGCCGCCGCCACCTCGACGCGGGACATGCGCCGACTGCCGACCCGTCGCAAGCGCAACCAGGTCGACCCGCTCAACCTCGCCCCCGGCGACTTCGTCGTCCACGAACAGCACGGGGTCGGCCGGTTCGTCGAGATGACCCAGCGGACGACGGGCAAGGGCGCGGCGAAGCACACCCGCGAATACCTCATCATCGAATACGCGCCCGCCAAACGCGGGCAGCCCGGTGACCGCCTCTTCGTCCCCAGCGACGCCCTCGACCAGGTCAGCCGCTACGTCGGCGGGGAGAACCCGAGCCTCAACAAGATGGGCGGCGCCGACTGGCAGACGACGAAGGCGAAGGCCCGCAAGGCCGTCAAGGAGATCGCCGGGGAGCTCGTGCGCCTCTACTCCGCACGCCAGGCCACCGTCGGCCACGCGTACGGACCCGACACCCCGTGGCAGCGCGAACTCGAGGACGCCTTCCACTACGTCGAGACCGGCGATCAGCTCACGACGATCGACGAGGTCAAGGCCGACATGGAGAAGTCCATGCCGATGGACCGTCTGATCTGCGGCGACGTCGGCTACGGCAAGACGGAGATCGCCGTGCGTGCGGCCTTCAAAGCGATTCAGGACGGCAAGCAGGTCGCCGTCCTCGTCCCGACGACCCTGCTCGTCCAACAGCATTTCGAGACCTTCGCCGAACGCTATGCGGGATTCCCCGTCACCGTCGGGGCGCTCTCGCGGTTCCAGACGAAGGCGGAATCGGAGAAGGTCGTCGCCGACCTCGCCGACGGCAAGCTCGACCTCGTCATCGGCACCCACCGCCTGCTCAGCGGCGAGGTGCGGTTCAAGAACCTCGGACTCGTCATCATCGACGAGGAGCAGCGCTTCGGCGTCGAGCACAAGGAGACGCTCAAGGCGATGCGGACCAACGTCGACGTCCTCGCGATGTCGGCGACCCCGATCCCGCGCACCCTGGAGATGGCGGTCACCGGCATCCGGGAGATGTCGACGCTCGCGACCCCGCCGGAGGAGCGCCACCCCGTCCTCACCTACGTCGGGAAGTACGAGGACCAGCAGGTCAAGGCCGCGATCCGGCGAGAGCTCATGCGCGAGGGCCAGGTCTTCTTCATCCACAACCGGGTCAAGGACATCGAGGCCGTCGCCGCGCATCTCGCCGAACTCGTCCCCGAGGCGCGCATCGCGATCGCCCACGGCAAGATGAACGAGAACCGGCTCGAACAGGTCATCGTCGACTTCTGGGAGAAGAAGTACGACGTCCTCGTGTGCACGACGATCGTCGAGACCGGCATCGACATCGCGAACGCGAACACGCTCATCATCGACCACGCCGACCGGTTCGGCCTCTCCCAGCTCCACCAGCTGCGCGGACGGGTCGGCCGCGGTCGCGAACGCGCGTACGCGTACTTCCTCTACCCGCCCGACACCCAGCTCACCGAGACCGCACTCGACCGTCTCACGACACTGGCCGCGCACACCGAGCTCGTGCGGGCATGCAGGTGGCGATGAAGGACCTGGAGATCCGCGGAGCCGGCAACCTCCTCGGCGGTCAGCAGTCGGGCCATATCGAAGGGGTCGGCTTCGACCTCTACGTCCGCCTCGTCGGGGAGGCCGTCGCGAACTTCCGCGGCGAGGACACCGAACCGGAAGCGGACATGCGCATCGAACTGCCCGTCGACGCGCACCTGCCCGCCGACTACGTCGACCACGAACGGCTGCGCCTCGAGGCGTACCGGAAGCTCGCGGCGGCGGCGAACGAGGACGAACTCCAGGAGGTCCTCGACGAACTCGTCGACCGCTACGGTCCCTATCCTGAGGCCGTCGGGGTTCTCGCCGATGTCGCCCGACTGCGCATCCGCGCCCGGGCCTCCGGTGTCAGCGACATCGTCGTCCAGGGCAATTTCGTCCGCTTCGGACCCGTCGAACTCGAGGACTCCCAGCTCGTGCGGCTCAAGCGCCTCTACCCGAAGTCCCTGCTCAAACCCGCCATCCGCTCGGTCCTCGTGCCCAAGCCGATGGCCGGTGACGGGTTCGGGGCCAAGGAGATGACGGACTCGGACATCCTCCGCTGGGCCCACCAGTTCCTCGACGCGATCGTGCCCGCCGCACCCGCCGAGGTCGTCCCCTCCGACGTCGTCGACGCGGGGGTGTGAGGCGGCCGTGGACGAGAACGCGGGGGTCATGGCCGAGCGCTTGGACGGTGCCGTCGAGGCGATGGCGGTGCTGCGCGCACGGTGCCCGTGGTCGTCCGAGCAGGACCATCGGAGCCTCATGCGGTACGCCCGGGAGGAGACCGAGGAGCTCATCGAGGCCCTCGAGGATCTCACCGCCGACCCGTCGCCGGGCAACCGCGACCACGTCGTCGACGAACTCGGTGACGTCCTCTACCAGATCCTCTTCCATGCCGCGCTCCTCGACGAGAGCGGCGGAAGCGACTACGGGACGACGCTCACAGACGTCATCGAGCGGCTCGAGGCCAAACTCATCCGCCGGCACCCGCTGACCTTCGACGGTCAGGGGCGCAGCGGACCCGTGCCGGCACTGGCCGACGTCGAGAGGGAGTACCGTCGGATCAAAGCCGCAGAGCGCGCACAGAAAGCCGCAGAGCGCGCACAGAAAGCCGCAGAGCGCGCACAGACGGCGGCAGCCGCAGACGCGGCACCACCAGCAGAGAGGGACGCAGAGTGAGCTTGGACAGGATCGACATCGAGGGCACCTTCAACTTCCGCGACCTCGGCGGGGCACCGGTGACCGGGGGAGCAGCGACAGCCGGGGCCATCGCCGGGGCGGCCGGCGCATCGTCGGTGGCGACCGGTCGGGTGTTCCGCGCCGACGGCCTCGCCCAGCTCACCGACCGGTCCCGGGAGGAGCTCGCCCGCCTCGGGATCACGACGGTGCTCGACCTGCGCGACATCGGCGAGCGGGCCAAGCACCCCGATGCGCTCGAGGGCCTCGACGTCGACTACATCGCCCTGCCGGTCTTCGAGGACAAGTTCTTCCCGGCCGCCCCGCTGTCGCAGGAGGAGATGATCGAATTCGCCGAGACCACGGGGATCGACCTCAGCGACCGGTCCCTGCGCCGCATCTACGACTACCTCATCGCCCACTTCGGTCCCCGGCTCGCCCTCGCCGTCGACACCGTCGCCGATCGCTGCGAGACCGGCGTCGTCTTCCACTGCTCGGCCGGCAAGGACCGCACCGGTCTCGTCGCGGCCTTCGTCCTCGCCCTCCTCGGGGTCGACCGGGACGACATCCTCGACGACTACACGGCCACGGAGGACCACCTCGGCGGATCCTTCCTCGAGAGCATCAGGCGCAACTATTCCGATGCCGGCATCTCCGGCAACCTCGCCGAGGCGGCGACCTCGGCCCCGCGCGACCTGCTGGCGGGGATACTGACCTCCCTCGATCGGACGTACGGCAACGATGCGGTGGAGAAGTACCTGCTCGAGAACGGCATGGATCCGCAGACTCCGGCGCGGCTGCGTGAACGGCTCCTGCAGGTCAGCGACGGGCAGGCGGCGTAGGCCCGGTTTCACGCATCGATCGGGGCCGGGCGGTGCCCGGTTGTGCACTAAGCTTGCGGGCAGGCACATGTTTCCCATGTGACACCGACTGCTAAGGAGTAATCAGTGGCTGAGATCGTTGCCGCAAAACGCCCGTGAAATCTTGGATTCCCGGGGCAACCCCACCGTCGAGGTGGAAGTGCTCTTGGCCGACGAGTCCGTCGGTCGCGCGGGAGTGCCCTCCGGCGCCTCCACCGGTGAGTTCGAGGCCGTCGAGCTGCGTGACGGCGATCCCGAGCGTTACCTCGGCAAGGGCGTGACGAACGCCGTCGAAGCCGTCATCGATGAGATCCACGAGGCCATCGTCGGCCTCGAAAGCGATGATCAGCGCCTCGTCGACCAGGCGCTCATCGACCTCGACGGGACGGAGAACAAGTCCCGCCTCGGCGCGAATGCGATCCTCGGAACCTCGCTGGCCGTGGCCCGTGCGGCAGCGGTGTCGGCCGATCTCCCGCTCTACCGGTACCTCGGCGGCCCGAACGCCCACGTCATGCCGGTGCCGATGATGAACATCCTCAACGGCGGATCGCATGCCGACTCGAACGTCGACATCCAGGAATTCATGATCGCCCCGATCGGTGCGGCGAGCTTCCACGAAGCGCTGCAGTGGAGCGTCGAGGTCTACCACGCGCTCAAGGGCGTGCTCAAGGAGCGCGGCCTCTCCACCGGGCTCGGCGACGAGGGCGGCTTCGCACCGAACCTCGAGTCGAACGCCGCGGCCCTCGACCTCATCCTCGAGGCCATCGAGATCGCCGGTCACCGTCCGGGCCGTGACATCGCGCTCGCCCTCGACGTCGCGTCCTCGGAGTTCTTCAAGGACGGCGCCTACGAGTTCGAAGGCGAGAAGAAGTCGGCCGAGGACATGGCCGCCTACTACGAGGACCTGCTGAGCAAGTACCCGCTCGTCTCGATCGAGGACCCGCTCGACGAGAACGACTGGGAGGGCTGGGCGAAGCTCACCGCCGCGATCGGGTCGAAGGTCCAGCTCGTCGGCGACGACCTCTTCGTCACCAACCCGGAGCGCCTCGAGCGCGGCATCGACAACGACACCGCGAACTCGCTGCTCGTCAAGGTCAACCAGATCGGCACGCTCACCGAGACCCTCGACGCCGTCGAGCTCGCGCAGACGCACGGCTACACGACGATGATCTCGCACCGGTCCGGGGAGACCGAGGACACGACGATCGCCGACCTCGCCGTGGCGACCAACGCCGGTCAGATCAAGGCGGGCGCGCCGCTCGGTCCGAGCGCGTCGCGAAGTACAACCAGCTGCTGCGCATCGAAGAGCAGCTCGGCGATGCCGCCCGCTACGCCGGCAAGCGCGCCTTCCCGCGCTTCGAAGCCTGAGGGGCTGGGCCGGCAGATTCCTGTCGGCGGGTCGCACCCACACCGAGGCGGGGGCCGAGTGATCGTTCGCGGTCACCCGGCCCCCGCCTCGGCGCTTGAAGGATTCTCCTCCCGCCAGGGACATCACGCATAACCCTGCGCTCGGCCCACTGCCCTGGGCTCGGTCCACCTCCCGGAACTCTGTGCACCACCCGGAGTTCTACGCACAACCCTGGGCGGTTCGTCCACCGTGCCCGTCCATGCACACCCCGTGGCTCGCCATCCCACCCGCGGAGCGCGACACCCTCCCCGTCCTGGGGTTGTTCATGCCGCTGAGCATGAGGGCAGGGGGAGTGCCCTCACGCTCAGCGGCTGCCCGATACGCCGCCGAGGTGACACCTCACCCCGCGCCGGCGGCACCCACGCCCTCCCCGGCGGCACCTCACCCCGCCGAGGCGGCGGACGCGGACGCCATGACGACGTGCTTGATCTCGTTGAACTTCGCCTCTTCGAAGAGTTCCTTCCAGCTGATGCGAATGACCCGCCACCCGCGCTCGCGCAGCCACTGCTCACGGCGGCGCTCCTTCTCGAGCTCCTCGCGGGGTACGCCGGATCCGAGGTAGAGCTTGCCGATTCCGTCGACCTCGACGATGAGCCGCGCGCCCTTGTGGCAGAAGTCGACGCGGATGTCGGGCCTCTGCCGCTCGGTCGGGAACGTCACTTGGGGCACCATCCCGACGATGCCGTGCTGGTAGAAGCGGACGGCGGCGATCGATTCTCCGGGCGATTCGCGACGTCCGTCGGCGAGGTCGAGGGCGCGCTCGACCCGCTTCGTGTTCCGCTTCTCGACCGCCTGCGCGACGACGGCGCGGATCCTCTCCAGCGTCGTCAGTGAGCGCCGGAGGGCGTCGTCGATCATCGCCACCGAGATCTCGAGACTGTACGTGCGGGCGACGTCGACGAGGGTGCGCTCGAGCGTCGTCACCCGCATCCCGCCCACGCGCTGCCAGTGCGCAGCGGGAATCGTCGTGCCGCGGACGTGGAGGCTCGGGTACCGGCGGTTGACGCCGGGACGCACGACTTCGACCTGGTGCGTGACCGGGTAGGCGACCGGCAGACCGTGGACGAGGGCGGCCGAGATGTGGGAGACGACCTCGACGTCGACCCCTGACTGCGCCTCGCGGTTCGGGTGGTCGGTCGTCTCGTCCGCACCGGAATCCCCGGATCCCACCGCGCCCGAATCCCCGGTATCAGTCGCCGAGGCGGTCCTCGCGTTCCGTCGCTGGAACTGGAGTTCGCGCCTGGCCATGACCTTGGCGCTGAGTTCGTTGATCGCGTCGCGATTGTCGCCATGCTCGACGAGCTCGTCATGCGTTCTCTCCGCGATGCCCGCCCAGAGCGGGCGATGACGCTCGACCGTGCAGACGCGCCTGGCCACATAGACCCCGCGCGAGAGTCGGAGCAGACAGCATGTGCGAGCGAATCGGATGTCCTCGTGGGTGAAGCCGAGCCGGTTGAGTTCCTGGGTCGTCAGTATTCGGTACATGGATACAAAGTGCATCAAACGTCAGTAAAGCGCAATAGAAACTTCCCGTCCTGTGGATAACTCTGGGGATGGCGTGTGGGCGGCTGTGGATAACGAGGGCGGGCGGGCGCGCAGTGGCAGGGGCGGGGTGAGGATGCGCGGGCGGGACGGGGGAGCGCTGCTGCTGGTCCGGAGCGGGGCGCGGTCGGCGGGCGGTTTCTCGCATCCCGCCCGTGGAGCGGCACAGACAACCCGTGCACGCGGTGGATCTGCGGCTCAGGGTTGTGCGCAGAGAGTTCCGCGGTGTTCGTGCAGCTGCGGGTTGTGCGTGGGCCTGCGGGTTGTCGCGCAGGCAGCTTGCGGGTCGTACGTGGGCTCACGGGTTGTGCGTGCGCTTGCGGGTCGTCGGTGAATCTGCGCGGTGTGTGAATCGCGGCTTGAGCCCGGTTGCTAATCGTCGCCACCGTCCCGCTCGCACCCACCTCGGAGGCCTGCCCGCGCTCGAGGATTCCCGCAGAGGCTCCCACGCCATCGCGACGCCTGCGGAATCCCCGACACCGAACACGCCACGGCGTGGAAATCCCGGCTCGCCCCGATGCGACCAGGCAGACTTATCTGTGTTGCGGCTGCCTTCCCAATCCCCGGCCGCAGAGGAAGAGTCATGGTTCCGAGCAAACCGAGAAGAACTGCCCCGAAGACGGCTCCCGGCAAGGCCGCTCCTCGGCGACGCCCGAAACCCGTCGTCGAGGCGACCGCGAGCCGTGATGCGCGCGGCCGCCGGATGTCCTGGCAGGCCGGAGTCTTCCTTGCCGTCATCGCCATCGTGCTCGTGACGTTCCTCCCCTCGATCAACTCCGCGCTCAAGCAGGCGCAGCAGATCGCTGCGCTGAACAACGAGATCGACTCCACCCGCTCCGAGGTCGAGGCGCTGCGGGAGAAGAACGAGAATCTCAAGGATCCGACCTACATCGCCCGCAAGGCCAGGGAGGACCAGTACTACGTCGAAGAGGGCAAGAACGCTGTCATCGTCACCAACCAGGACTCGGAAGACGATGACGATTCGGACACAACGCGCCCACAGCGCAGCCAAGCCTGGTACCTTGAGTTGCTGGAGTCGATCGAGGAGGTCGGCAATTCGAGCAACACGACGGGAACGGACTGATGATCACAGAGTGCACCGAGGCGGACTTCGCAACGCTGAAGGAGCAGCTCGGACGCATTCCCCGCGGGGTCGTCGGCATCGCCGCCCGCAGCACCACCGGTGAGCCCCTCGTCGTCGCGACCGCCCCGCGCCTCGAGGACGGCACCCCCTTCCCGACGACCTTCTACCTCACCCACCCGGCCTACGTCGCCGAGTCCTCCCGCCTCGAAGCGGCGGGGATCATGGCCGAATGGACCGCGGAGCTCGGCGCCGACGACGAGCTCGCCGCCGCCTATGCCCGGGCCCATGACTCCTATCTCGCCGTCCGGTCCGAGATCGGCCGCGCCGCCGGCATCGCCGAGGTCGAGGAGATCGCGGACTTCTCCGCCGGCGGCATGCCGACCCGGGTCAAGTGCCTTCACGCCCTCGTCGGCCACGCCCTGGCCGCCGGGCCCGGAGCCAACCCGATCGGCGACCGCGCGATCGGACTGATGACCGATGTTCCCACCCCTGCCGTCACCCCCGCCGAGGCGACCGCGGAGTCGATCCCGGGTGCGGGCTCGGAGACGGGGCAGGGATCCCCGGCCGCGGCGTCATCGGCCGACGCCGCCTCGCAGACGACGGACTAGGAGAGAACCATGCGCGTAGCCGCCTTCGACTGCGGAACCAATTCGCTGCGCCTGCTCGTCGCCGACATCGATGAGGCCGGCACGATGACCGAGCTCCTCCGCGAGACCCGCATCGTCCGCCTCGGCCAGGGAGTCGACGCCACGGGGGAGTTCGCCCCCGAAGCGCTCGAGCGCACCTTCGCCGTGACACAGGAGTACGCCGATGCCGCCGCAGAGTTCGCACCGGAGAAGATCCGCTTCGTCGCCACCTCGGCGAGCCGGGACGTGAAGAACCGGGACGAGTTCTTCGCCGGGATCTTCGCGATCCTCGGCGTCGTCCCCGACGTCATCACCGGCGATGAGGAGGCCCACCTCTCCTTCCTCGGCGCGACGGCGGGCCGCAGCGCCTCCGAGGGCCCCTTCCTCGTCATGGACCTCGGCGGGGGATCGACGGAGCTCGTCCTCGGCACCGAGGCCGTCGAGTCCGCGGTGAGCATGGACATCGGATCGGTGCGCCTGACCGAGCGCCACATGAGCACCGATCAGCCCGACGACGGCCAGGTCCGCGCCGCCGTGACCGACATCGATGAGCACCTCGATCGCGCCGCCGAGGTGGTCGACCTGGCCGCGGCCCGCACCTTCATCGGCGTCGCCGGGACCGTGACGACCCTGACCGCCGGCATCCTCGACCTCGACAGCTACCAGCGCGAGCGCATCCACGGGGCGAAGCTCACCGTCGCCGACGTCGAACGCCAGGTCGACGCGCTCCTCCGGATGGACCGTGAGGCCCGTGCCGCGCTGCCGTACATGCACCCCGGACGCGTCGACGTCATCGCCGCCGGCGGGCTGATCTTCGCCCGCGTCGTCGCCCGGGTCGCCGACGCCGTGCGCGCCGCGGGCGGCAAGCTCACCATCACCGTCTCCGAGACGGACATCCTCGACGGCATCGCCCTCGACCTCGCGTCATGACCGGGAGCAGCGCACCGCCGACGACGCGCACCGGGCGCCGACCCCGTGCGCTGACGAAGCTTGCGCTCATCGGCCTCGTCCTCGGACTCGTCGTCGGCACCGCGCAGCCGGCGCTGGCCGCCCCGAAGCCGGGGCCCGGGCAGTGGTTCATCGGCGACTACGGCATCGAAGAGCTGTGGAAGACGACGACGGGCAAGGGTGTCAAGGTCGCCGTCATCGACTCGGGTGTCAACAAGGACCACGAGGACCTCAAGGACGTCGTGACGGCCGCGAAGGACTTCAGCGGCCTCGGCAAGGACGGCACGACGCCGATCGGCGGCAAGGACACGATCCACCACGGCACCGCCGTGGCCGGCGTCATCGCCGGTCAGGGCGAGGGCGCCGGGCCGATCGGGGTGGCCCCGGACGCGGAGATCCTCTCCGCCTCGATGTGGCTCGGCCCCGACCGTCCCAAGGACTCTGGGTCGACGCGCGAGCAGGCGGCGGAGGCGATCCGCTGGTCCGTCGACAACGGCGCGAAGATCATCAACATGTCCCTGGGCTGGGACGACCCCGCGTGGCCGTCGAGCTGGGACGAGGCATTCAAGTACGCCTACGAGAAGGACGTCCTCGTCGTCGCCTGCGTCGGCAACGCCTCCCAGGGCGCAACCCAGGCGTGGTCGCCGTCGACGGTGCCCGGCGTCATCGGCGTCGGCGGACTCGGGAAGAACGGCCGGGTGCTCGACGCCTCGACGGCACCGGGCACCGCCGTCGACCTCATGGGCCCCGCCGCCGACATCCCCATCCCGTTCTACTCCGGCGGGTACGCCGAAGGCCAGGGCTGCTCGTTCGCCGCGCCCGTCGTCTCCGGGGTCGCCGCCCTGATCCGCGCGGACAACCCCGACCTCAGCGCCGACGAGGTGGCCGCGAAGCTGCTCTCGACCGCGAAGCCCGTGACCGGACACACGGGCCAGAGCACGGCCGACAAGCCCGACCCGACCGTCGGCTGGGGTCGGCTCGACCCGCAGGCGGCGATGGACTCCGATGTGCCGAAGACCGTGCCGAGCGCCGCCGACGATCTCGCCTCCTGGGTGACGATGCACCGGCGCGCCGAAGGCAGCGCAGCGGAGACCGAGACCGCCGCCCCCGCCGAGGGCGAACAGCCGAAGGCCGTCGCGCCGAAGGACGTCGTCGCCACCCAGTCGACGCCGACGCTCGGCTACGCCGCACTCGGCGTCGGCGGCGGCATCGGACTCATCCTCCTCGCCGTGGCAGCGATCGTCTTCGCCCGCCGGAAGCGGATGCGCAGGCGACTCGGCGAGCCGTGATACGCGTCTCATCTGGGACGTCGATGATGATTAGTGAAAGTTTTCACAAGGGCCTAGGATGGGGTCATGGCTCTCATCAGAAACTCGAAACTGCGTCCACGCATCCTCGTCGTCGGCGGCGGATACCTCGGTCTCGTCACGGCCCAGAATCTGCTGAAGAATCTCGGCCGCGGTGAAGCCACCGTGACCGTCATCGACCCCAACCCGTACATGACGTACCAGCCGTTCCTCCCCGAGGTGGCCGCCGGCTCGATCGAGCCCCGCCACGCCGTCGTGCCGTTGCGCCGCAATCTGCCCGGCGCCGAGGTCATCACCGGCAAGGTCACGTCGATCAACCACGCCGACAAGTTCGTCGTCGTCGAACCCGAGAACGATGAGCCGTTCGAACTCGACTACGACCACATCATCATGGCCGCCGGCTCCGTCGCCCGCACCCTGCCGATCCCCGGCCTCAAGGAGAACGCGATCGGCCTCAAGCGGATCGAAGAAGCCGTCGCGCTGCGCGACCACCTCCTCTCCCGCCTCGCCGACGCCGCCCTCATGGAGGACGACGACGAGCGTCGCAAGGCTCTCACCTTCGTCTTCGTCGGCGGCGGCTTCGCCGGCATCGAGCTCCTCGCCGAGCTCGAGGACGTCGTGCGCTCGGCGATCGCCCAGTACGAGACCCTCACCGAGGCCGACGTCCGCTTCGTCCTCGTCGAGGCCCTCGGCCGCGTCATGCCCGAGGTCGGCGAGGCACAGGCCCGCTGGGTCGTCGAGCACCTGCGCGAGCGCGGCATCGACGTCTACCTCGGGACGTTCCTCCAGGACTGCACCGACAAGCGCGTCAAGCTCTCGAACGGCGAGGAGTTCGACGCGGACACCATCGTGTGGTCGGCCGGCGTCAAGGCCAACCCCGTCCTCATCGACTCCGACCTGCCGATCGACGAGCGCGGCCGCGTGACCGTGCGCGCCGACCTCCGTGTCGAGGGCGAAGACGGCGTCGTCGAAGGGGCATGGGCCGCCGGTGACAATGCCGCGGTGCCCGACCTCTCCGGGGGCGGTGTCGGCGGCTACTGCGTGCCCAACGCCCAGCATGCGGTGCGTCAGGCGCCCGTGCTCGCCGCCAACGTGCTCGCCGCCCTGCGCGGAGAGACCGAGTTCAAGCAGTACTTCCACAAGACCATCGGATCGGTCGCCGGTCTCGGCCTCTACAAGGGCGTCTCACAGATGGGCGACTTCGAAGCCCGCGGTCTCCTCGCATGGCTCATGCACCGCGCCTACCACGGCTACGCGATCCCGAGCATCGACCGCAAGGTCAAGGTCTTCGGCAACTGGATCCTCAACTTCGTCCTCGGTCGCGACACCACGGAGCTCGTCGACCTCGACGTGCCCCGCAAGAGCTTCGTCGAGGCTGCGGAGTCGAAGCCGGTTCCCAAGAAGGAAGAGCCCGTCAAGGCCTGATCCTGACCGCGTCTGACGGATGAGAGTCCGCAGGCGAGACCGAAGCCCCGGGAGTGCGATCGCACTCCCGGGGCTTCGTCGTCGACAGGTGTCGGCGCCGAGGTTGTGATGAGGCCGTTATCGACCGACCGGCCCGGTCGCCCCGACCGCAGGCTACGGTGAGGAGATGAAGCGCACTACAGCCATCGTCAGCCTCGTCGCCGTGCTCGTCCTCAGCGGATGCACCCGGGGCGGTGAGGACACGTCGGCGCCGCAGCCGGGCCCCACCTCGGCGACGGAGGCCGGGAAGCCCGCCCCCACCGATGACGAGACGCTCGTCGACGAGGATTCCCTCCCGGTGGGGCACTGCGGAGTCGCTCCCGCACCGATGACCGACCAGGCGATCTACCAGGGCACGCAGGACACCGACTGCGACGAGGCGAGGACGGCACTGGAGGCACTGGCCCGCGGGGAGGGGGATGACTCCGAGCACGTCGCCGGGCACGGGACGATCGTCGACGGGTGGGAATGTCTCTTCCCGATGGACAGCGAGGTCGCCGACTACGACATCACGCTCTCGTGCGACAAGGACGAGCAGCGCTTCGTCGTGCGGCCGGCGAGCCTCGACGTGCCCGCGGGCTACCACGTCCTGCCGTGGGAGTACGAGGGGACGGCGACCGGCGCCGCGGGACTCTACTTCACGACGGAGTCCCGGAAGCACCACTGCAGCTTCCAGGAGGACCTGCTCGGGTGCGACAACCACAGCTTCCCCGAGGACCTGCCGCCTGTGACGTATCAGGGCCAGCAGCAGCAGCCGACGGCGATCGTCCTCACCTCCACGGGCGGGCCCCGCTTCGAGGCCTACGGCGATCCGACGTTCACACAGTTCTCCGATGCCGGGGAGTGGGGTGCGGACACCGCCGTCCTGCCCTACGGTGACCTCCTCATCGCCTACGGCATCGCCTGCACGACCGATGCGGACCGCGAAGTCGTGTGCACCAACGGTGACCACGGCTTCGCGATCTCCTCCCGGGACTATTCGCTCAGCTGAGGGTCAGAGGTCAGTTGACCTCGGAGTTCGCCACGGTGAAGCGCGCGTCGACGTGCTGGGGATCCTCGACGTCGTCGACGAGGGCGACGGCGAAGTCCTCGGCGGAGATCCGTTCACCGGCGGGTGCGTCGGTGCCGACGGCGTAGTAGCCGGTGCGTTCGCCCGGGGCGATCTCCGGGGCGGGGGAGAGCATCGTCCACGGCGAGTAGTCGCCTGCCCGGAGCATCTCGAGGGCGCGGGTGCCCGTCTCCGCCTCGGCCTTGTAGGCGCTGGGGAACCCGGGGGCGTCCTTGAGCATCGTCTCGCCGTCGACGAGCAGGGATCCGGCGCCGCCGACGACGTAGAGCGGGGTGTCGCCGCTGGCCTCGGCGAGGGTCTGCAGCGCCTGCAGCCATTCGCCGTGGTCGCCGCCGGTGCGGCTGGGGCCGGTGGCGGAGATGATGACGTCGTGGTCGGCGGCGACCTGCGCATCGAGGGCGGCATCGGCCATGTCGCCGGTGAGGCTGCGGGCGACGCCGGGGACCTCGGTGCCCGTGCGGGTGATCGCCGTGACCTCGAGTCCGCGGCCGGCGGCTTCGGCCGCCACGCGCGAGCCGACCATTCCCGAAGCTCCGAAGAGTGCGATTCTCATGATGAGTCCTTCCGTGGTGTGCGGTTCCTGATGCAGTGACGATATACTGAGGATACAAGGTACCTCAAAGAAACTATTGGAGTTCTCGCACAATGATCGACTGGGAAGGCGACGCGTTCGACCCCGACTGTCCCACGCGCATCGTCCTCGACCGCCTCGGCGACAAATGGACGGTGCTCATCATCGAGACCCTCGAGGAGGGGCCGCGCCGTTTCAACGAGATCCGCCTGGCCGTCGGCGGCATCACCCCGAAGGTGCTCACCTCGACGCTGCGGTCCCTGACCGCTGACGGGCTCATCGCGCGCGAGGCCTTCGCCGAGGTGCCCCCGCGGGTCGAGTACCGACTCACCGACCTCGGTCGCTCCCTGCTCGAACCGGTCGCGACGCTGCGACGCTGGGCCGAGCTCAACGTCGCGCGGATCGAACACAACCGGGAGGCCGCCGAGGTGGCCGCTGAGACGGCGCTGCTGAGCTGAGGGGGCGCGCGGTCAAGGGGCCTTCGGGCCTGCCGAGCAGAGCGGTGCGCCGGGTCAGGCGTCGGCGATGCGGGCGAGCACCTCGGCGAGATCCCGCAGCTCACCGGCGATCCGGTACTGCCGGGGATGGCCGGAGCGGACCCAGTTGTTCGTGATCATCGACGCGCTCGCGCCGTTCGTCGTCGCCTTGAACTCGTCGACGTCGAGGGGCGCGGTGCGATCGGCGAGGAGCCGGGCCCGGAGCGCGGGGGAAAGGTTCTCCCAGTGGTCGGCGGCCTCGTAGCCGATGACATGCCAGTCCCGGCCGCCCTCACGGTAGGCCAGCGGGCGCTGCGGAACAGTCACGGTGGGCGGTGCCGCTTCCGGAGCTGTCGCCTCGGAAGCTGCCGCGGCCCCGGACGGGCGTCCGGCACGCGGGTCGAGCCGGCCCGCCGGTGTGCGGTCATCGAAGAGCACGGCAGGTCCGGGGGCGGCGACCGTCATCGGGTCGTCGAGGCCGGTGACGGCCTGCGGGGGAGTGCCGGGGATGATGAGCGCTGAAGTCATAGGACGATCATGCCCGACTTCGCGAGCTCCGGCGACACGGTCCCCCCACTGGGACTCGAACCCAGACTGAATCGATTTTAAGTCGACTGCCTCTGCCGATTGGGCTACAGGGGGTGACGGTGCCGTGTCCGCAGTGGCGCTGCGCGGACAGCGTGCTCATCGCCAGCATCACTATATCGTCCCCGCCTGGGGCCGCGATCTGAGACACGACCGCGTCCGTGCTGACCAGGGACTAGCCTCACCCCATGACGATGCCCGCGCCCAGCCGACAGGCCTGGGTCATCCTCGTCGTCGGAGTGCTCGCGCAGATGGCGGCGACCGTGGCGATCACCGGTCCGGCATTCCTCATCCCGTACCTCCACACCGAGCTCGGCTACTCGCTCACGCGCGCCGGGACCGTCGGCGTCGCCCCGAGCTTCGGACTCATCCTCACGCTCATCGCCTGGGGTGCGTTCGCCGACAGGTTCGGCGAGCGGCTCGCGATGACGCTCGGCCTCGGGCTCACCGCGCTCGCCTCCGCGGCAGCCGTCCCGCTCTCCTCGTCGCCGGCCTGGCTCATCGTCACCCTTGCCCTCGCCGGGGCCGCCGCGGCCTCGGTGAACTCGGCGAGCGGACGCGTCGTCATCGGCTGGTTTCCCCGGCATCGGCGCGGCCTCGCCATGGGCATCCGCCAGATGTCGCAGCCCTTGGGCACGAGCGTCGCCGCCCTCGCCGTCCCGCCGCTCGCCGCAGCCGGCGGCATCACGGCCTACCTCTGGTTTGCTACCGCCGTCACCGCGGTGATGACGATCGTCACCGTCGCTCTCGTCCGGAACCCTCCCCGCGCCGAGGCGGTCCGCCCTCCCAGCGCACCGGAGCACGGACAGCCCGGCGCCGCCTCGGCGACGAACCCCTATCGCTCCGACGGATTCCTCTGGCGCATCCACACGGTCTCCGCCCTCCTCGTCGTCCCGCAGTTCGCGTTCTCGACCTACGGGCTCATCTGGCTCATCGCCAACCAGGGAGTGCCCGCCGCGGTCGCCGGCGGGATCGTCGCGGCCGCGCAGATCGTCGGCGCGCTCGGTCGCCTCATCATCGGCGCCGCCTCCGACGCCCTCGGCTCCCGGGTCGCCCTCATCCGCCTCGTCGCCGTCGCCGCCTGCGTCCTCACCCTCGCCGTCGCCCTCATCTCGCTCACCCCGCTGCCCGTCGTCGCCGCGCTCGTCTTCGTCCTCGCCTCGACGGTGTCGGTGGCCGACAACGGACTCGCCTTCGCCTCGGTGGCCGAGGCCGCGGGGCCGCGCTGGTCGGGGAAGGCGCTCGGGGCGCAGAACACGGGGCAGTTCGCGGTCTCGGCGCTCGTCGGACCCGGGCTGGGGGCGCTCATCACCGCCTTCGGGTATCCGTGGGCCTTCGTCATCGTCGCCGCCGCACCGCTGATCGGCGCGGCCCTGGTTCCGAAACACGACATCGATCGCATAACCTGATGTTCACCTCGCACCAGTACCGTCCGAGGCGCCGGGGTCGTGACCGGGTCGCGACGACATCCCCCACACCGGCAGCTGAGCAGTGAAGGAGTCTTCGTGTCCATCCTCCCGAACGAGAACCTGCGTGAGTACATCGACAAGCTCAGGGTCGAAGGCTACACGGTCGCCGACAGCCACACGACCGATCCGCAGCTCATCGACCCGATGGGACGGGCGGTCGAGACGTGGCGCGAGGGCTACCCGTACCCGGAGCTGATGAATCGGGAGGAGTACGAACTCGAGAAGTACCGGCTCCAGGTCGAACTGCTGAAGTTCCAGTACTGGGGGCAGGACACGGGCGCGAAGCACGTCATCGTCTTCGAGGGCCGCGACGCCGCCGGCAAGGGCGGGACGATCAAGCGCTTCACCGAACACCTCAACCCGCGCGCGGCCCGGGTCGTCGCGCTCAACAAGCCCTCTGACCGGGAGGCCGGGCAGTGGTACTTCCAGCGCTACATCAGCCACCTGCCGACGAACGGCGAGATCGTCATGTTCGACCGGTCCTGGTACAACCGGGCCAATGTCGAACGCGTCATGGACTTCTGCACCGACGATGAGTACGAGCGGTTCATGGAGCAGGCTCCCGTGTTCGAGAAGATGCTCATCGACTCCGGTGTCCACGTCACGAAGTTCTGGTTCTCCGTCACCCAGCGCGAACAGCGCACCCGCTTCGCGATCCGCCAGATCGATCCGGTCCGACGGTGGAAGCTCTCGCCGATGGACCTCGAGTCGCTGGGACGCTGGGACGACTACACGTTCGCGAAGGAGGAGACGTTCCGCCGCACGGACACTGATCACGCCCCGTGGATCACGATCAAGAGCAATGACAAGAAGCGCGCCCGCCTCAACGCGATGCGCTACTTCCTCAACCAGTTCGACTACGCGGGCAAGGACACCTCGATCGTCTACGAACCGGATCCGCTCATCGTCCGCCGCGGTCGCGACGCCGTCGACGACTGAGCGGCCGCGGCACGAACAGTCGGCCCCCGTGCGGTGCACGGGAGCCGGTGTCGTTCTCAGGCGGGCATCTCGGGAGGTCCGTCGTCGGAGGATTCGCCGGTGAGGACCTCACCGACGTCGACGAGGCCGTCGTCGTCGGCCGCGCTGCCGGGCGCGTCGGCGCGGTGCTCGTCCGTCGTTCCGTCGGTGCCCGCTGCGCTGCCGCGCACGGTGTCGCCGTCCTCGTCGGTCGACACCTGCGGTGCTTTCGTCACCGCGGCTGCAGGCTCGGAGCTCTTGTCGGGGCTTGTGTCGGGGCTTGAGGTCTCATCGGGCGGGGTGGTCTCGGAGCTCATGAGCATGTCCTTTCATCAGAGGTGCGGTCAGCGCGGTGCTCACCGCTGGGGGCTTGGAGGTGCCTCGACGGTCAGGGCGTCGGCTGACCGCCGTTGACGTTGAGGGTCTCACCGACGACGTAGCTCGACTCCGGGGACGTGAGGAACACGTAGGCGGGCGCCACCTCGGTGGGCTGGCCGGCGCGACCGAGAGCGGTGTCCTTGCCGAACTCGGGCAGGGCGTCCTTCGGCTGTCCGTCGGAGACCTGCAATGGGGTCCAGAACGGTCCCGGAGCGACGGCGTTGACGCGGATGCCGCGGGGTGCGAGCTGCTGGGCGAGGCCCTTCGAGAAGTTGTTGATCGCGGCCTTCGTCGAGGCGTAGTCGAGGAGGTGGGCCGAGGGACTGTACGCCTGCACCGAGGTGGAGTTGACGATCGTCGATCCCGGGGCCAGCACCTCGGCGGCGGCCTTGCTGATGTGGAAGATCGCAGCGATGTTCGTCTGGAACGTCTTCGCCCACTGCTCGTCGGTGAGATCGGAGATCGCCTCGACGGAGATCTGCGGCCGGCGTTGTTGACCACGGCATCGAGCCCGCCGAGGGCGTCGGCGGCGTCTGTGACGAGGTCCGCGCAGAACTGCGGGTCGGTGAGGTCGCCGGGGAAGAGGTGGACCGCGCGTCCGGTCGCCTCGATGACGCGCTTGACCTCGTCGGCGTCGGGCTGCTCGACGGGGAGGTAGTTGAGCGCGACGTCAGCGCCCTCGCGGGCGAAGGCGATCGCGATCGCCGCCCCGAGGCCCGAGTCGCCTCCCGTGATGAGAGCTCTGCGGCCCTCGAGCCTGCCCGTTCCGCGATACGAGTCCTCACCGCGATCGGTCTGGGGTTCGAGGTCGCGATCGAGACCCGGTTCGGGCTGATCCTGCCGGGGCGGGGTGATGCTGGGATAGCGGGTGACGGGGTTCTGGAACGTCAGCTGATCGGTGTCATTCGCCATGGTCGAGGCTCCTTCGATCGGTGCCGGGTTTCAGGCATGGTGCCTTGTCATCGACGTTACTCAGACCCGGCCGCCCGTGCAAGCGCGGGGAGAGGTTCGCCGGGGACTCACACCTGACGCCCACGGCACGATGCGGAACGGTGCAGACGTTCAACGGGGGATGATCGTCTGCGGGCGCGGAACGGCGAAGTTCAGCCACCTCGGCGATATGGGAGGGCGGAGAAAGCATGCGGCCGGGTGGAAGGGGAAAGACCACCCGGCCGGAACCGTGGAGCGCGTGAGCGCAGAGTGCCGCTACCTGCGGCGGGATTCAGATGCGGTCGGCGGACTCGCGCTGGGCCTTCTTCGCGGCTTTGCGTTTCTTGTGACCGGCGAAGCTGAAGAGGAAGAGGATGATGGTGAGGAGGAGGAAGATCCCGCCCGCACCGATGCCCGCGTCGACCCAGAACTGGGGCGGGAAGAGGCGGATGAGGGAGTCGTCGGCGTAGAACTCCCACGTCCCGTCGGCGAAGAAGACGCGGTGGAATCCGCGGAAGAAGCTCTCCCAGCCCAGCAGCGCGACGACGGCGAGGCCGGCCATCGCGATGAAGCTGAAGATCGCGCCGAGGCGGAACCCGATGCGCATGCCCATCCCGTTCCTGCGCGAGAGGTAGAGGGAGAAGAGGACCGTGCCGATGAAGCCGATGATCGCGATGAGGTAGAGGAGGGAGATGAGGCCCTTGACGTCGGCCATGTGGTCGAGCTCGGAGGAGATGAAGACGGGTTCGCCGTTGGGCATGACGACATCGGCGAGGTAGCGGCGCGAGTCGAGGTTGTGGAGGTAGTCGATGACGTACGTGCCGTAGTGCTCGCGGTCGGCGGAGCCGAAGCCGAACTGATCGGCAGGGAAGCCGGGGCGGAAGTACTCGAACTTGAGGAACATCCCCGAGGCGATCGCGCGCACGGAGAGCGCGAGGAGCATGAACGGCACGGACAGGGCGATCCAGATCGTGCCGATGATGTCGAGGGGGTTCCGGCGGCGTTCGGGGTACTCCGGCTCGTGCGTGTCGGTCGACGTCGCGGCCTTCGTCACCGCCGCCCAGTCCTCCTCGCTCATCACCGAGGGGCGGGAAGCGCTCCCCGGCGTCGTCGCGGCCGCACCGTTGGCAGGGACCTCGCGAGTGCGGGCGGTCTCCTGCGGCGCATTCGAGTGGGCGGGTGCCACGCGCACCGGGCCGGTCGACGGGCGGGGCTCCTCCTTGAGGATGGGATCCTTGATCGGATCGAACGCCTCGGTGTCGGTCGACGGGTCGTTCGCGGCCTCGAGAGGCGCCGAGGACTTGTCGGCAGCGCTCGTCGACCCTGAGCTCATGCGCCTGCTCAGGAGGTCTTCGGTCTCGTTCTTCTCGTCTCCAGCCACGCTCCCATTGTCAGTGACAGGGTGCGCCGAGCCCGGGAGGACACGCCACGGACCCCGATATCGCCGAGGCGGTCGGCCCCTGGCATTGTCACGGGCAGTCCTCACTTGAGGACGCCGCCCCTCACCCGAGGAGAGCGGCGACGATGACGAGGGCCGGCACGGCAAGGACCGTGGTGATGAAGACGGCATCGCGCATGAGCGCCTCGGATTGGCGATACTGCATCGCGTAGATGTAGACGTTCTGCGCCGTCGGCAGGGCGGAGGTGACGACGATGGCGAACAGGTCGATGCCCGTATAGCCCAGCAGCGGGCCGCCGATCGCCCAGGCGATGACCGGCTGGGCGACGAGTTTGCCGACGGTGATGTAGCTCAGCTGCGAACGGGTGCCCTTGATCGGCAGCGCCCACCCGTCCTTAAGAGAGATGCCGAACGCGAGCAGGGCGCCGGGCACCGCCGTCGCCCCGATCATGTCGATCGGCTCGAAGATGAACCGCGGGAGCTCGAATCCCGTCGCCGAGGCGGCCACTCCTGCCGCCGCCCCGAGCAGGATCGGGTTCTTCGCGACCTGGAGGATCGTGGTGTACCAGTGAGTGTCGTGCTTCTTCTTGCCCGCGCCGTCGAGGACGGTCATGCCGATCGGGGCGAGGACGATGAGCTGGAAGAGCAGGACGGGGGGCGACGTAGCCGACGTCGTGGAGGACGTAGGCGGCGATCGGGATCCCGAGGTTGCCGATGTTGACGTAGCTGACCGCCCACGCGGAGAACATCGCCTCGCCGGTGCTGCGTTTGCGCACCCAGCGGGTGAGGGCGAAGAGGAGGAGCCCGACGATGATCGCCGACCCGCCGGTGGCGAGCAGCGCCGTATTGAAGATCAGCCCGAGGTCGGTCTGGGAGACCGTGACGTAGAGCAGCGTCGGGGTGCCCGCGTAGAAGACGAGCTTCGCGATGACCTGCTGTCCGCTGGGCCCGAGGACTCCGGAGCGCCCGAGGAGGAACCCGACGAGGATGACCCCCGCGATGACGGCGAATCCTTCGAATACGGCCAGCATGGGCTACCGGTGATCCTCGTTTCTGTGAGTGGTCGGGTCAGTCCTTCGCCGGGACTGCGTCGACGGCGAAGTGGGCGGCCGCGGCACTCGCGGCGGTCACGGTGAAGACGGCGGGCCAGGCCCCGATCTTCTTCGCCAGCGGGTGCGAGAGACCGAACCCGCCGAGGTAGGCGAGGCTGAGGGCGGTCGCCGTGGGCCAACCGCGCTTGACGTACCACGTGCGTGCCGCGTATGCGCCGGCGGCGGCGAGGACGACCCCGCCGAGGGGGCGGATCCCGGTCTCGCGGGCGGTGAGAAACCCGCCGATGAGGCCGAGGCCGACGAGTGGGGCAGTGGAGACTTCCTGGGCATCCTTCATGCCCCCAGTCTAGGGAGGCCCCTGATGACTCGGGACGGCGGTCTCACGACGAGGAACGTCGATGTCGCGGCGGCAGTGGGAGCTGGCGGAGTCCGGTGGAGCGGAGAGGACCGGATCGACGCTCCCGAACGGAGGGGCCCGGGTCCCTCAGCCGAAGGTCAGCTGGATCACCGAGGCGATGCCGAGGGCGGCGATGAGACAGACGGAGACGGTGATGGAGATGACCGCCCACGGTGTGGGCTGACCGCGTTCGGCGCGGATCGACCCGGCGCCGATGCGGTATCGGTCGGCCTGCATGGCGATCGCCGCGATGGCGAGGCCGAGGCAGAGGACGAAGACGGAGACGGAGACGACGGGGAAGATCGTGATCCAGCGGATGAAGAGGAGACTGACGACGGTCATCGTCAGGCTCGTCCGCAGCCACGACTGGGTCGTCCGCTCCGGCTGCAGGCCCGGATCCTCGTGCGGCATGTACCGCGTCGACTTCGACGGGGTCACAGCACCCCGGAGAAGACGAGGACGAGGAGACCGGCACCGAGCGCCGAGGCGAGGCTGACGATGGGGATGATGAGCGGCAGGGGCAGCGACTCCTTGCGCCGCATCGCCGACTCGATGCGGAACCAGCGGAAGGCGGCTCCGGCGGCGAGGACGAATCCGATGGCCATGAGCACGATCGACAGCGTCGCGCGCAGCCCGGGGGAGAAGATCGCCCCGGTGAACGCCTCGACCGCGATGCCGCCGCCGATGAACGCCAGCGACGTGCGGATCCAGGAGAGGAACGTCCGCTCGTTCGCGAGCGTGAACCGCGGGTCGGGATCCTCCCCGTCGGGGAACATCCGCTGGGCGAGCCTGCTGCGCGTGTCGTCGTGTGCCACGTCTTTGAGAATACATCCGCGTCCCACTCCCGGGCCGTCACCGTTCACAGTGTGATGCGGCGGTGACCACCGTCTGCGGTCACCGCCGGTGTCCGCCGACCCGTGTCAGTGGCGCCGGATACGCTCCCCACATGACGGATCACCAGCAGTTGGACGAGCGGATCGGGCGCATCACCCGCACCCCTTTCCGCTCGCGCTTCCACCTCCGCGACTCCGACCTCGACTACATCGCCGCACGCGACATGGACACGATGAAGCGGCACGCAGAGGACTTCATCGCCACCCGACTGGCCCCGCGCAATCCGCCACGCGACGGCAAGCAGACCCCGTGGAAGGGCCACCCCGTCTTCCTCGCCCAGCACGCCACGGCGACGTGCTGTCGCACGTGCCTGCAGTCCAGCCACGGCATCGCCGCCGGTCGTGCGCTCACTGCCGCCGAACAGTCCGAGGTCGTCGCCGTCATCTGCCGGTGGATCGAACTCGAGCTCGCCTCCGCCCCCGCCCGACGGTCCGTGCCGAGACCGCCGACCGCGGCGTCGAGGAGATCGCAGAGGACGGTGAGGCAGCCCGCCCTCTTCTGATCCATCGCCTGCGTCTCTGCACCCGTGTCCCACCCTGTGAGGCAGCACGCGGTCGTGCCTCCGTGCTGACGTAGCATGAACGCAGACCCTGCCGACCGGACCGGTGACGTTCGCGTCGGCAGTGCCGGAGACGACGAAGGAGACGTATGACCGACGGACCGAGCCAACCGCCAGCACCGCCGCAGGACTCCGGTCACGGCACCGTCGGTGAGGCCGAGGGCAGACCGAAGTGGAAGGTCATCGGCCCGGGCCTCGTCGTGGCGGCCACCGGTGTCGGTGCCGCCGACATGGTCGCCACGCTCGTCGCCGGCAGCCGGTACGGCTATGCGCTGCTGTGGGCCGTCATCGTCGGCGTCCTCCTCAAGATCATCCTCGTCGAAGGCGCCGGACGCTACACCCTGGCCACCGGCAAGACGATCTTCGAGGGCTGGCGGTCACTGGGCCGGTGGACGACCTGGTACTTCGGCCCCTACATCATCATCTGGGGCTTCGTCTACGGTGCGACGGCGATGAGTTCGGCGGCCTTGCCGCTGGCCGCGCTCTTCCCCATGGTGCCGCTGACGGTGTGGGCCGTCCTCATGGGGCTCGCCGGCTTCACGATGGTGTGGCTGGGCCGGTACACGGTGTTCGAGAGGATCACCGCGGTCCTCGTCGGGATCATGTTCGTCACCGTCGTCGGCCTCGCCGTCATCGCCGTGCCCAATGTGCCGGAGATGCTCCGCGGCCTCATCCCGCTCATCCCCGACGGCGGGGTCGTCTACACGCTCGCGCTCGCCGGTGGCGTCGGCGGCACGATCACCCTGGCCGCCTACGGGTACTGGCTGCGGGAGAAGGGGTGGATCACGCCCAAGTGGATGCGCGTGATGCGCATCGACAACACGATGGCCTACGTCATGACCGGCATCTTCGTCATCGCGATGCTCATCGTCGGCGCCGAGGTGGTCCGCTCCGCCGGCGTCGCCCTCTCCGCCGGGGATGAGGGACTCCTCGACCTCACCGATGTCCTCAAGGCCCGCTACGGCGACGTCGTCGGCGTCGGCTTCCTCGTCGGATTCTGGGCGGCATCGTTCTCCTCGATCATCGGAGTGTGGAACGGCGTCTCGCTGATGTTCGCCGACTTCTGGGGCCACATGCGCAAGAAGCCCGCCGGGCACCCGGACACGCTGACCGGCGGCAAGTACTTCAAGTTCTACCTCCTGTGGCTGACGTTCCCGCCGATGATCCTCTTCCTCCTCGACCGGCCGATCGGGCTCATCCTGACCTACGGCGTGCTCGGGGCGCTGTTCATGCCGTTCCTCGCCCTCACCCTCCTCGGCCTGCTCAACGGCAAGCGCGTGCCGAAGGAATGGGCGAACCGGTGGCACACGAACCTTGCGCTCGGGATCACCGCACTCCTCTTCCTCATCCTCGGCGTCCAACAGCTCATCGATGCCCTTTCCCCGCTGTGGAGCTGAGATGCCGTGCTGAGGCGCGGCAGCGGCGCTGACGCTGCCGGCCCGGCCGCTCACCGGCTGCGCTGAGGGAGGGCAGGCGGACGATAAGCTGGGAGGTGAGATGGCAGACGAGAACTCGGCAGCACCCGAGCACCAGAACACCTCCCGGAACGACGAGCGCCGTACCGATGAGCGCCCGGTGAGCAGCGAGCGCCCGGCCGATGAGCGCACTCCCAGCGAGCGGTCCCGCGGCAGAAGAGGATCCCGCCGAGGCGGGTCGGCGAAGCGCCGCGGCCGCCGGGGCATGACCGGGGCCGAGCACCGCGAGCGCCGTGCCCGCCTGCGGGAGTCGCGGGCCGCCCACCCCGTGGCGGTGACATACCCGGAGGAACTTCCGGTCAGTGCGGCGAAGGATGAGATCGCCGAGGCGATCCGCGACAACCAGGTCGTCATCATCGCCGGTGAGACCGGGTCGGGCAAGACGACGCAGCTGCCGAAGATCTGCCTCGACCTCGGCCTCGGCGTCGAGGGCATGATCGGTCACACCCAGCCGCGGCGCATCGCCGCGCGCACCGTGGCCGAACGCATCGCCGACGAACTCGGCGAGGACCTCGGGGGCACCGTCGGCTATCAGGTGCGGTTCACCGCGCAGGTCGCCGACGAGACCCGGATCAAGGTGATGACCGACGGCATCCTCCTCTCCGAGCTCTCCCGCGACAAACTGCTGCGCGACTACGAGGTCATCATCATCGACGAGGCGCACGAACGCAGCCTCAACATCGACTTCCTCCTCGGCTACCTCAAAGAGGTGCGCCGGCAGCGGCCCGATCTCAAGATCATCATCACCTCGGCGACGATCGACCCCGAATCCTTCTCGCAGCACTTCGACGACGCCCCGATCATCGAAGTCGAGGGCCGAACCTATCCGGTCGAGGTCCGCTACCGGCCCCTGACCGACGACACCGCCGACGATGACGTCGATGGACCCGGCGAATCCGGGGACTACGAGACCGGGGTCGAGGACCAGATCGACGGCATCATCGCCGCTGTCGACGAACTCAGCGCCGAAGAACCGGGCGACATCCTCGTCTTCCTCTCCGGAGAGCGCGAGATCCGCGACACCGCTGACGCCCTCGAGGCGCATGTGCGGAAGAACCCGCGGATGCGCCAGTGGGAGGTCATCCCGCTCTTCGCCCGGCTCTCGGCCGGTGAGCAGCAGAAGGTCTTCCGACCCCATTCGCGTCCGCGCATCGTCCTCGCCACGAACGTCGCCGAGACGTCCCTGACGGTGCCGGGCATCAAATACGTCATCGACGTCGGCACCGCCCGCATCTCCCGCTACTCCAACCGGACCCGAGTCCAGCGGCTGCCGATCGAGCGGATCTCGCAGGCCAGCGCGAACCAGCGCAAGGGCCGCTCCGGACGGACGAGCGAGGGCATCACAATCCGTCTCTACTCGGAGGCCGACTTCGAGTCCCGGCCGGAGTTCACCGACCCTGAGATCCTGCGGACCAACCTCGCCAGCGTCATCCTCCAGATGGCCGACCTCGGGTTCGCCTCATCCGACGAGGAGATCCTCGGCTTCCCGTTCCTCACCCCGCCCGATGCCAAGGCAGTCCGTGACGGGCGCACGCTCCTCGCCGAACTCGGGGCACTGACGAGTGACAAGTCGGGCGCCATCACGGTGACCCCGACCGGCAGGAAGCTCTCCGTCCTCCCCATCGACCCCAGGCTGGCGCGGATGGTCATCGCCGGTGCCGAGGCCGGGGTAGGGGGAGAGGTCCTCGTCATCGTCGCCGCCCTGTCGATCCAGGATCCGCGCGAGCGCCCCACCGAGGTGCGGGCCGCCGCCGATGAGAAGCACGCCCGGTTCGTCCATCGCGGCAGCGACTTCCTCTCCTACCTCAACCTGTGGAACTACCTCGAGGACGCGCAGGCGTCGATGTCGTCGTCGAAGTTCCGTCGGCAGATGAAGGCCGAGTTCCTCAACTTCGTCCGGATCCGCGAATGGCAGGACCTCGTCGGCCAGCTCCGCTCCCTGCTCGGGTCCGCGGGCATCCGGGTCGACCGTCCGACCTGGCGTCAGGGCGACACCGAGGCGGCTGCCGGCGGAGATGACAGCCGTGCCGGACGAGACGGTGCCGGACACCAGGGGGCGAACCGCCGAGTTCAGGGCCGCGGTCAGGGGGCGGTCGCCTCGGCGAGGACATCGTCTGAGAACCGAAGCGGACAGGGCAAAATCGGGTTCGCCGAGCTCACGGCGGCGAAGAAGCAGGCGAAGAAGGCCCGCGGGGGAGTCGAGCCGGGCCGCGGAGCCGACGCCGCGGCGATGAAGCTCGACCTGCGAGCCGTGGCGATCCACCGGGCGCTGCTCACCGGGCTGCTGTCGATGATCGGGTCGCGCTCGGAGAAGCACAAGGACTACCAGGGGGCGCGCGGCACGCGGTTCGCGATCTTCCCGGGATCGGGGCTGTTCAAGGTCAATCCCGACTTCGTCATGGCCGCCGAGCTCGTCGAGACCTCGCGGCTGTGGGCGCGCACGGTCGCGGCGATCGACCCCGACTGGGTCATCGACGCCGCTGGCGACCTCGTGACCCGGCAGCATTCGGAACCGCACTGGTCGCGGACGGCGGGGGCGGCGATGGTGCACGAGAAGATCGCGCTCTACGGCGTCACGCTCGCCAGCGACAGACGGGTCGGCTACGGCACGATCGATGCGGCCGCGGCCAGGGACATGCTCATCCGCAACGGCCTCATCGACGGTGACTGGCGTGAGCGGTTCGGCTTCCTCGACCACAATGCCGCCGTCGTCGAGGAGGCGGAGGAACTCGCCTCGCGGACCAGGAACCGTCGGGTCCTCGACCAGGACGACGCCCTCTTCGACTTCTACGATGCCAGGATTCCCGCCACGGTCACCTCGGCGGCGGATCTCCGGTCGTGGTGGAAGGGGCAGAAGCGGCGCGATCCGCACCTGCTCGACCTCACGACCGCGGTGCTGCTCAGCGAAGACAGCGAGTCGCTGACCGCCTCGGTGGCTGAGGACTATCCCATGGAATGGGAGCTCGCCGACGGGACGGCGGCGAAGCTGCGCTACTCGTTCGACCCCGGATCGACGGAGGACGGGGTCACCGTCGAGATCCCGGCAGCGGCGGTCCCGCTCGTCGATCCCAACGAGTTCAGCTGGCAGGTGCCGGGTCTGCGCGAGGAGCTCGTCGCCGCCTACATCCGGTCGCTGCCGAAGAACAAGCGACGCTACTTCGTTCCCGCCCCGGACGTCGCGCGGGAGATCCTGCCCGCCCTCACCCCGTATCAGGGGAGCCTTCCCGAGGTGCTCGCCGCCCACCTCAGTGACCGCGCGGGCGGCGGAGGCCTCCAGGACCTCGTGCCGATCACCGTGTCGGCCGACGACTTCGATCGGGAGCGGATTCCCGCGCATCTGCGCATCCGCTTCCGCCTCGTCGACGGGACGAGGACCGTCGGCCTCGGTGAGGACCTCAGCGTGCTGACGAAGACCGCGAAGCCGCAGGTGAAGAAGGCGCGCGTGAAGGCCTCGGCATTCACCGAGAAGCGGGGGCTGACCTCGTGGAGCATCGGGCAGCTGGCGGATCCGGACACCGCCGATGCCGGTGTCGTGCCCGGGCTCGCCGATCGCGGAGAGAGCGTCGACCTCGTCGCCTTCGACACCGCGGTCCAGGCGCGCCTGGCCAGCCGGGAGGCGGTCATCACCCTGCTCAGCCTGGGTGCGGGTGAGGCGCTGAACTATCTGCGGGACGGGCTGACGACGGAGGAGAAGCTCGTCCTCGCCGGGCATCAGAAGCGCTCCGATGAGCTGCTCGCCGCCATCGTGCGCGCCGGCGTGCGCGGCATCGTCGAGTCCGAGCTCGGACCTGCCGAGACGTCGTGGGTCGGCGATGAGGCGGCATTCTCCCGGCTGCGGACTGCGGTGAATGCGCAGATCACCGAGGTCACGGCGACGCTGCTGCCTGCGGTCATCACGGCGCTGCGCCGCGCCACCGAGCTCGAGAAGCTGATGTCGTCGGCGTCGTCGCTGACGATCCTCGCCAATCTCGCCGATGTCCAGCCTGGACCGGATCACGGGTCAGTGCGGCGGCGATCGCGGCGATGACACCGGCGATGGTGAGCGCTCTGCCGCGGTGGGTCGAGGCGGAGACGGTCCGCATCGGCGCCATGCAGGACTCTCCGATGCGTGATCGTCAGCTCATGGATCGGGTGACCGGCAGCGCCGAGGCGGTCGCGAAGAAGCTCGCGACCCGTTTCCCGGGACTGGGATCCGAGCCGTGGAACCGGTGGCTCGTCGCGGTGCCGAGTGAGTGGCGAGCGGTGCTCGTCCAGCTCGAGGAGCTGCGCGTCAGCCTCTACGCGAACGGCTTGGGCACCCCGCAGCCGGTCTCGGAGAAGCGCATCGCGAAGGCCCTGGCCCTGCTGTAGCCGGTCGCCGTTCGTCGTTCGCGGGTCGGCCTCAGTGAGCGACGGCGCTTCGGTGGTCGTGCGTCTCGGGGTCCTCTGGCCCCGGTGCGAGCGACCCATCCCGCACGTGGAGTTGCACACACACCGCGTGCACGGGGTGTGTGTCGTGCTCCGGGTAGTTCTCGCGAAGCTGCGCGGTGTGTGCGGAGCTCAGCGGTGTGCATCGCGCGCCGAGGTGGGTGTGGCGTTAGAGTGAAGTCGTGAGCGATCGTTTGACTCGAGCGAAGGCAATCGCCGATGAACTGGCTGCGCTGGACGACGAGGAAACGATGGACCTCCTCTACGGTTCACGAGTGGTCGGTGTCGGCATCGGAGGCACGACAAGGGTTGCGCAGTTTCGAGGGTCGAAGGTTTTCATCAAGCAGATGCCGCTCACCGCTGAGCAGAATCTCGCTCCCACTGCGACACGGAGCTGGCTCGATCTGCCTGTCACCAGTCACTACGGTCTCGTCAGTCCTTCGCACGGCGTCGGAAGAGAGCTGGCTGCTCATCAGCTCACCTCTGCTTGGGTGTGGGAACGCGAGGCCGACTTCTTCCCGCTGCTGCTGGACTGGCGCATTGCGGATGTCACTTGCGATGTCGACTTCAGTGAGTTCGATGTCGCAGAGGTCCGTCAACGGTGGGGGAGATATTGGCCGAAGATCCGAAGAGAGATCGATTCCCTCCGAGCGTCACGCAGCAGCCTGCTGCTCGTGCTCGAATATGTTCCAGAGACGTTGGCATCGTGGCTGCGCAGCAGCGTCGCCTCCCGGCGAGCAGGAACCATATTCTCCGACGCCGTCGCCCAAATCCTCGAGGCGACGACGTGGATGAAGTCGCGACATTTCCAGCACTTCGATCTGCATCCGGGCAACATTCTGGTTCGCGATGGCACGCTGCTATTCAGCGATTTCGGATTGGCTCTTCACTCATCCTTCGTTCTCAGCTCCGCAGAAGAGAACGCGATGTCCGCGCATGGCGACTTTGATCGTGACACCGCCCTCATGCACCTGTTCCACTGGCTGCTCTATGAAATGGGATTTGAATCGCGGGAGCAGAGGTTGAAGCTTCTGCGGTCATTTGCGAACGGTTCTCGGCAGATCGTGCCCGACCCGGTGCGCGAGGCGCTCGGCGACAGCGCGGGGCTCCTGATGGACCATGCACACACTGTTGTCGCCATGACGGACATGTACGACGCTCTGGTCGTCGATGTGACCGCGACAGACTACGGCCGAACGACCCGGGCGACGCGCTGGTGAAGCCGCAGGTGGCCTGTTGCGTCGGTGCGATCGACCCATCACGCACGTGGAGTTGCATGCACACCGCGTGCACGGGGTGCGTGTCGTGCTCAGGGTAGTTCTCGTGAAGCCGCGCGGTGTGTGTGGTGCTCAGCGGTGTGCATCGCGCGCCGAGGCGGGAGTGGAGCTCCGGGTGGCGTGTGACGCTTCGGGTAGTGCGCAGTGCGCCGCAGGCGTCCGGACGCCGCCGGGGTCCGAGCGCCGCAACGATCCCGACGTCGCGAGGCCTCCGGCGGTCCGCCGGAGCTACATCGGGGCGGGGTTGCCGGTGAGGTATCCGGCGAACAGCCACCACAGGGGCAGTGCCGCGGCGACGAGGAGCGCTGCGGCCGCCCAGGAGATCCGCCAGCGCCAGGTGCGGCGGCGCGAACCGATGAAGAGGAACGCGATCCACAGCAGCACGCAGAGGGCACCCGAGAGGCTGAGGAAGACGATTCCGACGACGTCCCACCCTGTGGTGCCGAGATCGAACATGAACTTCGCGATCTGCGCGATCGACAGGGAGAAGAGCACCGCCAGCGCGAGCAGCGGGACTCCGAGGACGCCGGCGATGATGAGCGGGGAGGCCTTGAGCCACCGCTCCTTCGGCTCCGACCGGCCGGCGTAGTCAACGTATTCCTCAGTCATCGCCACTCAGCCTAAGCGGACTCTCCGAAAGGAGCCTGGGATCACGGTCGACTGTGACTGATCGGACAGGGACTCCCAGCCCGATCGGCGGTAGGATATTTTGGTGACTTCTGGCCAATATTCTGACAAAGAGATCCGCACGCAGGCGGCGCGTCGCCGCACCTTCGCAGTGATCTCGCACCCGGACGCCGGCAAATCGACGACCACCGAGGCGCTCGCCCTCCACGCGAAGGCGATCGGTCAGGCCGGAGCCACCCACGGCAAGGCGGGCCGCCGCGCGACCGTCTCCGACTGGATGCAGATGGAGCAGGACCGCGGCATCTCGATCTCCTCGGCCGCCCTCCAGTTCGAGTATCGCGACGCGGTCTTCAACCTCGTCGACACCCCCGGCCACGCGGACTTCTCCGAGGACACCTACCGCGTCCTCTCCGCCGTCGACTGCGCGGTCATGCTCATCGACGCCGCGAAGGGCCTCGAGTCGCAGACGATGAAGCTCTTCGAAGTCTGCGCCCACCGCAACATCCCGATCATCACCGTCGTCAACAAGTGGGACCGCCCGGGCCTCGACCCGCTCGCCCTCATGGACGAGTCCACGAGCGCACCGGCCTCCTGCCGACGCCGATCACCTGGCCGGTCGGCCATTCCGGTGACTTCCGCGGCGTCCTCGACCGTGTCACCGGCGAGTACACGAAGTACACGCGCACCGACGGCGGCGCGACGATCGCCGGTGAGGAGACCCTGTCGGCAGACGCCGCCGCTGAGCTCGAAGGCGATGCGTGGACGACGGCGGTCGACGAATCCGAGCTCCTCGACATGGAGGACCAGAACCACGACCAGGCGACGTTCCTCGCCGGCAAGTCGACGCCGGTGATGTTCGCCTCGGCGGTGCTCAACTTCGGCATCCACAAGCTCCTCGACATGCTCGTCGATCTCGCTCCGGCCGCCGAGGCGCGCGAGGACAAGGACGACAACCCCCGTGACGTCGACGCCCCCTTCTCCGGGTTCGTCTTCAAGGTGCAGGCCGGCATGGATTCCAACCACCGCGACCGTCTCGCCTACATCCGGGTGTGCTCGGGCGTGTTCGAACGCGGCAGCGTGCTCACACATTCGGCCACCGGCAAGCCGTTCGCGACGAAGTACGCGCAGCAGGTCTTCGGCCGTGACCGCGACGTCGTCGACGAAGCGTTCCCCGGGGATGTCGTCGGCCTCGTCAACGCCAGCGCGCTGCGCGTCGGCGATTCGCTCTACCTCGACAAGAAGGTCGAGTTCCCCGGCATCCCGACGTTCTCGCCCGAGCACTTCATGGTCATCCGCGCCAAGGACTCCTCGAAGTACAAGCAGTTCCGGCGCGGCATCGAACAGCTCGACCACGAAGGCGTCATCCAGGTGCTGCGCTCGGACCTGCGCGGCGACCAGGCACCGGTCCTCGGGGCCGTCGGTCCGATGCAGTTCGAAGTCGCCGAGGACCGGATGAACAACGAGTTCAACGCCCCGTGCTCGCTCGAACGCCTCAACTTCTCCCTCGCCCGGCGCACCACCCCTGAGTGCGTGCCGACCCTGGCCCGGGAGCGCAACGTCGAGGTGCTCAGCCGCTCCGACGGCGAGCTGCTCGCGCTGTTCTCCGACCGCTGGCGCCTGCAGGGTGTGCAGAAGAACCACCCCGACCTCGTGCTCGAACCGCTCGTCGTCAGCTGACGAGGCCCCGGCGCGGACGGGTGCTCCGCGGTTTTGACGTGATCACTAAGATGGATATTCGGGTTCGCGCGCACGCGCAGCAGCCCGGACTGCGGGGAGACCCGAGAGGACAGAAGGAGAGTTCGTGGGAACGAAGAAGATTCGAGTCGCCATCGCCGGTCTCGGCAACTGTGCGTCGTCGCTGATCCAGGGTGTCGAGTACTACCGGGATGCTGCCCCCGGCACGAAGGTTCCCGGACTCATGCACGTGGAATTCGGCGACTATCACGTCGGTGATCTCGACTTCGTCGCCGCGTTCGACGTCGACGGCAAGAAGGTCGGCACCGACATCGCCGAGGCGATCACCGCGAGTGAGAACAACACGATCACCATCGCCGAGGTGCCCCCGACCGGTGTGACCGTCCAGCGCGGTCCCACGCTCGACGGCCTCGGACAGTACTACCGCGAGACGATCGTCGAGTCCGACACCGACCCCGTCGATGTCGCCCAGGCCCTGCGCGACGCCGAGGCCGACGTCCTCGTCTGCTACCTGCCCGTCGGCTCCCAGGAAGCCACCGAGTACTACGCCCAGGCCGCGATCGACGCGAAGGTTGCCTTCGTCAACGCCCTGCCCGTCTTCATCGCCGGGACGAAGGAATGGGACGAGAAGTTCCGCGCCGCCGGGGTGCCGATCGTCGGTGACGACATCAAGTCCCAGATCGGTGCGACGATCACCCACCGCGTCATGGCGAAGCTCTTCGAGGACCGCGGCGTCGTCCTCGACCGGACCTACCAGCTCAACGTCGGCGGCAACATGGACTTCAAGAACATGCTCGAACGCCAGCGCCTCGAGTCGAAGAAGATCTCGAAGACCCAGGCCGTGACCTCGAACACCCAGGCCGAGCTCTCCGCCCGCGACGTCCACATCGGCCCCAGCGACTACGTCGAATGGCTCGATGACCGCAAGTGGGCGTTCGTCCGCCTCGAGGGCCGCAACTTCGGCGACGCCCCCGTCTCCCTCGAATACAAGCTCGAGGTCTGGGACTCCCCGAACTCCGCCGGCGTCATCATCGACGCCGTGCGCGCCGCGAAGATCGGCCTCGACCGCGGTGTCGGCGGTGCGCTGATCTCAGCCTCGTCGTACTTCATGAAGTCCCCGCCGGAGCAGAAGAGCGACGACGCGGCGCATGAGGCCGTCGAAGCCTTCATCCGCGGAGACATCGAGCGCTGACCGTCCCGGCGCCGCACCGCGTCGCGTCGTACAGCACGGATGCCGGCTACCCCGCCAGGGTGGCCGGCATCCGTGCATCTGCTCGACAGCGTCCGACATCCGGCGCCCGGCGTCCCGCCCGCTCCGGCACGACGCCTGGCGCCCGACGTCCCCACCGTCTCCCGCACGACGCCTGGCGCCCGACGTCCCCACCTCCTCCGGCACGACCCCGGCCGAGCGGGCGGATCCGACCGCATGCGTCCCGGCAGTCAACCGAATCCTGGTATCTTGTCTCAGTGACTGCGCTCACAGGATGACGTCATCCGCCGAGTGCAGTCGGCCGCAGAGTGCCGCCGCGCGCACCGCCGACCCGAACCAGGAGACACCATGTCGACGAGAACAGCCGACACCGACACCCAGGCGCAGAGCCCCGACCGACTGAGCTGGCTGATGCGCGTGCTCGTCGTCATCGAGAAGGCCGGCAACAAGCTGCCGCATCCCTTCTGGCTCTTCCTCTCCCTCGCCGTCGTCGTCATGATCCTCTCGGCGATCTTCTCGGCCACCGGGCTCAGCGCCGTCAACCCGGCCACGGGGGAGACGGTGTCGGTGACGAACCTCTTCACGACGGAATCCCTGCGGGAGATCGTCGGCGGGGCCGTGATGAACTTCGTGACGTTCCCGCCCCTCGGGCTCGTCATCATCGTCCTCCTCGGCGTCGCCGTGGCCGAACAGTCCGGTCTCATCCCGGCGATGCTGCGCGGCACGATCGCCGGGGCCTCGCCGAAGTGGATCACCTTCATCGTCGCCCTCGCCGGCACCGCCTCGTCGATCGCCTCCGACGCCTCATACATGATCATGATCCCGCTCGGCGGACTCGCGTTCCGGGCCGTGGGCCGCAACCCGCTGCTCGGCTGCATCGTCGCCTACGCAGCGACCTCCGGCGGGTACTCGGCCGCACCGATGGTCAACGCGATGGACACCGTCCTCGGTGGTCTCTCCACCTCGGCGGCGCAGATCATCGACCCCGAATACGTCGTCAGCCCCGTCGCGAACTTCTACTTCAACTTCGTCTCGATGTTCGTCGTCGCCGGTGCCATCACCCTCGTCACCGAACTCCTCCTGTCCAAGCGCGCCGACGCGATGGTCCTCGACGAGCCCGATGAGAACGATCCGGACGTCTTCGACGTCAAGATGGCACTCGACGCCAAGGAGAAGCGCGGCGTCCTCTTCGCCGTCATCACGATCGTCGTCTGCGCGGTCATCCTCTTCCTCCTCGCCCTGCCCGCCGATTCGTTCCTCCGCGACGAAGCCGGCGGCTTCGGACCCGAATCCGGCCTCATGGCCGGCATCGCCGCGATCATCGGCTTCGGCTTCTTCATCGTCGGCATCGTCTACGGGTACGCGACCGGGTCGATCACGAAGGTCTCCGACATCCCGGAGATGATGGGCAAGGGGCTGCTGCCGTTCGTGCCCGTCATCGTCCTCTTCTTCGCCGCCAGCCAGTTCCTCGCCCTCTTCAAGATGTCGAGCCTCGGTGAGATCCTCGCGATCCGGGGAGCCGACCTCTTCGGCTCGCTCGAGACGAGCACCTTCGTCATCCTGCTCGGCGGCTGGCTGCTCGTCGCCCTCGGCGCGCTCTTCCTCACCTCCGGGTCGGGTCTGTGGACGCTCATGGCCCCGGTCCTCGTGCCGATGTTCATGCTCCTGTCGATCTCCCCGGAGACGACGCAGGCGCTCTACCGGATCGGCGATTCGACGACGAACATCATCTCCCCGATGTCGCCGTACTTCGTCGTCGTCCTCGGCTTCATCCAGCGGTACAAGAAGGACGCGGGCATCGGCACGCTGCTGTCGTTCACGATCCCGCTCTCGTTCACGATGTTCCTCTTCTGGGGTCTGCTCTTCTTCATCTGGTGGTTCACCGGCATCCCGTGGGGTCCCGGCGCGGCCATGGACTACTCGATGAACTGAGCCCCCACCTCGCCGAGGCGGTCCACCGCAGCCATTCGCGCGCCGGGGACGGCCGGGCGTCGTACCGGCAGCGGAATACCCGGGTCGGCAGAAGTGTTGCAATCATGCAACGCTCTGTCCCCGGACCCCGCAGTCCTCAGTGACCGTCCAGGTGATCCGGCTAGACTGGCAAGCGACGTTCGACTCGCCAGACGGCGAGACCACTACTCAGATCGAAAGGATCTCGACCGTGAGTAACCCCATGATGGACCGCACCATCAGAGAAGGCGTCCAAGCCGGACGCAACCAGCAGCCGGTCATGTCCGACCAGCAGCTCAACGACCTGTTCAACCAGCCGGCAGCGCAGGAGCGCAACACCGGTCGTCCCGTCGACGACCGGGCGATGACGTACGACGACGTCATGATGAAGACGGGCATCCTCTTCGCGATCCTCCTCGCCGGCGCCGTCCTCGGATGGTTCGTGCCCGTGCTCGCCTTCCCGGCGATGCTCATCGGCCTCGTCCTCGGTCTCGTCAACGCGTTCAAGCGCGAACCGAACAAGGGCCTCATCATCGGCTACGCCGCGTTCCAGGGCGTGTTCCTCGGCGGCATCTCCGCGATCTTCGAAGCCCAGTGGGACGGCATCGTCCTCCAGGCCGTGCTCGCGACGCTGTCCGTCTTCGGTGTCATGCTCGCCCTCTTCAAGTTCAAGGGTGTGCGCTACGGCTCGAAGATGATGAAGTTCATGCTCATCGCCGTCGGCGGCTACGCCGTGTTCTCGCTCATCAACTTCGGCTTCGCCCTCTTCACCGGCACCGGCGGCGCCCGCTCGATCGAGATCTTCGGCATCCCGCTGGGCATCGTCATCGGCATCGTCGCGACCGTGCTCGCCGCGATGACCCTGATCATGGACTTCCAGATGATCGAGGAAGGCGTCAAGCAGCGCATTCCCGAGCGCTTCTCGTGGCTGTGCGCGTTCTCGCTCATGACCACGCTCGTCTGGCTCTACATCGAAATCCTGCGCCTCCTCTCCTACTTCAGGAACTGAGGCCTGCGCGCCGAATCCGGCGCGTAGGATGAGCACATGAACGACACGACGGCGGACCTCGACACCGAGGTCCGCCGTCTGCGTATCCGCATCATCGGCCTCACCCCCACCCAGCTCGTGCAGGTCGGGGAGTCCGCGGCGGGGACGCGGAGGCAGACCATCGCCGAGGCGCTCGCGGAGTTCTCGCGGATCGGCTCGGCGGGGCGCCCGGTGCCCGATATCGGCGACCACAGTCTCGCCGATCAGGTCGTCGTCCTCATCGACACCGGGATCGCCGCCGCGAAGACCCTGCCGCCCGCACGGGGGCAGGAGATGCTCGAGCGTCTCCACACCGCCGCCGTCGACCTCCGTCGGAACCTGGCCTAGACCATGGCCGGCCGCCGCACGCTCGTCTTCGCCACCGCCGGCGCGGTCGCCGCCCTCGTCTACTTCGGCGCCTCCGAGTTCCTCGCCGGGGTGCTCTCGACCGCCTCGGCGCCGCTGCTCGTCTTCGGGCAGACGCTCATCCCGCTCATGCCGACGGTGCTCATCAAGGCCGCCATCGCGGTGTTCGGGACGCATGACAAACTCGCCCTCATCATCACGATCGCCGCCGTCGGCGTCATCGTCGGCGGCCTCATCGGTCTGCTCGGGCGCACCCGGCGGGGACTCTCACTCGTCCTCCTCGCCGGTCTCGGGGTCCTCCCGATCGTGCTGCTCTTCACGACGGGCGGAACGCTGCTCGACTTCGCTCCCGCGCTCGGCGGCGTGCTGCTCGGCTGCGCCGTCTACCTCGGGCTGCTGCGCCTCGGCGCTCCGGAGCCGGCCCTGGTCGCGGCCGCGCCGGAGCAGACGCACCTCGTCGGGGTCGGTCCCGGCGGGACCGGTCTGTCCGACGCGGTTCCACCTGCCGGCGCCCCGCCGACCGACGCCGGGCCGGATCGGCGGATGTTCTTCGGCATCGCCGCGGGTCTGAGCGCCCTCGGCATCGCCGCGATCGCCGCCGGGCAGTCGGCGGCGGTGCTCGCACGGAATGCGGCAGGCACGGTCACCCGGCTCGTCCTGCCGCGCCCGGCCTCCTCGGCGCCTCCGGTCCCGGACGGTGCCGAGCTCGACATCGAGGACCTCGCGCCGATCGTCACCCCGAATGCGGAGTTCTACCGCATCGACACGGCCCTCGTCCCGCCCGCGGTCGCCGCGGATTCGTGGTCGCTGCGCATCCACGGCATGGTCGACCGGGAGGTGACGGTGACGATGGAGGAGCTCCTCGGCCTCCCGCTCGAAGAGCACTATGTGACGCTGACCTGCGTGTCGAACGAGGTCGGCGGCGACCTCATCGGGAACGCGAAATGGCTGGGCTACCCGATCCGCGAACTCCTCGCCCGGGCCGGTCCGCAGGCAGGCGCGGACATGGTGCTGTCGGGATCCGATGACGGCTTCACCGCCTCGACGCCGCTCGAGGTCCTCACCGACGACCGCGCCGCCCTGCTGGCCGTGGGGATGAATGGTGAGCCCCTGCCGCGCGACCACGGCTTTCCCGCCCGCCTCGTCGTGCCCGGGCTCTACGGGTTCGTGTCTGCGACGAAATGGGTGACGAGTCTCGAGGTCACTCGGTTCGCCGACAAGCAGGCGTACTGGACGACGCGCGGCTGGTCGACCCACGGACCCGTGCTCGTGGCCTCCCGCGTCGACGTGCCCCGGGCCGGGTCGACCGTGGCGGCACAGGACGGGCGAGTCGTGACCGCGGGCATGGCGTGGGCGCAGCATTCCGGGATCGAGCAGGTGCAGGTGCGCATCGACAACGGCGACTGGAACACCGCCGAACTCAGCGAGGAGCTCACCGTCGACACGTGGCGGCAGTGGCGGTTCGTCTTCACCGGAGTCGCACCCGGGTCGCACACGGTGACTGTGCGGGCGACGGACAAGGACGGCAACGTCCAGATCTCCGACCGCAGGCCGGCGATCCCCGGCAGTGCGACGGGTCTGCACGACCGGGACTTCCGCGTCGACTAGGACATCAGCCGGTGGGGTGGCGCTGCGCGACGTCGCGGGCGACGTCGACGTACCAGTCGACGATCGTCGGGTCGACCGCGGTCGTGCGATTGACGGCCGCCGGATCACCGCCCTGGATGACGCGTTTGATCGGCACCTCCATCGTCTTGCCCGTCCGCGTCTTCGGGATGCCGGGGGCCGCGATGATCTCATCGGGCACGTAGCGCGGGGACAGGCGGGAGCGGATCGCCTCGGTGATCGCGGATCTCAGGTCAGCGTCGACCTCCGTGCCCGGGTCGGGCACGACGAACAGCGGCATGAAGTACCCGCCGCCGGGCAGTTCGGCACCGAGGACCATCGATTCGGCGACACCGGGCACCTGATCGACGACGTGGGTGATGTCGGCCGAGCCCATGCGGATGCCGCCCCGATTGATCGTCGCGTCCGACCGGCCGTGGATGACGTATCCGCCGCCGGGGATCTTCGTCGCCCAATCGCCCTGCCGCCACAGGCCCGCGAAGTCGTCGAAGTACGCCGCCCGGTACTTCGACCCGTCCGGGTCGTTCCAGAACATCACGGGCATCGAGGGCATCGGGGCGGCGATGACGAGCTCGCCGACCTCTCCCTCGACGCTCTGCCCGTCGCCGTCGACGATGCGGGCGTCGACGCCGAGGTAGGGGCCCTGCAGCTCGCCGAGCCACACGGCACCGAGCGGGTTCGACCCGAGGATGCCCGAGGCGACGTCCGTGCCGCCGGAGTCGGAGCCGACGAGCATGTCGGCTCTGATCGCCTCGTACGCCCACGTCCAGGTCTCCGCCGGCAGGGGAGAGCCGGTCGAGATGATCGTGCGCAGGGATGTGAAGTCGAGGTCGTCCTTCGGCACCGCCCCGGCGCGGGCACCGATCGAGAGGACCGCGGCCCCCGCGCAGAAGAGGGTCGCACGCTCCGCGCTGCAGATCGCCAGATGTCGATCCGGTCGCTGCCAGGTCGGGGCGCCGTCGTAGGTGATGATCGTCGCCCCGCGCATCATCGCGTCGATCATGAGGTTCCAGACCATCCACGTCGTCGAGACCGCGAAGTGGACGCGGTCGCCGGGGCGGACGTCGTACTGGAGGGCATTGGCCTTGAGCGATTCGAGGACGACCCCGCCGTGGGAGTGGACGATGCCCTTGGGCCGGCCGGTCGTGCCGGAGGAGTAGAGCACCCAGAGCGGATGGGAGAAGTCGACCCGCTCGTACTGCGGCTGCGCCTCCTCGGCGATGATCTCGCTCCAGCGTGCGCTCGGCACCGTGAGGGAGGCGGCATCTGCGTCGCTGCCGGTGACTCCGCTGGCTTCGTGGTCGCCGGCAGCCTGCTGTGTGAGGGTGTCGACGAGGATGTGGTGGCGCACGGTCGGCAGGGCCTCGAGGACGGCCGGCAGCTGGGCCAGCTGGTCGCGGTGGGTGCCGCCGAACTCATGGGAGTCGACGGTGAAGAGGACGCGCGGTTCGATCTGGGCGAAGCGGTCGGCGATGCCGTCGACCCCGAAGTCGGTGTTGACGACCGACCAGATCGCGCCGAGGCTCGCCGTCGCGAGCAGGGCGACCGGGGTCTGGACGATGGCGGGCAGCACCGCGCACACGGTGTCGCCGGGACCGACGCCGAGGCGGCGCAGATGGGCGGCGAGCGAGGCGACTTGGGCGCGCAGCTGCGCCCACGTCAGGGTCTCCCGAGCACCGGTTTCGTGGAGGCCGACGACCGCCTCGGCGTCCGGGGTCGCCTCGGCCTGCCGGAGCAGGTTCTCCGCGTAGTTGAGGGCGGCGCCGGGGAACCAGCGGGTCGCGGAGATCGAATCGCCCTCCCGGACGGGACCGGTGCCGCGCTCGCCGATGACGTCGAAGTGGGACCAGATGGCCTCCCAGAACTCATCGAGGTGGGAGACGCTCCATGCGTGGAGGTCGGCGTAGTCGCGCGTCTGAACCCCGTGGGTGTCGGCGAGCCGGGCCATGAACGCCCGGAGCTGCGAGCCCTCGATGCGCTGCGGGCTCGGCTGCCAGAGTTCGGTCCTGTCCATGCGTGACTCCCATCGGTCGGTGAAGACGGTCGTGCACGGTCCCCGACCGCAGAGGCCGTCGCACCGCGCTGAGCTCGTCCTATCTTGTCACGACGAGGGGGCGGGTGAGACGCATGCTCGGGTTGCGCGGTAGTGTCGCAGACACAGACGCGCAGCGCGGAGCACGGTCTCCACCTGCTGCGCTCCGTCCCGCATCACAAAGAGGTGGTTCTCGTGTTCGGTCTGCCGACGACGACCGTCGTCATCATCTTCGGCATCCCCGCGCTCTGGGTGATCTACACCCTCGTCTTCGTGTTCCTCTCACGCCGCTGGGGTGCTGAGGACGCTGCCGACGGCGCACCCGGTCCCCTCACCGACGGACCGGGCGGACCCACCGGCACGGTCACCCCGACGCATGGATCCGGAGACCGGTCATGAATATCGAGACGTGGTTCCTCATCATCTACTTCATCGCCATGGCCGGAATCGGCGTGTGGACGATGCGGATCGGGTCCCAGGGTTCGGAGGGGTACCTCCTCGGTGGACGCAGCCTGGGACCGGCGGTCACGGCTCTGCGACTCCAGTCCTCATCGATGTCGGGGTACATGTTCCTCGGCGCCGGGTCCCTCGGCTACACGCAGGGGTACTTCTCGCTGTGGTACGCGATGGGGGACATCGGCGGCGGGGTGCTCAACCTCTCGATCCTCGGCCGGCGGATGCGCAAGCTCTCCCAGATCCTCGGGTCGCTGACGTCGATCGGCTATCTCGAACAGAGGTACCCGTCGAAGTGGATCCGGGCGATCGCCGCCCCCATCGCCCTGTTCTGCATCTTCTTCTACGTCATGAGCCAGTTCATCGCCGGCGGTCGCGGCCTCGAGATGGTCACTGGGATTCCGTACGCGTGGGCCCTCCTCGTCGCCGTCGGCGTCATCGTCTTCTACACCTTCCTCGGCGGGTACCTCGCGGTCGCCTATACGGACTTCGTCCAGGCGATCATCATGTGCGTGGGCATGGTGTGGATCCTCATCGGCACGCTCCAGGCCGTCGGCGGGTTCACCGCCGGCAATGAGGCGGTCGGCGAGATCAACCCGAATCTGCTCACGATGTGGGGCCCCGGCGGCTACGCCGATGTCCAATGGGGCGTCATCGTCGGCGCTGTGCTCGTCTTCTCGATCGGGTACATGGGGTGGCCGCACGTCAACGTCAGCCACATGGCGATGAAGAAGCCGTCGGTGGCAAGGGCCGCGAGCCTCTACGCGACCGGATTCAACCTGCTCTTCATCCCTGCGCCCTACATCGTCGGCATCATGGCGCTCATCATCCTGCCGGGCCTCGACAATCCGGAACTCGCCGTGTTCCAGGTCGCCGACGCCGTGCTGCCGAGCTTCGCCGTCGGCATCGTCATGGCAGGCATCATGGCCGCGATCATGTCGACCGCTGATGCCCTTTTGCTGCAGTCCGGGACGATCGCCAGTCAGGACCTCTTCCAGCGCTTCATCAAACGGGACATGAGCGAGCGTGCCTCCGTGTGGGTCTCACGCTTCACAGTCCTCATCCTCGCCGCGGGCGGCTACGTTGTGGCGGTGGGCGATCCGCCCGCAGTCGCCGAGGTGGTCATCTTCTCCACGACCGTGCTCGGTGCCGCGTTCGTCCCCGTCTACGTCGCCGCCGCGTGGTGGAGGAAGGCCAATGTGCCCGGGGCGATCGCCTCGATGGTCGCAGGGACTGTGTCCTCGGTGGGGTGGCAGCTCAGCGGACTCGTCGACGTCACCGGCATCGACCCGATGGGTGTCGGGATCGTGACCTCGACGCTGGCGATCATCGTCGTCTCCCTGGCCACGCAGCGGTCTCATCCGGTGCCTGCGCACATCGTCGAAGAGCTCGAGGAGACCGCGAAGATCGGTCCGATTCCCGCACGGATGCTCACCGGGCAGAACGCTGCGCTCTCCTCCCAGGTGCCCAAGGATGCGTGATCCGATGTCGTCTGCCGACTCCGCCGACCGGCCACCCGACACTGGGTGGCGGCCCGATCTCGATGAGGTCAGGTCCGACGCGCCCGAGTCGGGTGACGGTCGTCGGTCCGCTCGAATCCTCCGGCTGACGGCCCCGGTCACCGCCGCCGAGGCGGTCGCGGTGTTCCGGCGCAAGCTCCCGGGTGCTGAGGCTGAGGCCAGAGCCGTGGCCCACCCGTTCTGGTCGATTGCGATCGACGTGCGGACTCGAGGCGTTTTCTCTCGGCAGGGAAAGTCAGCCCACGGTGGCACCGTCCACGTCCTCGTCAACGCCACGACGGGGAGCGCCGCAATTGCCGACTTCAGTCCGCGGACCGAACCGTTGACGAGTTCGGATCGGCACAGCGCTTCAGCCTGGGCCCACCTCTCGGAGACGACGCTGGTCGGACCGACGCCGAGCGCGCGGCGCGCAACCTGGTGCGCACCAGCGTGACGCGGACCGTCAAGCTGGGCATGCGCATCGACCTCGAACAGGCGGGACAGGCCAAGTTCGTGCTCAAGCCGAATTTGGTGGTCACAGGCGCGAACTCGACGCACAGCGCGACGTTTCTCGTCGATGGTCTCGACGGGTCGCACTACATCGTGCGGGTTGCGAAGCGGTGATCGCGGGAGCGCTGATCGTCGCGACGCTCACCGGTAGTGAGGTGCGCGGAATCGGGAGCACCCGTGATGTCGGCATATACCTACGGCAAATACGGAATATACGGTAATGTACGGTCGAGAGTGAAGACCGCATCGTCACACGCACCTGGGGGTCCCGATGACCATTGTCATCCCGCCGTCGTCGGCGGCCAACGAGGAGTCGCCGTATCGGCCCGGATTCGGCACGACACCGCCTGTGGCGGTCGGTCGCCAACCGGAGGTCAACGCGTTCGCGCGGGCGCTCGATCAGCGCGGCGGCACGGGACGGACCGTGTTCGTCACCGGTCAGCGCGGTGTCGGCAAGACGGTGCTGCTCAACATCTTCGAAGACGTCGCGGAGTCACGGCAGTGGCTGACCGTCCGGGAGCAGGCGTCGCCGGGATTCGTCGACCGGCTCACGCAGGCCCGACTGCCCGAAGTGCTCGAGGCCCACGACGCCCATGAGACGACGAAGTCGAAGATCGTCGGCTTCACGCTGCCCGGCGGCGCCGGAGGTCTGACCACCCGGACGGAGACGACGAGCGCGCTGCAGCCGGACTTCCGGCACCACCTCATGTCCGTCCTCGAGATCCTCGATGCCCACGGCACCGGGCTCGTCATCGCCCTCGACGAGGTGCACCGGTCGAACATCGACGAGTTCCGGGCCGTCACCGACGCCGTGGCGTACGCGATGTCCCAGGAGGCGCCGCTCGCGTTCGTCGCCGCGGGGCTGCCGGCGAGCATCGACACGATCGTCAACGACGAGGTCTCGACCTTCCTCCGCCGGGCCGACCGGATCAACCTCGGCAGCTTCTCCGCTGAGGACACGAAGCTCGCTCTCCGGCTTCCCGCGGAGGAAGCGGGGAAGGGCTTCGACGAGGCGGCCCTCGACCTCGGGGCGCAAGTCTCGCTCGGCTACCCGTACATGGTCCAGATCATCGGGGATCTGGCCTGGCGCGCGGCGGGAGAGGCTGACCGCATCGCCCGCACCGACGTCGAATCGGTCGTCGACGAGGCCAAGCAGATCCTCATCCAGCAGATCTACGAACCGACGCTCGCCGCACTGACGCCCGGGGCGCGGAAGTACCTGGCGGCGATGGCCGACGACGAGGACATCTCGCACACCGGGGAGATCGCCGACCGCCTCGGCGCGAAGAAGCAGACCGCCAACGACTACCGCCGCATGCTCCTCGCCCACGGGGTCATCGAGGCGCCGGCGCACGGGGTCGTGCGCATCGTCATTCCGCACTTCCGGGAGTACGTGCGCGACCGCACCGGGGACCGCTGACCGCCGGGGCCCGCATCGGGCCCTCGATGTGCCGGCCGGTGCGAGCACCTGGTGATGCCCCGTCACCGAGGCGGCCGGCACTCAGCCCCAGGCCTTGGCGTCCGTGACGCAGAACGGATGACCGGCGGGGTCGAGGAGGACGACCCACGTGTCCCCGGGCTGCGGATCGGCCCGGGTGGCACCGAGCTCGACGATCTTCGCGGCCGCCGCCTCGACGTCGTCGGCGGCGAGGTCGAAGTGGAACTGCTTGCGTCCGTCGTCGGGCCAGTCCGGTCGCTGGTAGTCGGGGATCGTCCCGATGCCGAGCGCATTCGAAGGTCCGGTGAGCATCGCGTAGTTCTCGTCGGAATAGGAGATCGGCCAGCCGAGGACCGCCGACCAGAATTCGCCGAGTGACGCGGCGTCCGGAGCGTCGAGGGTGACCATCGCGAGCGCCGCGACGGGGGCCTGGGAGGTGTCGGTCGGGGTCGAGTTCGTCTCTGTGTCAGTCATGTCTGCCATTCTTGTGTCATGGACGACGGCGTCGCTAGGAAAAATCCGCCAAGTGCGCGTCCGGCGCGCTCGCGTGCGGCCGCGACCCGACCGCCGGATCACTGGCTGGGACGGGTGCTGCGTCCGAGGGAGCTCCTCGACCACGCGCGCTACGCCTCCGCGGTGCCCGACGAGGCGCTCAGCCCCTGGGTGGAGCGCTACTGGTCGGTGACCTGGGACCTCGGGCCGGGGGAGCGGTACCGTGCGACGACGGTGTCGGAACCGGCGATCAACCTCACCTCCGAGTGGGGTCGGCTGCGGCGGGCCGACACACCGGGGCCGGGGATGTGGGTGACCGGTCCGGTGACGCGCACGCGCTTCGACGTCGGACTGTCCGGCACCGGTGGGGTCGTCGGAGTGAAGTTCCGCCTCGGTGGGACGCTCGCCTTCGCCCGGGAGCGACCGGCGAGCATCCGCGACACGACGGTCCCCGCGGCACAGTGGTTTCCCAGCATCGATGAGGACCTTGAGGTGCCGCAGGATCTTCGGTCTGCCGCCGAGGTGCTCGACCGCTGGCTGCTCGCGCGCGCTCCCGTGCTCACCGACGGGTACTCCCGGGTGCGTCGCGCGCTCGCCCTCATGGCCGACCCCGCGACGACGAACCTCGGCAGGCTCGCCGCGGGTATGGCGATGAGCGAGCGCAGCCTGCAGCGTCTCTTCCTCGACCACTGCGGGGTCGGCGTCAAGCGGATCCTCATCAGGGCGCGGGTCAGCGACGCGGTGGCCGCGCTCGATCGCGGTTGGGACGGACCGCTCGGTGACCTGGCGAACGAGTTGGGCTGGTTCGACCAGTCGCACTTCACCACCGACTTCCTCCGCCACACCGGCTGCCGGCCCGCCGAGTACGCGGCGGCGTCCCCGCGTCACGCACCACAGTCTGAGGTCGGCAGAGGTGAGGAGGTCCGCCCGTGAGCTCAGCGCTCTGACCCGACCGCCCGCGACGGCGACCCCAACCCGAGCGCCCGATTCGTGGCGGCAGTGCTCGACGCCACCGCCTCGGCGTCCCAGGAATCTCGGTCGAGATCGGGAATCGCCCGTCCCATCGTCGCCTTCCACCGGCGGTGCCATGCGGCCGGGAACGCGCGGCGAAGCAGGTCGACCATGATCGGCACCGCCGTCGACGCGCCGGGCGAGGCGCCGAGGAGGCCGGCGATCGACCCGTCGGCGGTCACGACGAGCTCGGTGCCCTGCTGGAGCACACCGATCCGCTGCGGGTCCGGGGTGACGAGCTGGGCGCGCTGGCCGGCGGGGACGAGCTCCCACTCGTTCTGCCTCGCCCGCGGATAGTAGCGGCGCACCTGCGCGAACTTCCGCGCCGGACTCGCGGCGAGCTGCCCGATGAGGTATCGGACGAGGCCGAGGTTCTGCAGACCGGCAGCGGCGATGACAGGGAGGTTGTCGGGACGCAGCGTCGTGAAGAAGTCACTGAGCCGGCCGTTCTTCAGCAGTTTCGTGCTGAAGGTCGCGAACGGTCCGAACAGCAGGTGCTCCTCGCCGTCGATGATGCGCTTGTCGAGGTGCGGCACGGACATCGGCGGGGCGCCGACTTCGGCCTGACCGTAGACCTTCGCGTCGTGGCGGCGGACGACGGCCGGCGTCGAACAGCGGTAGAACGCGGCCCCAACCGGCAGCACCGCATACCCTCTGACCTCGGGGATCCTCGCCTTCTGCAACAGGCGCAGAGCGTACCCGCCGGCCCCGACGAACACCGTGCCGGCGCGCAGCGAGAAGCGACGCGAACCTCCATCGGAGTCCGTCGGGCGCGCAGTGCCCGTGACGACCCAGCCATCGCCGTCGCGACGCAGCCCGGTGACCTCGTGCCCGGTGAGCACCTCGCTCGCCGCGTCGTCGCGGTCCCGCTCAGTCCCACCGGCCCCGGTGATCACCGTCGTCAGCGCCGTCGTCAGCGCTCCGAAGTCGATGTCAGTGCCCCGCGGTGACCGGGCCGCGGCCATCGGCTCGTCCCCGACCCCTCTGCCGTCCATCGTCAGCGGCGCCCAGTCGGCGATGACCGCGGGGTCCTCGGTGTACTCCATGTCGGCGAAGAGGGGATCGGTGCGCAGCGTCGCCACGCGCGTGCGCAGGTAGTCGACGTCGCGGCGGCCGAAGACGAGATTGACGTGGGCCGCGGAGTGGATGAAGTCCCGCGGATCGATGAGACCCGCCTCGGCGAGGGAGGACCACCACTGGCGGCTGAGCTGGAACTGCTCGGCGATCGCCGCGGGCCTAGTGCCGTCCTGCGGATCGGGCATGTAGTTGAGCTCGCAGAAGCCTGAGTGCCCGGTCCCGGCGTTGTTCCACGGATCGCTGCTCTCCGCGGCGATGTCGGAGGCTTTCTCGAGCATGACGATGCGCCACGTCGGTTCGAGGACGGCGAGCATCGATCCGAGTGTCGCGGACATGATGCCGCCGCCGATGAGGACGACGTCGGCAGCGGCGAGATCGGCGGTCGAGTCCGACCGTGGGCGGGTGGTCATCGTGGTCTCCTCATGGTCGAGTGTGAGAACGGGCGGTGGGTTCTCCTCCACGATGCGCTCCGGCAGAATCATCCGTCCAATGAGCAGATCGATGGGTATGATCCGAATATGGATGAATTGGTCGATGCGCTCGTCCCGCAGCTGCGGGCCCTCGTCGAACTCGCCGATCAGGACGGCCATATGACCGATGCCGCTGCCGCGCTCGGGGTTCCCCAGTCGACGATGAGCCGGCGCATCCACGGTCTCGAGCGCCACCTCGGCGTGCCGCTCATCGTGCCCGCGGGGCGCGCGGTCGTCCTCACTGAGCAGGCGCGGACCCTTGTCGCAGAGATCCGCGGGCCCCTGGCGGAGATCGGAGGGGCTGTCACCGACCTCGCCGAGGCGGCCGATCCCGACCGCGGCGTCATCCGGTTCGGCTTCCCGCTGACGATGGGCGCCGGGGTCATCCCCGACCTGCTCGCGGCCTTCAGCGCCGAGCATCCCGGCATCCGCCTCGACCTCAAGCAGGCCCACGGCGCCGTTCTCGTCGACGATCTGCGCGGTGGACTGCTCGACGCTGCGATCATCATTCCGCCGCCGCGGCAGCTGCCCCATGTGGTGCTCGCGAATCAGCTCATCGTCGCTGTCGTCCCGGCCGGACACCGCCTGGCGCACCGGAGCACCGTGTCGCTGACCGAGCTGGCCGAGGAGCGCTTCATCGCGAATCCCGAGTCCTACAACCTCCGCACCCTCACCGATGCGTGGTGCCTGCAGGCCGGCTTCGCACCCCAGGTGAAGACCGAGGTCACCGAGTTCTCGACGATCCGCGAGTTCGTCAGCAGGGGCATGGGCGTGGCTCTCCTGCCGCGCAGCGTCCGCCCCGTCGACGGCCTCGCCGAGGTGGCCCTGCGCGGTTCCGGCTATGTGCGCGAGGTCGCCCTCGTCACCGCGGTGCGCCGACCCAGTCGGGTCGTCCAACGGCTCCACGACTTCATCGTCGACCGCGCAGGGGAGTGGACGGCCGCCGACGGGATCCGCGCGAGCTCCTAGCTGCGCCACTCCTTCGACCCGCTCACCGCGCGGAACGAGCGGACGAGAGCGAGCGTCGCCGGAGACTGAACGCGTTCAGCGAGCTTGGCGAGCAGGATCCGCCGCGGAGCCGGGTTGCCGCGCAGGGCGACGACCTTGACGTCGGGCCCATGCGAGCGCACAGCCAGGCGCGGGGCGATCGCGACGCCGAGCCCGGCGGCGACCATTCCGAGGAGCTCGGGGTAGTCATAGGCCTCGAAGACGACGCGCGGCTCGAACCCGGCGTCTCGGCAGATCCGACTGAGCACCGAGGCGACCGGATGCGACGAGCGGGTGATCCACGGATCGCTCGCCACCTCCTCGAGCTCGACGATGCGGCGGCGCGCGAGTCGGTGGGTGGCCGGCAGCAGAAGCATCGTCGGCTCCTGGACCAGCGTCGTCTGGACGGGGATGTCGGCGCTGATCGGCGCCCACGGATAGTCCCACAGCGTCGCGAGGTCGACCTCCCGCCGCTCGAGCGCCTCGGCGATCCGGTCGAGTCGGTAGCTCTTGACGGTCACCTCGATGTCGGGATGGAGGTCATGGAAGTGGAGGAGGACCTTCGGCATGATCGAGGCGGCGAACGTCGGGAACGTCGCGATCCTCACCTCACCGCGATCGAGCTGCGCGAACGCCGCCATATCGTTCTTCGCCGCGGCGAGCGCATTGTCGATCGTCATCGCATGCGCGCAGAGCTTGATGCCGGCGTCGGTGAGCCGCATGCCCTTGGGGTGCCGGACGACGAGCGGAAGCCCGACCTCGCGTTCGAGTTTGCTCATCTGCTGGGAGACCGCCGAGGTCGACAGGGCCAGCTCGTCGGCGGCCGCGGAGAGGCTGCCTGTCCGATAGACGAGAAGCAGGAGGAGGAGCCGGTCGACGTTGTACGGCGCTGAACTCATGGTTTAAGCGTAGCTTAGATCAAGTGAACTAAGTATTGATTGAACTTAATCAGCACCCGTGACACCTTGATTCCCATGCACCGCTGCAGTCCCCGCACTGCAGACGAACAGCCGAACAGACAGTTGCCGGCACCGCAGCCGGGTCAAGACGAATCGAGGACATCCAGGTGGACAGCCAACTCCACGGACAGTGGTACCGAGGCGGCACATCGAAGTGCTGGCTCTTCTCCGGCGACGAGATGCCGGCCGACCGCGCGCAGATCGCACTCGCCCTCACCGCGGCCTTCGGCTCCGGTGACGACCGCCAGCTCAACGGCATCGGCGGGGCCTCCTCGACGACGTCGAAGGCGGCGATCATCTCGCCCTCGGCGATCCCCGGCATCGACATCAGCTACCTCTTCGCGCAGGTCGGCATCGGGGCGACCGCCGTCGAATTCACCTCGAACTGCGGCAACTGCGCCTCCGCCGTCGCGCTCTACGCGATCCAGAACGGACTCGTCCGCCCCACCGGGGACCGCACGAGCGTGCGCATGATCAACGAGAACACCCGGTCGGTGCTCGTCGCCGAGGTGGCCACCCCCGACCGCCGGATCCCCACCGACGGACTCGAGACCATTCCCGGCAGCGCGATGCCGGGCGTGCCCGTCAACGTCTTCTTCGAGAACGTCGACGGCGTCTCGACCGGGGAGCTCCTGCCGCTCGGCCAGGCGACGTCGAGGCTCGACGTCGGCACCCGCACGGTGACGGTCAGTGCGATCGACGCCGGGGCGCCGGCCTGCTTCATCGCGGCAGAATCGCTGGGGATGACCGGCATCGAGACCCTGCCCGAGGTGCGTCTGCGCCTGCCGGAGCTGCTCGCCGTGCGCACCGCGGCCTCCCCGGCGATGGGGCTGAGCATCGAAGGAGAGGAGGCGAGTCCGGCCGTGCCGAAGATCGGCATCGTCGCCGCCCCGCAGGACTACGTGACGACGACGGGGGAGCGGATCGCCGCCGGCGACTGCGACATCCTCGTGCGGATGGTCTCGATGTTCGATCCGCACCCGGCGATCGGCATCACCTCGGCGATCGCCATCGCCCGCGACGCCTTCGTCGAGGGCAGCCTCGTCCACGACATCCTCGGCGCCGACCACCCCGCGCACGACACCCCCACCGACGACGACCAGGAGGTGAGCATCCGCATCGGCACCCCGGCCGGTGTCGTCACCTGCCGCGTCCAGCTCGACGCAGACGGCCGAGTCACGCGCCTCGGCGTGCGGCGCGTGGCCCGGCGGATCGCCAACGCGGCCATCGACCTGCCCGACGTCGACATCGCCCTGCCGCTCGTCGGCTGAGCGGAGCACCGGCGGCGGGCGGGCCACCGAAACCCGCACGACACCTCCGCACCAGCACCATCGACACCCGTCGCACACACGGTGACCGCCACGGTCACCTCGGTGCCCAGAGCCCGGACTGTTCGGGCGGCACCCAGCGTTTTCAGGCACGATCACACTGACAATGAAGTTGGAGGACACCTCATGACCCTCGTCCAGATTCTCATCCTTGTGGTACTGGTGGTGATGTTCATCGCCGCCACGAAATGGCCGATCAACATCGGGATCATGGGGTTCGTCGGCGCCTTCGTCTTCGGCACCTTCGTCTTCGGGATGGACGACAAGGAGATCCTCGAAGAGTTCCCGGCGAGCATCGTCCTCACGATCGTCGGCGTGACGTTCTTCTTCAGCATGGCCCAGCGCAACGGGACCATCAAGATCCTCGTCGACCTCGCGGTCAGGGCGGTGCGCGGACGGCTCGGCATCGTGCCGTGGATCTTCTTCGGCATCGCCTCGATCCTCACCTCGCTCGGCACGTTCTCCCCGGCCGCCGTCGCCCTGCTCGCCCCCGCCGCCATGGGATTCAGCGCGGCCTCGGGCTACAGCGGAGTCGTCATGGGCGCGATGATCATCAACGGCGCCCACGCCGGGGCCTTCTCGCCGATCTCGGTCTCGGGCATCATCGTCCGCGACATCGCGATGGAGAACGGGTTCGAGATCAACACCGGCGCCCTCTTCCTCGCCTCCTATGTCATCAACGTCATCGTCACGATCCTCACCGTCGTCGTCATGAAGGCCCTCGGCCGGCTGCGCACCACCCCCGAACCCGAGGCCGTCACCGACGGCACGGACGACAACCTCGGCGCCGGAAGCAGCGCACCCGGCACGGGACGCGACGGCAGCGCCGGTCCCGAGCGGACCGACGGGGGCGGCGGTCTCGCCCTCAAGGCACCGGAGCGGGTGCGCACCTCGACGCTGACCCCGCAGGTGTGGCTGACCCTCGGCCTCATCGGCGTCATGGTCATCGGCGCGGTCGGCTTCGAACTGCCCATCGGCTTCCTCGGGCTCACGTGCGGTCTCGTCCTCGCGTTCACCTCGATGCACCACGCGGACACGTTCGTCTCCGGGATCTCGTGGTCGACGGTGCTCCTCGTGTCGGGAATGATCGTCTACATCAGCCTCCTGACCAAGGCCGGAGTCATCGACTCGCTGTCGACGATGGCGGTCGCGCTCGGCGTGCCGCTGCTCGTCGCCGTCGTCCTCTGCTACGTCATCGGCATCAGCTCGGCGTTCGCCTCCTCGACGGCCCTGCTCACCGCGTTCATCCCGCTCTCGATCCCGTTGCTCGAGCAGAGCGATCTCAGCGCGACCGCGGTGATGGCGGCCCTGGCGATCTCCGCGACGATCGTCGACGTCTCCCCGTTCTCGACCAACGGCGCCCTCGTCATCGCCAATGCGAAGGGCACGGCGGCGAAGACGATCTGGCGCGACCTCATCATCTACGGGGCGATCGTCGTCGCCCTCGCCCCGCTGCTCACGTGGCTGCTCCTCGTCGTCACCGGCATCATGTGACGCGCGGCCAGCGCCGTCCCCCGCGGACAGCGCAGCGCACCGGAGGGGTCCGACCGAACGGTCGGGCCCCTCCTCGCGTCCAACCACCTCGGCCATCGCACCGGTGTTCGCCGAGGCGGCGGGACATGAGTCGCGTCCGTCATGACGTGCGTCACTGTCCGTGTCAGGCCCGTCCCGTAGCCTCGTGAGCGTACATAGGATTGAGGCGAACGTGAGGAGGGGACCGATGAGATTCATCGCCACCGGGGACTGGCAGCTGGGCATGACTGCCCACTTCCTCAGCGCCGAGGCGCGCCCCCGCTACCAGCGCGCCCGGCTCGACGCGATCCGCCGGATCGGTGAGCTCGCAGCCGAGCGCGACGTCGACTTCGTCCTCGTCTGCGGAGACGTCTTCGAATCCAACCAGCTCGACCGGGCCATCGTCTCCCGCACCTTCGACGTCCTCGCCGGCTTCACGGTCCCCGTCGTCCTCCTGCCCGGCAACCACGATCCCCTCGACGCGTCCTCGATCTACGACTCCCCGTCGTTCGTCTCCCGGCAGCCGGCCGTGGTCCGGGTGCTCCGGGACTCCACCCCCACCGAGGTGGTCCCCGGCGTCGAGGTCGTCGGCGCCCCGTGGTTCTCGAAGCGACCGCTGAATGATCTCGTCGCCGCTGCCACGGAGGACCTCGCCGAGGTGCCCGCCGGGCAGGTGCGCATCATCGCCGGCCACGGTGCCGTGAGTTCGCTCGACCCCGACCGCGATTCGCTGGCGACCATCGACGAGGCGGGGCTGGAGCGGCTGCTGGGAGAGGACCGCGCGCAGTTCGTCGCCCTCGGCGACCGGCACGCCACCTACTCCGCAGCCGAGCGGATCTGGTACCCCGGGTCGCCCGAGGTCACCTCGCGGCGTGAGGACGATCCCGGCAACGTCCTCCTCGTCGACATCGACGCCCAGACGCACGCCGTCGACGTCGAGAAGATCCCCGTCGGGCAGTGGGCGTTCACGGTCATCGAGGCCGACGTCGACTCCGATGATGATGTCGCGGCCCTGGAGACCCGCCTCGGGGAGATCCCGGAGAAGGATCGCACCGCGGTGTGGCTCATCCTCCGCGGCACCCTGTCGACGGCGGCGAAGGCCCGGCTCGACGAGGTGCTCGACCATGCCGGGGATCTCTTCGCGCTCGTGTCCGTGTGGGAGCGGCATTCGGACATCGCCGTGGTCGCCGCCGATGAGGACTTCGCCGGTCTCGGGCTGAGCGGGTACCTTGAGGATTCGCTCGACGAGCTCGCCGCACGCGCCACCGCGGAGGACCCCGCGGCGGCCACGGCGCAGGACGCTCTGGGCCTCCTCTACCGATTCGCGAGGAGCGGAGCATGAGACTGCACTCGATCAGACTGCAGAACTATCGCGGCATCACCGACGCGACCGTGGAGTTCTCTGCCGGTGTGACGATCGTCGAGGGCCCCAACGAAGTGGGCAAGTCCTCGATCCACGAGGCGATCACCCACCTGCGGGAGGACAAGGCGAGTTCGAAGAAGGCGAGCATCAAAGACCTCCAGCCCATCGGCGTCGACGCCGTCCCGAGGTCGAACTCCACCTGACCAGCGGCGACATCGAGATGACGTACGCGAAGCGGTGGCTGCGCGGCCCGTCGACGACGCTGTCGATCCTCCGGCCGCACCCCGAGCAGCTCTCCGGCGATGAGGCCCATGAGCGCTTCGCGGCGATCCTCGCCGACACCGTCGACGTCGACCTCCTCGTCGCCCTCGACGTCGCGCAGGGAGAGAGCCTCGCACAGGCGCCGATGGCCCAGATCAGTGCCCTGCAGTCGGCGCTCGGAGAGACGGGCGTCGAGGTCGCCGACCACGATGCGTTCCTCGAGAGGGTCGACGTCGAATACGCGAAGCACTTCACGAAGTCGGGCCGACCGACGGGGGAGTACGGTGAGCTGCAGAAGGCGGTGCCCCTGGCGGCCGAAGCACTCGCGTCCCTCGTCGACCGCAGCGAGAACCTTGACGCGCTCGTCGACCGGCATGCGCGGGCAACGGCCCGACTCGAGTCCGTCCGCGATGGTCTGGCCCGGGCGCTGAGTGAGCGTGAGGACGCCGACGCCGCGTTCGCCGCTGTCGCCGAGCTGCGCACCGCGGTCGACGCGGCCGAGGAGCGCACCGAGGCGGCTCGTCGGGAGGCCGCGCTCGCCGCCGATGCGGTGGAGCGGCGCACGACTCTCCTCGCCGAGGCCACCGCCGCCGAGACAGCGGTCGAGACAGCGCAGACCGCTGCGAGCGATCTCGAATCCTCGCACGCGCAGCGCGATGCGGCGTTCGAGGCCGCCCAGCAGCTCCTCGGTGAGCGGCGGACCGCGCTGGACGATGCCCGGGAGCGGACGAAGCGTGCCTCCCGCGATGTGGCACGTGCGAGGGCTCGCGGTGAGGTCACCTCCCTGCGGGCACGACTCGACGAGATCCGGACGCTCGAGGACACCCGGAACCGGGCACGCGCCGTCGTCGGATCGATCGCGGTTACGACCGCCGACGTCGACCGGCTCGTCGGACTCGACACCGAGGTGCGCATCGCGAGCGGTGCGAAGCGGTCGGCCGCTGCGCAGGTGCGGGTCACCCGCCTCGGTGAGACCCCCATCGCCGTCGACGGCGCCGACATCGCCGCCGAGGAGACGGGCGAGGTCGCCGTCGTCGACGACGTGCGCATCGCCATCACGGGCATCGCCGACATCACCGTGAGCCCGGGAGCGTCGCCGGTCGACCTCGATCGTGCCGTGACGACTGCCGAGCGCGCGCTCACCGCAGAGATGGAGCGTCTCGGTGTCGAGTCGCTCGACCAGGCGCGCGAGCAGGCGAATCGCCGGGCGGATGCCGAGGCGGTCGTCACCGAGACGACGGCGACGCTGACGGCGCTGCTCGGACGGGACAAACGCGACGACCTCGACGCGAAGCTCGCGCGCGCCGAGGCGCTCATCGCCGGTGACGGCTCGGCAGAGGATGCCCAGGCCGAGTCCGCCCGCGAGGAGCGGACTGCCGAGGACGCCGCATCGGTCGATGAACTCGAGGAGATCGTCGCGGAGGCCGACGCGGCAGCCGACGCAGCCCAGACCGCCGTCACCGAAGCCGAAGCCGACCTCGAGCGCACCCGCGCCGTCCGCGACGAATCGCGAGTCGACACGGTGCGCGCTCAGACGACCCTGCAGGAGGCTCGGACGCAGTCGGAGCGGTTGCAGGCGGCGGTGGCCGCCGCGCAGGCCGACCACTCCGATGAGAGTCTCGCCGCAGCCCTCGACGCGGCTCGGGCACGGGCCGAGGAGGCCGAGGCGGCGCTCGGCAAGGCGAGAGCCGCCTATGAGGCGGCCGACCCCGAGACGCTTGAGGCCAGGCGGGACAACGCCCGCAAGGTCGTCGCCGACAACGAGGCGCAGCAGACTGCGGACCGGCAGGAGGTCGACCAGCTCACGGCGCTCATCGACGATCGCCTCAGCGAGGGCATCTTCGAGAAGGTCGGGGCGGCACGGGAAACGCTCGAGACGGCGGAGGCGAGACTCGCGAGGGTCGAGCGGAGCGCGCAGGCGATCGCGCTGCTGCGCTCGACGGTCTACGCGCACAAGGCCGAAGCTCAGCGGAAGTATGTGGCGCCCTTCAAGGAGCAGATCGAGCGGCTGGGCCGAATGGTCTTCGGTCCGACGTTCGCCGTCGAGGTCTCCGAGGATCTCGAGATCGCCTCACGGACGCTCGACGGCACGACTGTGCCCTTCGATTCGCTCTCGGGCGGAACGAAGGAGCAGCTCTCCCTCATCGGGCGCCTCGCCGTGGCCGCCCTCGTCGACCCGCAGACCGGCGCCCCGGTCATCCTCGACGATGCCTTCGGATTCGCCGATCCCAAGCGCCTCGCCGCCCTCAACGTCATCCTCGGCCGGATCGGCGAGACCGCGCAGGTCGTGCTGCTCACCTGTCAGCCCGACCGTTTCGCCCGTGTCGGCGGGGCCTCCCGGGTGAGCCTGGGGTAGGTCGGTGCGCCCGGGGCGGTGCGATCTTATGGTCGGGCCGGACCGGGGATCACCCGGTGGCGGCTCCGCGGTCGCCTGAGGCTGCTGCCGTGGCAGCCGCGGCGGCATCGGCGCGGATCGTGCGGCGCAGGATCTTGCCCGAACTCGTCTTCGGCAGCTCGTCGATGAACGTCACCTGGTGAGGGGCCTTGAACGAGGCGAGACGGTCACGGCAGTAGGCGATGATCTCCTCAGGGGTCGCCTCGGCGCCGGGCTGCAAGGTGACGAACGCGGCGACATCCTCACCGCGGTACTCGTCGGGAACACCGACGACGGCAGCCTCCTGAACCGCCGGATGGGTGTAGAGGACATCCTCGACCTCACGCGGCCACACCTTGTAGCCGGAGGCGTTGATCATGTCCTTCTTCCGGTCGACGATGAAGAGCCACCCGTCCTCATTCATGTAGCCGACATCCCCGGTGCGCAGCTCTCCGGCGGGGATCTGATCGGACGTGGCCGTGGGGTTGTTGATGTACTCCGAGGCCACCTCGGGGCCTGAGATCGCGACCTCGCCGAGTTCGCCCGGGCCCACCGGCTCACCGGAGTCATCGAGGATCCGCACCATCGTGTCCGGCTGGGGGAGCCCGCACGAGAGGTTGCCACTGTCGGGATCGACCGGTGCCTGCAGCCCGAACGGGACGCTGACCGCCTGCCCCATCGTCTCCGTCAGTCCGTACCCCTGGCCGATGTCGATGCCGAGCTTCTCCTTGAACTTCGTGACGAGTCCCTCGGGCAGGGGCGCGCCACCGGACATGACGCGCTTGAACGAGGAGAAGTGGTCGGCGGTGACGGCGGGATGGGCGAGCATCGCCGTGTAGACGGTGGCCGGACCCGCCATGTACGTCGGCCGCTCCCTGACGATGAGCCCGAGGAACGACTCCGGTTCGAACCGGTAGTTGAGGATGAGGCGCGCGCCACCGGAGACCGCGGCGATGAACTGGCAGATGAACCCGGTGATGTGGAAGATCGGGGCGAGCGTGAGGTAGCCGTCGCCGGGCTCGAACCACGAATTGCGCATGTTGTAGCGGGAGTTGCTCGAGACCGCCGCATGCGTGCCCGACGCTCCCTTCGACCGACCCGAGGTTCCGGAGGTGTAGACGACGAGCGCTTCATCCTCGGGCGCGACGTCGACGGGCGTGAAGTCCGCATCGAGATAGGCGTCGACGACGGCTTGGAAGTCCGGCCCGCCGAGGTGGTCCGGCGCACCCGGTTCCGGGCTGACCCCGGGGGTGCCGGGAAGGGCGTCGAACAACGCGAAGAGCTTCTCGGGTCCGTCGACCTGGTAGCTGCGGTCATCGGCGAGCACGATGGTGGGAATGTCCGCGGCAAAGGGCCTGACGCGATCGAGATAGGCCGCTTTCGACACGACGAGCGCTCTGACCTCGGCGTCGGAGAACACGTGCTCGAGTTCTCCGCGGTACATCGGATTGAGGGGGACGACGACACCGCCGGCCTTCCAGATCCCGTAGGTCGCGATCATGAACGCCGGCGTGTTCTGGTCGTAGATGCCCACCCGGTCACCGGGTGTGATGCCTTGGTCGCTGAGGTAGGCGGCGAACGCCGTCGAATACCGGTCGAACTCCGCCCATGTCGGTGCGAACCCGAAGTACGTCAGCGCCACCTCGTCGCCGTGCGCCTCGACGGTCGCCGCGAGGTCCCGCAGCGTCGTCGACGTCTCGAGGACGTGCGGTGTCGGGGCGATGTCGCCCCACGTCGCCATCCACGGTCGGGTATCGAACCAAGAGCTCATCGCGTCATCGCCTCCAGCGTCGTCGGCGGCCGCGCACGCGCATCGTCGGTGATGAAGTCCGCGTCGACCCTCCGAGTGAACATTCGTTCAGTGCTCTTCACCCTATTGACGTCGACCGGGGTGCGTCAATGATTTTCTGTGATCGGCATCACAGGATGGCCGGGTCCCGGTGTCACGGCCTCAGCGTGTGCGGTGGCGCTGAGCGATGTCGCGGCCGATGAGCTCCTTCATCACTTCGTTGGCTCCGCCGAAGATCGCCTGGATCCGGTTGTCTTTGAACACGCGCGCGATGGGGTACTCGAGCATGTAGCCGTAGCCGCCGAAGAGCTGGAGGCAGCGGTTGACGACTTCGATCTCGAGGTCGGAGCCGAGGTATTTCGCCTTGGCGGCGTCGACTGCGGTGAGTTCGCCGGCGTTGAGGGCCAGCGCGCATCGGTCGATGAACGCCTCGAGCGCGTCGACACGGGTCTCGAGCTCGGCGAGTTCGAAGCGGGTGTTCTGGAAGTCCCCGATCGTCTGACCGAACGCCGGGCGGTCGAACACGTAGTCCGCCGTCCATGTCAGGGCGGCGCGCGCTGCGGCCAAGGTCCCCGAGCCGATGAGGAGGCGCTCGGTGGGGAGGTTGACCATGAGGTGGATGAAGCCGTTGTCGAGTTCGCCGAGGAGGGCGTCGGCCGGAACGCGGACGTCGGTGAACGAGAGCTCCGCGGTGTCCTGCGCCTCCATCCCGAGCTTCTTGAGCTTGCGTCCGCGCTCGAAGCCCGGAGCGTCGGCGTCGACGATGAAGAGCGATGTCCCGCGGGCGGCCTTGGCCTCGGGGTTCGTCCGGGCGACGACGATGACGAAGTCGGCGTGGATGCCGTTGGTGATGAAGGTCTTCGCGCCGTTGATGACCCACTCGTCGCCATCGCGCACGGCCTTCGTCGTGATGCCCTGGAGGTCCGAACCGGCATTCGGCTCGGTCATCGCGATCGCGCCGATCATCTCACCGGTCGCGAGGCCGGTGAGGTACTTCTCCTTCTGCGCCTGCGTGCCGAAGGCCATGAGGTAGCCGGGGACGATGCCGTCGGACACGCCCCACCCCGCGGTCACTCCGCCGACGCCTCGGCGCGCGATCTCCTCCGACCGGACCATCTCGAAGCGGAAGTCGTCGACGCCGGCGCCGCCGAACTCCTCGGGGATCGCGAGCCCGATGATGCCGGCCGCCGCGGCCTTCTCCCACATGCCCCTGTCGACGAGGTGGTTCTCCTCCCACTCCTCGACGTGCGGCACGACCTCCCGGTCGAGGAAGGCGCCGACGGTGTCGCGGAAGGCTTCATGGTCGTCGTCGTACAGGTTGCGCTTCACAGGGTTCGTCCTCCATTGGTGCCGTGAGCGGGCCGCCTCCGCCTCGTCGCGGAGCTCGTGACCACAGTCACTGATCGTTCGTTCAGTTTGGCACTCGCCGCGAGGGCGGTCAAGCAGGGGCGCGTCGCCGGCCGGGTGAATCCGTCAGCGCACCGCCGCCAGCGCAGACGCGACCGTCTCCACGGTCCTCTGCGCGTTGTCTCCGGCGGCGATGAGCACGATGGTGCCGAGTGCCGTGCCCGGCGGCGCAGATGATCGCGGCAGGGGGCGTGACTCAATGCGCCCGGACGCCAGATGCACCTCGTGCCAGCGTCCGTGACCGTCGCCGATGAAGCCCTTGGCGCGGGCGAGGAGGGCACGGTGGTCGGAGAGGATCGAGAGGATCGCGGCCGGATCCACGGTGTCGAGTCCGTCGACCGTGCGCGAACAGTGGACTCCACCTGCATCGGGTGCCGGCGCTGGGGCGCCGGGGAGCGTGCCCGCCCGGGGACTGACCTCGGTTCCGCAGAGCCGAGCAGGGAGGTGCGAAGGATCGGCATCGAGGATCTCGGCGTTCGGAGCCAACCGCAGACTCGCCTGTCGGGTCCATGCGATGTCCGCGGCGGAGGCACGGTCCGCTTTGGTCACGAGGACGATGTCGGCCCCGCCGATCTGGCGTTCGACGAGATCGGAGACGAACCGATCGGACAGCAGTGTGCGGAGATTCGTCGCATCGGCGCAGACGATGATCGGACCCGGTGCGAAGCCGGGAAAGCGCCGCCAGGCTCCGAGCACGGTGGGATCGCCGACCCCACTGACCTCGACGAGGACGTGGTCGACATCGTCACGGTCGGAGAAGGCGCGCATCGCGCGGCCGAGGTCATCGGTGATCTGACAGCAGATGCAGCCGTTGGTCAGTTCGACGGTGTCCTCGGTCTGTGATGCCACGAGGGAGGCATCGATGCTGATCTCCCCGAAATCATTGACGAGCACGGCCGTGCGTCCGAGGGTCCCCGCCGCCAGGAGGGCATTGATGAGCGTCGTCTTGCCGGAGCCGAGGTAGCCGCCGATGATGCTCAGGCGTGCGCTCATCAGCTGTCTGCAGGGGCGGCGATGCGGGAGTCGAAATGGCGGCCGCCGACGACGGTGCCGCGGACGTGGATATCGCCGATCCGGTCGGGGTCGACCTCGTACGGGTCGTCAGCGAGGATGGCGAAGTCGGCATACTTGCCTGCCTCGAGCGAACCCACCTCGTGGTCCATGTGGAGCATATGGGCCGCGCCCAGCGTCATCGCCCGCACGGCCTCGTCGACGCTGATCGCCTCGCCGTCGCCGACCACCCGTCCGGTCTGGCTCTTGCGCGTCACGGCGTGCGTGATCGTGCGCAGCGGTCCCAACGGGGTGACCGGCGAGTCCGAGTGCAGGGAGATCGGGACGCCCTCCCGCAGTGCGGTGGCGGCGGCGTCCATGCGTCGGGCGCGGTCGGGACCGAGGGTGATGTCCATGTGCTGATCGCCCCACGCGAAGATGTGATTGGCGAAGATGTTCGCGCAGGCGCCCAGCGCTGCCAGGCGCCGGTACTGGGCGGCCGTCGTCAGCTGGGAGTGCGTGCACGTGTGCCGGTGGTCCGGCCTGGGGGCTTCGGTGAGGACGCGCTGCAGGGTCTGGAGGAACAGCTCTGTGGCCTGGTCGCCGTTGCAGTGCACGTGGATGAGCAGTCCTGCGCGGTGGAAGACGCTGAACGCCGCATAGAACTCCTCGGGGGTGACGTTCCACAGCCCGTTGGGCTCGTCCCCGAAATAGCCCGGCGCCTCGAGTCGGGCGGTGAACCCCTGGATCGACCCGTCGAGCATGAGTTTGACGTTGCCCAGGCGCAGGTGCGCCGATGACTGTCCTGCGAGGTCGACGAGGCGCGCGGCATCATCGCTCAGTGACGGCCGCGGCGCTCCGACGCCCGCACCGAAATGGAAGACATTGAGGCGGGCCGGAAAGGTCTCGTCGACGACGCTGCGATAGAGGTCGACGCCGGCATCATCCATCAGCGTCAGCGACCCGAGATCGGTCAGCGTCGTCGTCCCGGTGTTCACCCCCTCCTGTCCGAAGGCCCGCAGCGCCGCGGCGTCGATGCTCAGCGGACCGGTGCCCTCGGTCAGGTCGCTGACCAGCGCCATCGCGGTGAATTCCCGCAGTTCGCCCGTCGGTGCTCCTGACGAGTCCTTGACCACGCCCGGCACCATCGTGTCTGCGCTGATGCCGTAGCGCGACATGACCGCGGAGTTGACCACGCACGCGTGCACGCTCGTGTGGATGACATGGATCGGTCGGTGCGGCGACACGGCGTCGAGGTCGGCTGCGGTGAATGCCTCCCCGGGGAAGTAGATGGGGTCGAATCCCCACGCGAGCAGCGGCTGCTGCGGATCGTCGAGCTCAGCTTCGGCGACTCTGAGCCGTTCGACGACCTCGTCGATGCTCGTGCAGCCGGGCCAGTGGCGCCCGCTGGGCTCGGTGCGGTCGAGGAATCCGACGTAGGTCTGCTTCCACACATTGCCGGTGCCGGCATGGGTGTGCGCTTCGACGAATCCCGGGAGGATGACGGCATCCCCGTAGCGCTCGTCGAGGACGGCACCCGGGTAGGTGAGCAGCTCCTCGACGATGCCGACCGCGCGGATCCGGTCACCGCGCACGGCCACGGCCTCAGCGACGGGGAACGACGGATCACCGGTGCGGATCCGCGCGCGGGGTAGACGATGGTGTCCTCAGGATTCATTGCTCAGTGTCCTCGATTCGTGGGCGTCGGTCGATTCGCCGGTCGGGGTCCCGCGTCCCTCCAGCGCGTAGGCGGTGACGGTCTCGTTGGCGGAGTGCCGAGACACAAGGCTGACGATCACCAGGGTAATCGCTGAGACGAGAAGTCCGGGGGCGATCTCGTGCAGACCGAAGGGAGTGCCTGCCAGCCTCCACAGCACGGCTGCGGCGGCAGCCGCCACCATGCTGACGATGACCCCGGTCGTCGTGGCTCGGCGCCAGAACATCGCCGCGAGGACGGGCATGACGAGCGTCGACGCGGTGAACGTCAGCGCCAGCTCGTAGATCGCGATGATGTCGTCGATGAGCAGGGCGATGACCAGTCCGAGCACCGCCATCGCACCGACCGACAGCCGCGAGACGACGAGGATCCGCTGGTCCCCGGCACCGGGGTTGACCCACCCCTGATAGATGTCCTTGGAGATGTTGATGGCCCCGCTGAGGAGAAACGAGGTGGCGCCGGTGAGCAGGGCGGCGACGAGGGAGACCATGAGCAGGCCTCCGAGCCACGGCGGGAAGATCTCGGAGATGAAGCTCGTGTAGACGAGGTCGGGTTTGGTGTCGGCGGGAAATCGCTGGAGGGCGGCGATGCCGATGAGGACGGCGACGACGCTGACGAGTCCGGACACGATGAAGCCGATCGTCACGGCCGAGTATCCGATCTTCGGCGTACTCGCGGCGGTCAGCCGCTGCCAGGTGGTCTGCCAGACGATGTAGAAGGGCCCGAAGATGAGGAACCAGTTGAGGAGTTCCATGCCGCCGATGCTGTCGAACTCGAGCAGCTGTGGGGGAGTGGCTGCCACGACCTCTGCCGGACCGCCGAGCGCGGCGATGCCGACGACGAGAGCGAGGACCACGCCGGCGAGGATGACGACGGTCTGGATCGCGTCCGTCCAGGCCACACTCGGCAGTCCGCCGATCATGGTGAAGGCGAGCGTGACGAGGAAGCCGAGGAGCACTCCCCAGAACGTCGGGATCGGTGTCACCGACGACAGCAGGGCCGCCATGCCGACCAGCTGCATCCCGAAGGTCGGGGTCATGTAGAGCAGTCCGGTGATGAGGGCGGGGATGAGGGCTGCGGCTCTGCCGAACCTGCGGGCGAAGAGCTCCGGCAGCGTGTAGAGCCGGAGCCTGCGGATCGTCGGGCCGAGGACGATGACGGTGGCGATGGTGAAGCCGACGAAGGCGAGGCTGGTGATGAGGTAGGAGACACCCAGGGTGAATCCCTTGCCGGCGGCGCCGATGAGGGCCGCGGAACCGGTGACGGTGGCGATCACCGATCCGCAGATGGGGAAGAAGCCGAGGCTGAAGTCGCCCATGACGTAGTTGTCGGCCGTCTTGACCGTCTTCGAGGAGCGGAGGCTGACGGCGAAGAGCAGGGCGAGGAACGCGAGTATCCAGACGATGTACCAGTTCAACGGAGTCTCCCTACGGCGAAGGGGCGCACGGCTTGCTGCCGCGCGCCCTGATCCTCTTCCTCAGACGAAGTCCTTGTATTTGTCGAGTGTGCGGACCGGCATCCGCAGTGCGTCGCGCCGGAACGGATCGCCGAGCTCCTTCGTGCACATGATCTCGATGACCGTGGTCCTGCCCTCGTTCATCTGCGCATCGACGGCCCGCTGCAGTGCAGGGCCGACGTCCTCGAGCCTGTCGACGACGATCCCATCGGCGCCCATGCTCTCTGCCATCGCCGCGAAGCTCTCCCCGTTGTCGAGCTCACCGGCGATGAAGCGGCGACCGTAGAACTCGACCTGGTTCTTCTTCTCCGCACCCCACTGGCGGTTGCGGAAGACGACCGCGGTGACGGGGATGTCATGGCGGACGGCGGTGAGGACCTCGACCATGCTCATCGCCCAAGCGCCGTCACCGGCATATGCGATGGCCGGGCGCTCCGGAGCGGCTCGCTTCGCGCCGATGATCGTCGGCAGCGCATAGCCGCAGTTGCCGAAGCTCATCGGGGCGAAGAAGCTGCGCGGACGCTCGAACCGCAGGTAGCTGTGCGCCACCGAGTTGATGTTGCCGATGTCCGTGGAGACCATGACGTCGGCGGGCATCGCCTTCTCGAGCTCACGCAGCACCTGACGCGGATGGAGCCAGTTGCCCTCCTCCTTCTCCGCTTCGTCGATGACGTCGAGGGAGAACTCGTCCTTCTCATGGGTCCAGGAATCGAGTTCGGCCTCCCAGGCCTCCTTCTCCGCGCGGATGAGATTCGCCCGCTCGTCCTTGGTGGCGTCGCTGATGACGGTCTTCTCGTTGAGGCGCCCGAGGAGCTCGGCGGCCACGGCCTTGGCATCGCCGCAGATGCCGACGTCGATCTTCTTCACCAGTCCGAGCATCTTGTGGTCGGCGTCGACCTGGATGATCTTCGCCTCCGTGGGCCAGTACTCGAACTGGTACTGCGGGAGCGTGCCGAACGGTCCGAGGCGGGTGCCGAGCGCGAGGACGACGTCGGCCTGATTGAGCAGGGTCATTCCCGCCTTCGACCCCTGGTAGCCCAGAGGGCCCGCCCACAGCGGATGGCTGGCGGGGAACGAATCGTTGTGCTGGTAGCTGTTGACCACGGGTGCGCCGAGGCGCTCGGCCAGGGCGATGCACTCCTCGACTCCGTCGGCCATGACGACTCCGCCGCCGGAGATGATCACCGGGTTCTTCGCCTGGGCCAGCAGCTCTGCGGCATCGTTGAGGCTCTGTTCGCCGCCCGCACCGCGATCGATGCGCTGGGGCTGCGGGATGTCGGGGGCCGCCTCGCCGTAGAAGTAGTCACGGGGGATGTTGAGCTGGGTGGGCCCGATCTCCGACTGGGCCCGGTCGAAGCAGCGGGCGGTGAACTCGGCCATCCGCGCGGGGTTCGTCACGTGGCCCTGGTACTTCGTGAACTCCTGGAACATCGGCAGCTGATTGGCTTCCTGGAATCCACCGAGCCCGATCGAGTTAGTGCCCGCTTCGGGCGTGACGATGACGACCGGGGAGTGCGCCCAGAAGGCCGCCGCGATCGCGGTCACGCAGTTCGAGATGCCGGGCCCGTTCTGCCCGATGACCACTCCGTGGCGGCCGGATGCCCGAGCGTATCCGTCGGCCATGTGGGCCGCGCCCTGTTCGTGGACGACCGGAACGAAGTCGATGCCGGCCGGCGCGAAGATGTCCATCGCGTCCATGAATGCCGATCCCATGATGCCGAACACATCGGTGACGCCGTTGGCCACCATGGTCTCGACGAATGCCTCCGAGGAGGTGATCTTCTGCGGTTTCGGAGCGTGTTCGGGTGCGTCGACCTCGGTCCGATCAGCGAGTTCTGTCATGCCAACTCCTCCTTGAGGTTGGGAAGACCACGTCTTCGAGGTCTCGTTTATTCGTTCAATTCGGATGAAAAAGTTGAACACTTAGAACACTAGGCGGTGGCGGGCGACCGCGTCAATACGTGTTCCGGTTATTATTCTGTTTGGTATGATTTTCCGAGACACCAAGGAGGGCGTGCTCATGGACAATCTCGCGGAACCGGGCCTCGGCGCCGAACTCTCGCTCGTCGGGGAGACGCCGGCGCTGCGCCTCATCTCGCTGCTCGAGCTGATCTCGACGCGCGACGAGATCTTCACCCTGCAGTCCCTCGTCGTGCAGACCGGACTGCCCAAGCCCACGCTTCACCGCATGCTCCAGCAGCTCGAGGGCGCCGGTCTCATCACCCGGCACAGCGACGGCCGGCATTATGGAACGGGTGCGCGCCTGCGGCGCATGGCCGAGGACATTCTGCTCAACGACACACGGCACGGGGCTCGTCGCGCGATCCTGGCCCAGCTCGCCGAGGATGTCGAGGAGAGCTGCAACCTCACGACGGTCGCCGGCAGCGACGTCATCTACCTCGACCGCGTCGAGACTCAGCACCCCCTGCGGGTCCACCTCGAAGCGGGAGCCCGCGTGCCGATCCACGCATCGGCCAGCGGGAAGATGATCATGTCCCAGTACGGTGAGACTCAGCGCCGCCGTCTGCTGGCCGGGTCGCAGCTGCCGGCCTTCACCCCACACACGATGACCGATCCGGACCGCATCGACGCGGAGCTCACCGAGATCAGGGAGCAGGGATTCGCCGTCGACCGCCAGGAGTACCTCGACGGACTCGTGTGCCTGGCCGTGCTCGTCCCCGGAGAAGCGGGGAGGTCGAATCAGTGCGTGGCCATTCAGGCCCCGGTGCTGCGGAAGTCCGAGGACGATCTCGTCGCTCTCCTGCCGCTGGTGCAGGCCGCAGCCGAGAAGATCTCCCGCATCGACGACATCGACCGCAGCACCGAGATCGCCTGATACGACCACGAATGCGTCGCCGGAGCGGACCGCCTCTCGCCTCGGGGAACGCCAGACGAAGGGAGCGCCGACCATGCGCACCGCCACGGATCCGCTCAGCACCATGTCCGACCCCACGCCGGCCGGGGACTCGATCACCTGGGAATCCGCCCGTCGGCTCTTCGGCCTCGACAGCGACCTGCAGGTGCCGCGGCTGACCGGCGACGACAGCCTCGTCCCGGACATCGATCCGAACTACCGCTTCGACCCGGAGGTGACCCGGGCCGTCCTCGCGGGGTTCATCCACAATTCGCGCGTCCTCATCCAGGGTCTGCACGGCACGGGAAAGTCCACGCACATCGAACAGGTCGCGGCACGGCTCAACTGGCCGGTCATGCGGATCAACCTCGACGGTCAGATCTCCCGCACCGATCTCGTCGGCAAGGACCAGGTCGTCATCGAAGACGGCCATCCGCGCACCCGCTTCGAGGACGGCATCGTCCCGTTCGCCCTCGGCCGACCGATGGCGCTGATCTTCGACGAGTACGACGCAGGCAGGCCCGAGGTGATGTTCATCATCCAGCGGCTGCTCGAGCGGGAGGGTCTCTTCACGCTCACCGAACAGAACCGCGTCATCCGTCCGCACTCCCAGTTCCGGCTCTTCGCGACGGCGAACACCGTCGGACTGGGCAACCTCAACGGCCTCTACAGCGGCGTCAAGCGACTCAACCAGGCCCAGCTGGACCGGTGGGGCATCGTCGCGAAGCTCGACTATCTGACACCGCAGCGTGAGTACGAGGTCGTCACCGGCCAAGTGCCCGGGTTCGTCGAGCGGTTCGGGAGGGAGACGGCGGAGACCATGGTGTCCGTGGCGAACATGACCCGGACAGGTTTCGCCGCCGGCGATCTCTCCGCGCTCATGTCTCCGCGCACCGTCATCTCCTGGGCGCAGAATGCCCTGATCTTCAACGACGTCGAACTCGCCTTCAAGTTCTCCTTCGCCAACCGCTGCGACCCGTCCGAGCACGTTCTCCTCGGCGAATTCCTCCAACGCGGCTTCGGCACCGATCCCGCAGTGCTGACCTCGCTGTCGGTGGACTGAGATGGACCCGTCGACCCGACCGCGGGGACACCGCGATGTTGCCGACCGGTCCCGCTCGCGGGGCGCCGACGAGCAGCGACGCATCGACCGGACATTGGCAGGAGTGCTGCGGGCGCTGTCGGGAGACTCCGACCTCGACCGCTGGGGCGCCCGTCCGATCGACACCCACGGGAGACTTCCTCTCAACGCTCCGCACCTCTATCCCTCCTTGGCCGATGCCGGCCTCTCCTCCCTGCGCGGAGCCGCCGATGCGATGGCGCTGCGGATGCGCCACAGCGACCTCGGCGATCACAGGTCAGCCCTTCCGGACTCGACGGCGGAGCGGCTCGTCGTCGAGGTCCTCGAGCAGTTCCGATGCGAGGCGCTGGCGGACCTGCCCGGGGTGCGACAGAATCTCGCGCAGCGGCACACCGAGTGGTGCCGGGAGTTCCTCGGCTCGCGCCTGCACGAGACCCACCAGGGGATCCTTCTGCTCACGATCACGGTGGTCGCGCGCTCGACGCTCACCGGAGAGCCGATCAGCGAGGACTGCGTCGACCTCATCGAGGCGACCCGAGCCGATCTCGCCGCGGACATGGGTGAGCTGCTGGTCCGCCTGCGACGGACGCGGACGTCCCAGTCGGCGTTCCTTCCCGCCGCGCTCGACTTCGCCGCGTTCGTCGCGGCGCGCATGGCCGAGAACGAGGAGCAGTGGGGCCAGGGCACCCGACCGCGCCGCAGGGGTACCGCCTCGGCGTTCTCACTCGTGCTCGATGTCTCCGAGAGTCCCTTCGCCGCTCCCGGCGGGTCGCCGGAGTCGCCGGGATCGGCCGGCCGCGGCTATGCGATCTGGGACGCGAGCTTCGACAGCACCCGTCACATCTGTGACGTCGTCCGCCCGGCGCAGCTGCGCGATCTGCGTCGGCAGCTCGATGAGCAGACGCAGGACCGGCGAGCGCCGGTGGCGCCGATCATCAGCCGACTCCAGCCCGTCGTCGCCGCTCCGGTCGAGGTCTGCGACCTCGAGGACGGTGAATCCGGAGTCCTCGATCCGCGCCGACTCTCCCGCCTCATCACCTCACCGGGGGAGCGCCGTGTCTTCAGGGATGTGACGACGACGGGTCAGCCGGACACCGTGGTGACGTTCCTGCTCGACTGCTCGGTGTCGATGAAGCCCCACGCCGCCGGACTCGCCGCTCTCCTCGATGGTCTCGTCACGGCCCTCGACCGTCTCGATGTCGTCACCGAGGTCCTCGGCTTCACCACCGGCGCGTGGAACGGCGGACGACCGAAGAGGTCCTGGCAGAGGTCCGGGTCCCCGGCCGGCATCGGTCGACTCAACGAGGTCGACCACCTCGTCTTCAAGGACTCCGCCACCACTGCCCGCCGGGCCCGCTTCGCTCTCGCCGGCCTGCTCAAGCTCTCGCTCTACCGGGAAGGCGTCGACGGGGAAGCGGTGCGCTGGGCGCTCACGCGCCTCGACCGGGTCGATGCCGCGCGCACCGTGCTCGTCGTCGTCAGCGACGGCAGTCCGGCAGACGGGGCGACCGCGGAGGCCAACGACGAGGACTATCTGGCGAGGGACCTCGCTGCGACGATCGCGGCGGCGGCGCGTCCGGACCGTCACCTCATCGGAGTCGGCCTCGGATGCGACGTCTCCGACTTCTACCAGTCGGCGATCGCCCTTGAGCCGGAGACTCTCGGCGATCGCGCCTCGACCCGCGCGGTCGTCGAGGCCCTGAGGACCGCGCTGGGACGCCACGGCGGTCATGTCTGAGCGTTCCCCGGCTGACCGGGTGCTCAGGCATGACCGCCGTGGCGTGCGGACTCTCAGCCCTCGCGTGAGGTCTCGTCGTCGGGCTGCGGCAGTGCACCCTCACGGCGCAGCTGCGCGCGTTCCCTGAAGCGGGTCGGTGCCGGACGCTCGTTGCCGAGGACGAGCATGTCGACCTGAGCGTCGGTGAGGCGGCGGTTGTGCCGGATTCGGGAGACGAAGAAGACGATGCCGATGACGATCCAGACGGCCAGCGCGATGAGGGACTCCCTGCCCAGGGCTCCGGGTGACCCCGGAATGAGGAGCAGGCCCATGAAGAAGACCGCGATGACGGCTCCGAGACCGCTGAGGACCTTTTTCACCGTCGAGTAGGTGCCCGGCAGAGCATCCGCGGCCGGAGTCTCGCTGCTGGGGCGGAAGATCCGGAAGGCGCACAGACAGGTGTAGAGGTAGGCGATCGTCACGCCGATCGAGGACATGTCGACGACCCACGTGAGTGCGGCACGGCCGAACCATGGGCTGATGAGGCAGATGAGCATGACGGCGAGGATCCCGATGTGCGGGGTCTTGTACTTCGGGTGGAGACGGGCGAAGACCGGCGGAATCATCTGTGCCCGGCCCATCGCCAGGAGGATGCGACTGGCGGAGACGTAGAAGCCGTTGAGGCCGGTGCTCACCCCCATCGTGATGGCCACGGCCAACAGGAACAGACCGGAGCCGCCCATGATTCCGGTGACCGCCTCGGCGGTGCCCCACGCCGATCCGGACGTCGCGAGCTCCTGCCACGGTTCGGCGACCGCCACGGCGAAGACCATCGCCATGTAGAGGGCCGCGGCGGCGAGGATGGCGAGGATGATCAGCCGCATCGCCTTGCTCGGGGAGAAGTCGAACTCCTCTGCGGCTTGGGGGACGTTGTCGAATCCGATGAAGGCCCACGGGGCGATGGCGACGATGGCGAAGATCGCCGCCGACGGGTTGACACCGTCGGGCAGGCTCGGCGACATGTTCGCCATGACGGAGACCGGACTGGCGAGCACGGCGATGAGGATCGCGGCGACGGCGACCATCATGATCACGCAGGCCCAGAACTGGATGCGGCCGGAGATCGCGCTGCCGCGGATGTTGAGCAGGGCGAACACGACGAGCGCGGTGATCGAGATGAGGACCTCCGGCAGGTAGACGTCCCATCCGGCGACCGTGTAGAGATATCCGGTTTCGATGATCGAGGGCATGAGCGTGCGGAAGAGGAGAGCCAGCGCCGAGGCGTTGAGGGCGACGATGCAGATGTAGCCCAAGGTGAGGAACCATCCTGCGAAGAACGCCTGCACGCGACCGAAGCCGATGAGCGCGTAGGCGAGTTCGCCGCCGGAGACCGGGAAGGTGCGGATGAGGAAGCCGTAGCTGACCGCGATGACGATCATCAGCGCCGCACCGATGCCGAAGCCGGAGAGCACGCCCAGCGGTCCTCCGGTGGCGAGCCAGTCCGTGGGAAGGATGAACGCTCCCCACCCGACCGCCGAGCCGAGGGCGATGGCGAAGACCCATTGCGGTTTGAGCGTCTTCGCGAGCCGCTCGGGCTGATCGTGGTGTGCGGTCACGGCAGGTGCTGTCTGCGGGGTCGAATGCTCTGTTGACTCGGACATGGAACCTCTTCTTCAATCACGAACGTGTGATCGTTCGGCGCGGTGAATGGGAGCGCTGAGGGCGGGTGCCCGTGGCGCCGGTGCGCCGCGCGGCCGCACGTTGAGTGGGATCTGCGACGGAGCGCCGATCGCGGCTCTGCGTCGTCAGATGCTGGAGGGCGGTGATGAGGGCGACATTGACGATGTCGGTTGCGCTCGCCCCGCGGGACAGGTCGTTGACAGGCGAGGCCAGGCCCTGGAGCAGCGGCCCGAAGGCCTGCGCATGGGCGAGGCGCTCGGCGATCTTGTAGCCGATGTTGCCGGCGGCGAGATTGGGGAAGATGAGCACATTGGCGTGCCCCGCCACCGTCGACTCGGGCGCCTTGGCGCGCGCCACGGAGTCGATGAGCGCAGCGTCGAACTGGAGCTCCCCGTCGACCTCGAGATCGGGGTGCGCGGCGCTCAGAGCGGCTGTCGCCGAGCGGATGATCTCGAGGTCGGGGTGATCGGCCGAGCCGGCGGTGGAGAACGAGAGCATCGCCACTGCCGGCGACTCCCCGGTGATCGAGGTGAAGGTGTCCGCGGTGGCGCGGGCGATCGCGGCGAGCTGGGCAGCATCCGGGTTCGGCACCACGGCGCAGTCGCCGAACCCGAGATACCGGCCGTCGGCGAGCTTCATGAGGAACGATGAGCTCAGCAGCGCGGTGCCCGGTGCCAGACCGAGGATGCGCAGCGCCGAGCGGATGACGTCGGCCGTGGGGCGGGTCGCACCGGCGACGACGACGTCCCCGATGCCGGCCGCCGCTGCGGCCATTCCCAGGTGGACGGGATCGCTCAGCCAGGTGTCGGCCGCTCCCGCATGGCGTCCCACCGCCTTCGCCCGGATGACGGCGCCGGCCGCACCGTGGGCGAGGTCGGCCGCCTCGACCGTCGGGAGGACCGGCCGACGCGGACCGTCTGCGCGGAGGGCGCCGACGGTGCCCGCATCGCCGATGAGCACGGGGGCCAAGCCGAGGTCGGCGAGCACACCGGCCGCACGCACCACCCGCTCATCGTCCCCCTCGGGAAGGATGATCCGGGGTGCGGGCATCCCCGCACCCTCCTCGCGCACTCGCGTCACGAGCAGATCGTCGATGCCGTCCGGCATCGCGGTCGGCTCCCCGGCGAGGTCGGGCGCGGCGTCGGCGACCGGTGAGCTGCTCATCGCTGCCTCAGACCGCGGTGAGGAGTGAGGCGCCGAGGTGGGCGTCGACTGCGCTCATGACGTGGTCGACCTTCGTCAGCAGGTCGTCGAGGACGTCCTGGTCGGCAGTCAGCGGCGGGGAGAGCACGAGCATCGTCGCTCCGCGGTTGTCCGGCCGCGTGATGAGCTGAACCTCTCTCATCGCCGCGGGGATCACCTCGGTGAGGACGGTCTTCGACTCCTCCGGGGTGAGTTCGCGACCGGTCTCCCGATCGCCCATCATCTCGATGGCATAGAAGAATCCGGCCCCCCGATACTCCCTGATGCTGCGATGGTCCTCGACGATCCGGTCGAGGCCGTTCTGGAAGTAGGGTTCGAGGCTGCGGACATTGCCGAGCACGTTCTCGTTCTCCACGGCCGTCAGATTCGCCACGGCGACCGCGGTGCTCACGGGGTGTCCGCCCCAGGTGGCGCCGTGCGTGAACAGGCCCGCCTGCGGTGAGGACAGCACGGCTTCGGCCAGCGGTCTGCGGATGATGACCCCGCCCAGGGGCGCGTAGCCGGAGGTGGAGCCCTTGGCGAAGGTGATGAGATCGGGGACGACGTCGAACTTGATCGAGCCGAACCACTCGCCGAGGCGCCCGAATCCGGTGATCACCTCGTCGGCGACAAGCAGGATCCCGTGTTCGTCGCAGATCCTGCGCAGCTCCTGCCAGTAGCCGTCGGGAGGAACGAGAGCGCCGCGGGAGTTCTGCACGGGCTCGGCGAAGAGCGCGGCGAAGGTGTCGCCTCCCTCAGCCTCGATGAGCTCGCGGATGGCGCGGATCGAGGGAAGATCCGCGGCGGTGCCGCCCTCGGGGATCGTCTCGCCGAGGGTGTTGGGGACGTGGAAGACGCCCGGCATGAGATCGCCGAAGGGTGCCTTGTAGGCCGGGATCCCCGTGACGGCGAGGGCCCCGAGAGTCGTCCCGTGGTAGGCCATGTCGCGGGCGATGATCTTCGTGCGCTGCGGTTCACCCTGCGCGACGTGGTACTGGCGCGCGAACTTCACGGCTGACTCGACGGCTTCGGACCCCGAGTTGACGAAGAACACGGTCTCGAGGTCGCCCGGGGCGTGCTCGGCGATGAAGGTCGCCGCGTCGATGGCTGCCGGGTGGGCCGAGCCCCAGTTCGTCCAGTAGGCGAGCCGGCTCATCTGCTCGAACGCGGCCTGCGGGATGTCCGTGCGCCCGTGTCCGATGTTGACGCAGAAGAGGCCGGCCAGGCCGTCGAGGTAGCGGTCGCCGTTCTCGTCGGTGAGATAGCTTCCCTCACCGCCGACGATGATCGGCAGACTGTCGTCGTTCCACACCTTCCCGGTGGTGAAGTGGGGGAACAGGTGCTTCTGTGCACGGCTTCTCATATCCGAGTTCGTCACGCGACTCTCCAATCCTGCAGTCGTGGCCGCCACGACGGTGTGTGCGGCCGGGATCATCGATGGAAGTGATCCTGGTCTCACTCTGGTGTCGACGGGCCCGCGGCTGAAGCCCCAATCCGGTGGCATTTCTTTGGTACCAGCGCGGGGATCGGCATCTCAGCTGGTCAGAGGACTGCCGAGCAGGGATTCGAGCGCGAATCTCAGCTCCTTGACACCGGCGGGGATCGCCTCCAGTCCGATGACGGAGAAGCCGAGGCGGAAGTGGTTGCGCGAGCCCTGCGGATCGAGGAAGAACGCGTCACCGCCTTCGATGACGACCCCGCGGCGCAGGCATTCGGCGGCGAGGTCGCGGGCGTCGAGCTCGGGCGGACCGGCGATCCAGACGCTCACCCCGCCGGCCGGGAAGGGGATCGTCCACGGCAGCTCGGCCGTCAGCGCCTCGGTCAGGCGCAGCCATTTCTGCCGCAGGTGGGTGCGGCGGCGGACGACGGTGCGCTGGTACTGCCCGGATTCGATGAGCAGACCCATGGCGCGCTGGGTGTGCCCGGAGACGTGGCGGATGGAATAGCGGCGGTGGGTGCGCAGCCGTCGGATGAGCCCGGAATCGGCGACGATGTAGCCCAGCCGCAGACCGGGGGCGAGGAACTTGGAGAACGATCCGAGGTAGATGACGTGATCGGATCCCGACAGTGCTTTGAGTGCAGGGGTGGGCTTGCCGCGGTAGCGGAACTCCGAATCGTAGTCGTCCTCGATGATGAGCGAATCGGCGGTGCGCGTCTGCGCGAGGAGGTGTCGGCGCCGTGCCGAGTCGAGGGTGACGTTGCTCGGGCAGTGATGGCTGGGTGTGACGTAGAGGAGATCGGGCGGGCTGTCGGGCACGACCATTCCCCGGCGGTCGACGGGGATGCCCTCGAGGCTGCCTCCCATCCGGGCGAAGGAGTGCTTGGCATCCGGGTAGCCGGGGTCTTCGACTCCGACTCGCATCCCGGGGTGGATGAGCATCTGCGCGAGGAGATCGAGCCCCTGCTGCGAGCCGGCGGTGATGAGGACGTTCTCCGCGCCGACGTGGATGCCGCGCGCCGGCAGGATCCGCTGGCACAGCATGTCGACGAGCATCGGATCGTCCTCGTCGACGGCATCGCGCACGGAGTGCCAGAGATGTTCGGGATCCATCGCGGTGCGCAGCGCCTTCGCCCAGGCGAGGCGGGGAAACTCCTCGGGATCGATCTGGCCCGCCACGAAGGGGTACGGGCGGGAGCGCCAGTCCTTGGGCTTGACGATCTCCGGCAGTGCGGCGTCCGCCCCCACGCGCACCTTCGCGGCCCAGTCGATCGACTCCGCTCGATCCGGCACCGGCTCGGTCGCGTCCGTCTCTCCCTCGACGAGCTCGCGATTGACGAAGTGGCCGCTGCGCGACCGGGCTTCGACGAGCCCGCTGGCGACGAGTTCCTGGATCGCGGCGTTGACGGTGTTGCGGGAGACTCCGATCTCGCGCGCCAGCGTCCGGGACGACGGCAGGGGAGTGTCGAGGTTGAACGCTCCGGACATGATCTGATGCTCGAGAGCTTTTCGCAGCTGCCGGTAGAGGGGTTCATCGGCAGCGGCGCTGATCTCGATCGGCGATCGGATCTCGGTCCGGCGACGGTCGTGCTGATCGTCGGAAGTCGCGCTCATCTCAGATCGGCTGGGACGGACTGTCCGCACCGTCGAGGGGATGGTACCGGGGGATGACGACCATGGGCACGGGCAGACTGCGGAGCATCTTGTTGGCAGTGGTGCCGAGGAAGATCGTGTGGCGCTGCGCCAGTCGGCTCGATCCGATGAGGACGATCTCTCCCTCGCTCCAGTCGAGGCTCTCGATCGCGGCCTCCGTCGAGCGCCCGCGAGCGATGTCGACGGAGACGTCGACGGCGCCGTCGACGCTGGCCGATGCCTCCTCGAGCACGCGTTCGGCGTGCTTGTCGGGGGCGTTCGCCGCGGGGACGGCGTCGAGGGAGACGAGCGAGATGATCCGCAGAGGGACGCGATGGAGGACGGCGGAGTCGACGGCCACCTGGAGCACCGCCTCGGCGCCGGTCCGCGTGCCCAGCGCACACGTGATGCGGGTGAGATCGCTGGGCGGCAGGTAGCCTGCCGGAGCGAGGGCCACCGGGGCGGTGGCGGTGTGGAGAAGCGCATTGGCGACGGATCCCACGGTGAAGCGGCGGAACGGTCCGTGACTGGCCGCTCCGACGATGATGAGATCGGTGCGCCTGACAGCGGCCACCTCGAGGATCCCCTCCGCCATCGAGTCGGCGAAGTGGATCGTCGCGCGCGCCCGCAGGGTCTTCGGGATGAGGAAGAGGGACTTCGCCATCCACTCCTCGGCCTCGTCGGCCTTGAGGCGCTGGTACTCCCGCTCCTGAGGAGTGGCGGCATCGTCCGGGTGTGCGCCGCTGATGACGTGGACGAGATCGATCTCGACCGCACCGGGGTCGTCCAGCGACTGCGCCAGGGTCGTCGCCAGCGAGATCGCGTCGCGGCCCCGGCTGTCCTTCGTCAGTCCGACTACATAGCGCATGGCTCACCCTCCGGCAGGTCGAAACGAGTCGGCATCGAGAACGTCGGTGTTCGCGCCGATGCTCGTCACTATAGGGGCGAGGGCGAAGCGATCACAACCTCGTTCGGCATGAGAGATGAGCAAAGGCAACTTGGTTTCGAATTCTGCGGAGATTCTCCTCGCAGCGTTCCAGTTTTTCGAGAGAGCACGCACAGGTTTGTCGAGAGAGCACGCAGAAGGGGGCGGAGGCCTGCGCCTCCGCCCCCTCTCATGTCAGGACGAACCTCTGGAGTCAGGACGATCGTCTCGTATCAGGACGAACCCGGTGCCCCGACCCGATCGGACCCGGGACTCAGCCGACGAACTCCTGGCGGATCGTGCCGATGCCCTCGATCGTCGTCTCGAGGACCTGCCCCGGCTGGATGAGCTTCGGCGGTTCGCGCGTGAAGCCCACGCCCGACGGGGTGCCGGAGAAGATGACATCGCCGGGATGGAGGGTGAGGATCTCCGAGAGCTTCTCGACGAGCGAGGGCACGTCGAAGAGCATCTGGCTCGTGCGACCGTCCTGGACGACCTCGTCGTCGAGCTTATCGGAGATCGCGAGGTCGTCGCGGTTGGGCAGCTCGTCGGGGGTGACGAGCCACGGACCCGTCGGCGAGTAGCCGGGGTAGGACTTCCCGAGGCCGAACTGCGGGGCCGGTCCGTCGAGCTGGATCGCGCGCTCGGAGAGGTCCTGGCCGACGGTGACGCCGGCGACGTAGTCCCATCCGGTGCCCTCGGCGATGTCGTGGGCTTCGCGTCCGATGACGATGACGAGCTCGGCCTCCCAGTCGTTCCGTCCGTCGGCGACGAGCTTGACGGTCGTGAACGGACCGGTGAGCGAGGACTGGAACTTCGGGAACACCGGCGGCAGCTTCTCCGGGGTGTCGAAACCGCTCTCGGTGACGTGCTCGGCGTAGTTGAGTCCCACGCCCATCGACTGCAGCGGACGCGGGGAGACCGCGCCGAGCTGCTGCGGGTCGATGGTCACCGTCTCACCGGTCGCCTCGGGCGCCCAGGCGAGGAAGTCGTCCCACTGATCGTAGACATCCTGGATCTCGGGGCCGAACCGGCCGTCGCTGGCCGCGGCGACATCGATGCCCTGGTTGTCGCCGGTGACGATGACGGCGCGGGAGTTGTGGTTGGCGAGTTTCATGGGTGTCCTTCTCTGTTGGTGACAGGTTGAGCTGATGACAGGGTGGATGGGGCGGCGGTCAGCGCTGCCGGTTGGGGATCCCGTGGTCGAGGATGTCGGCGGGCACCTGACCGTCCCATTGGTTGATCCAGTAGAGGTCGTCGGGGTCCCAGTGCCGGGCGGGACGGTCCTTGTCGCGGATCGTCTCCATGTCGCAGTAGTACTCGATGACCGCACCGGTCGGTTCGACGTAGTAGACGGCGACGTTGTCGCCGGCCCCGTGGCGCACCGGTCCCCACGCCAGGCGCGCACCCCGCCGGGCGAGGCGGTCGCCGAGGCGGACGAGATCGTAGACGTTCCCGGCCTGCCATGCGTGGTGGTGGATTCCGGTCTTGTTCGACGTGAAGATCGCGACCCCGTGGTGATCGTTGTTGCACCGCAGGAAGAAGTGCTCGTTGCCGATCTGGTCGGAGACGGCGAAGTTGAAGACGTCCTTGAAGAACTCCGTCTGCGCCGGGGCGTCGAGGACCTGGATGTTCGTGTGCCCGAGGCGATCAGGAGCGGTCGTGCCCCGCTTGAGCATGCTGTAGTCGAGCTTCTCGGTGTAGATCTGCCAGGTGAAGCCCTCGGGGCCGACGAAGGCGAAGCCCTCCTCGATGTGGTCCTCGATCGGCTGCTCGGAGACGATCGTGTACCCGCCGCGGTCGACCTTCGCACGGATCGCCTCGAGCTCCGCGGAGTTCTCGACGACGAGCCCCTGGTGGTCCACGGCGTCCTGGTCGGACTGCGTGTAGACGAGCTCGTGGTGCTTGTTCTGCGCGGTGAGGAACGCCTTCTTCGCCGTCGACTCCGTCTCGACGAGACCGAAGACGTCGACGGCGTTGGAGATCGAGGCGTGGAGGTCCCTGGTGAGCAGGGAGACGTAGCCGATTTCCGAGATGGATCCTTGTGCGGTCATGCCGTACTCCTCATTGAGCTAATCGATATAATGATTATGATGATTACGATAGCAGTGAATCGTGGATAATCAAGGGTGACGTGACAAGGAGGTGGCGATGCCTGCGACGAAGCAGATCGCCGAGGCGGCGGCGACGTCCGCCGGGACAGCGGCGAGCCGCACGGAGACCGCGACGGCGATGATCATCGCGATCGCCCAGCGCCATGCGGCGGGCACGCGGCTGGGGACGAAGGAGACGCTGCGCACCGAATGCGGGGTGTCCGTCGGCACCTTCAACGAGGCGCTCGCGCTCGCCCAGGCACGCGGATACGTGACGATGAAGCCCGGACCCGGGGGCGGCATCTTCGTCGACGAGCAGTCCGCGATCGCCCGCCTCGGCAACGCGATGCTCGCCCTCGACACCGCCGAGCCCTCCGTCCCCGACGCCATCCGCATCCGCGACGCGCTCGACCCGCTGCTCATCGACGACGCCGTGACCTCCGCGCAGCCGGCCGACATCGCCGGCATGCGCGGGCAGCTGGAGAGGATGCGCGCGGCCCTCGACGCCGGCGAGCACCTCGAGTTCGCCCGGGCCAACTGGGCGCTCCACCGCGTCATCGCCGAGGCGTCGCCGAGCCAGATGCTGCGATCCGTCTACCTCGGCGTCCTCGGGCTGCTCGAGGACCACGCGGTGAGCATCGCCGGCAGCGCTGACGCCCCGCTGCCGGAGTACGTGCGGTCCCGCTACGACCTCCACGTCGAGATCGTCGACGCGATCGCGGCGCGCGACGGTGAGCGCGCCCGCGAGCTCATCGCCCTCCACAACCTCAACGGATGACACCTCGCTCACCGGCCGGGTCCCTGGTCAGCTGCCGGGCAGCTCGGCTGCGAGCTGTCGGCGGTGGCGCAGCGGGCTGATGCCGAAGCGGTCGCGGTAGGTGCGGGAGAACTGCGCCGCCGACCGGAAGCCGCTGGCCGCAGCGACCTCGGCCATGCTCAGGCCCGCGGCGCGCGGATCGGCGAAGCAGCCCGGCCGCCGTGTCGAGGCGGGCACCGAGCACGGCGCGGGGCACGCTCAGCCCCGCCTCGGCGAGGATGCGGGTCAGCTGCCGCTCCGAGACCCCGAGGTGCCCGGCGATGCGCGCGGCACCGAGATCGGGCTCGCGGTGATGATCGGCGATGACGGTGAGCGCCTCCTCGACGATGCTCCCGCCGGGGGAGGCCGCGGTGAGCACGCTGCCGAGCAGGTCGAGGAGCCGCCCCTCAAGCGGCGCACCCCCGCCGAGGCGTCGGTCGATGAGGCCCTCGGCCACCTCGGCGAAAGCCCTGCCCGGTGCGGTCGGGCTCGCGGAGTCGTCGAGGTCGAGGGCGGTCGGGGTCGGCCACGAGGACCGGCCGGTGAGATCGGTGAGCGTGCGGCGGGGAAGGCGGACGACGAGCTCGTCGACCCCCGGCCCCGAGGCCGCGCGCGACGCGGTGTCACCGTCGACGACGATGCCCCGGCCGGGTCCCAGCGTCAGCTGTCCCGCCCGATGGGCGAACGTGCTCGCACCCCGCAGCGGCAGATAGAGCAGGGCCCCGGACGCCGGGTGGCCGGCGATCTCGGCAGGCCCGCGCCGCACGGCATGCGGGGTGCCCGTGACCTTGGCGATGCGCACCTGCGGGAGGTCGAGGGTCGAGGTCACCGCGCGGAAGGCGGCGCCGCCGGCGGAGACGGTGCGCAGGCCCACGAGGGCCGCGGCATGGTAGGCCTCCCAGTCCTCGACGCGGCGCGCGGGAGGCGCGGCGTCGGTGGAGAACCGCGCGCGCACCGGTGGGTCTCCCGCGCTGGCGATCATGCCTCTCATCGTAGCCGTGACGGCGTGAGCCGGATCTCAGCTTTTTGACGATTTCGGCCACGATCACCTCGGCGAGATGACCCCGCGCACCGGCCCGTGCCACCCTCGAGGCCACGCGGAAACCACCGCACCACACGACAAGGAGAGTCACCATGGTCATCTTCGACGACGGAGTCGCAGAGACAGCCACCCCGGAGGGGGACATCGTCGACACCGACGTCCTCATCGTCGGTTCGGGTCCGGCGGGGGCGTCAGCGGCCCTGTTCCTCTCGACCCTCGGGATCCCCAACATCATGATCACGAAGTACCGGTGGACGGCGAACACCCCGCGGGCGCACATCACGAACCAGCGGACGATGGAGATCTTCCGCGACGTCGGCATCGAGGACCAGGTCCTCGCCGAGGCGACCCCGCACGAGATGATCGGCGACACCGTCTTCTGCACGTCCCTCGCCGGTGAGGAGATCGGACGGATCCTCACCTGGGGAAACCACCCGGCCCGGCACGCCGACTACGAACTCGCCTCCCCATCGCTCAACTGCGACATCCCGCAGACCCACCTCGAGCCGATCCTCGTGAGGAATGCGACGATGCGGGGCACGCAGGCCCGCTTCTCCGCCGAATACCTCTCCCACACCCAGCATCCCGACCACGTCGACGTCCAGGTCCTCGACCGCCTGACCGGCCGGGAGCTGACGATCCGCGCGAAGTACCTCATCGGCGCCGACGGCGCCCGGTCGAAGGTCGCCGCCGACATCGACCTGCCCATGGTCGGGGACATGGACATCGCCGGATCGATGAACATCACCTTCACCGCCGACCTCGAGACGCTCGTCGGGCACCGGCCCTCGGTCCTCTACTGGGTCATCCAGCCGGGATCGAACATCGGCGGCATCGGCGCGGGACTCGTTCGCATGGTCAGACCGTGGAACGAGTGGCTCATCGTCTGGGGCTTCGACATCGCGCAGGGACCGCCGGAGGTCACCGAGGCCGACGCGCTGCAGATCGTGCGCAACCTCATCGGCGACCCCGACCTCGAGGCGACGATCACCGGGATCTCCCTGTGGGGCAACAACGAACAGTATGCGAGCCGACTCCAGTCGGGCCGGGTGTTCTGCGCGGGGGACGCCGTGCACAAGCACCCGCCGTCGAACGGACTGGGATCGAACACCTCGATCCAGGACTCCTACAACCTCGCGTGGAAGATCGCGGCCGTCCTCCGCGGAGAGGCCGGAGAGGACCTGCTCGAGACCTACAGCGCCGAACGCGCCCCGGTCGCCGAGCAGATCGTCACCCGCGCGAACAAGTCCGGTCGTGAGTTCGCCCAGCTCTTCGACGCCCTCGGGCTCACCCCCGACCAGACCGAGGAGGAGATGAACGAGGCGATCGCCGCCCGCAAGGACGCCACCGCAGACGGCGCGGCCGTGCGGACGAAGGTGAGGGAGGCGATGGAGGTGAAGAACTACGAGTTCAACGCCCACGGCGTCGAACTCGGACAGCGCTACGTCTCCACGGCCGTCGTCGCCGACGACCGGGACCCGACGGAGAACCCGCGCGACCCCGAGCTCTACTACCAGGCCGGCACGGATCCCGGCGTGCGCCTGCCCCATGCCTGGGTCGGCAACTCGCGGGAGAAGCTCTCCACCCACGACCTCGCCCCGTACACCCGGTTCACCCTCATCACCGGGACGACCGGCGCCGGCTGGGAGGAGGCGGCGCAGGCGGCCGGGCAGCGCCTCGGCGTCGACATCGGCACCGTCGTCATCGGCCCCGACCGCGACGTCACCGACCTCTACTTCGACTGGGATCGCCTCCGCGACGTCGCCGAGGACGGTGCGATCCTCGTCCGTCCCGACAAGCATGTCGCGTGGCGGGTGCCGTCCCTGCCCGACGACGCCGCCGACCAGCTCACCTCAGCTCTCGCCGCTATCCTGGCGACGGGACCGGCAGACTCGAACGAAAGGCTCGGTGACATCGCATGACCTTCGATTTCACGCACACCACCCTCGGCCAGCGCGTCGTCTTAGGCACCGGGCAGGCCGCTGCCGCAGTCGCCGCGGAGGTCGAGCGCCTCGGGGCCGAACGGGTCATGGTCATCGTCTCCGGATCCGCCGCGGACAAGGTCACCGACTTCGCCGACCACTTCCCGGTCGCCCTGTGGCACCGGGAGGTCGTCATGCACGTGCCCGCCGAGGTGGCCGATCGTGCCGTGGCCGCCGCCGAGGTCGGCGACATCGACCTCGTCGTCAGCGTCGGTGGCGGTTCGGCAACGGGGCTGGCGAAGGCGGTCGCGCTGCAGACGCGGATCCCGGTCATCGCCGTGCCCACGACGTTCTCCGGCTCCGAGGCGACGAACGTGTGGGGGCGCACCGAGAACGGCCGCAAGCGCACCGGGGTCGATGATGCGGTGCTGCCGCGCACGGTCATCTACGACGCCGACCTCCTGCGCGACCTGCCCCACGACCTCGCCGTCGCCTCGGGCCTCAACGCCCTCGCCCACTGCATCGACTCGCTGTGGGCCCCGGCCGCCGACCCGATCAACCGGGCGCTCGCCCTCGAAGGCATCCGGGCGCTGCGCGAGGGTCTGCCGCAGCTCGGCGCGGAATCCTCCGCACTGACGGGGCTCGAGTCCACGCTCTACGGCGCCTACCTCGCCGCCGTCGCCTTCGCCTCGGCGGGATCGGGCATGCACCACAAGATCGCCCACGTCCTCGGCGGCACCTTCGACCTCCCGCACGCCCAGACCCATGCGATCGTCCTGCCCTACGTCCTCGCCTTCAACGCCCCCGCCGTGCCCGAGGCCGAGGCGCGGATGGCGGAGGCGTTCGGAGCCGAGACCGCGGTCGCCGGACTCCAGCGGCTGCGCGAGGCCGTCGGCGCCCCGCGGGCACTGTCGGAGCTCGGATTCGCATCCGGTGACATCGCCGAGGCGGTCGACCTCGCCCTCGAAGCGATCCCCGGCGACAACCCCCAGCCGGTGACGCGGGAGAACCTCACGGCGCTGCTCACCGCCGCCCGGCGCGGCGATGAGCCCCAGACCGTCGCCCCGCAGGGGTCGCCGGGCGGGACCGGCATCGCCGCCGAGGCGGCCGAGGACGCTGCCGGGCTCACCCCGGCCGAGGTCGAGGAGCGGCTCATCGACACGGTCATCGCCTCGTTCTCGGGCACCCCCGATGACCGCCTCCGGCAGCTGATGACCGCGGTCGTCACCCACCTCCACGGACTCATCCGCGACGTGCGGCTGACCGAGGACGAATGGAACCGGGCGATCGGCTTCCTCACCGACGTCGGACACATCACCGACGACCGCCGGCAGGAGTTCATCCTCCTCTCCGACGTCCTCGGCGCATCGATGCAGACGATCAACGTGAGCAACCAGCCCTACCGTGACGCCACCGAGGCGACGGTGTTCGGACCGTTCTTCGTCGACGACGCCCCCGCTCATCCCCGCCGGCGGGGACATCGCCGGGGGAGGAGTGGGAGAGCCGTGCTGGGTCGAAGGCGTCGTCCGCGACACCGACGGGGCTCCCGTGCCCGGGGCCCGCATCGAGGTCTGGGAAGCCGACGAGGACGGCCTCTACGACGTCCAGCACGATGACGACCGCGTCTACGGGCGGGCGCATCTGTTCTCCGACGACGACGGGTCGTTCCGGTTCTGGGGGCTCACCCCCACTCCGTACCCGATTCCCGACGACGGACCGGTGGGGCGGCTGCTGGCGGCGACGGGGCGCTCGCCGATGCGGGCGAGCCACCTCCACTTCATGGTCACGGCCCCGGGCCTGCGCACGCTCGTCACCCACATCTTCGTCTCCGGAGACGAACTGCTCACCAGCGATTCGGTCTTCGGCGTCAAGGACTCCCTCATCAAGGACTTCGCGCAGCAGCCGGCGGGCACCCCGACCCCCGACGGCCGCGACCTCGGTGACCTGCCGTGGTCGCGCACGCGCTTCGACATCGTGCTCGCTCCCGCAGGCGTCTGACGACGACCGGGCGACGACGACCGGGCAGATCGTCGAGTGACGACGCCGGGGCGTCAGGCGCCGCCGCTGCTCACCCGGTGGCTCGCGTGCCGGTCTCGTCGATCCAGATCCACCCGTCGGGCAGCGGCGCCCAGGCCGCGACCTCGCGACCGGACTTCGAGGAGTCGGCGAGGACGACGACGCTGCGGGCGCGCTCGGCGATGAGCTCCTTCGTCCTGGCCTCGGCGAGCGTCGGCTCCCCGATGCCGACGTCCGGGTCGACGGCGTCGGCGCCGAGGAACGCGACGTCGACGTGGACGCGTGCGAGCGCATGGTCGCTCAGCGCCCCCGTCGTCCCGTGCGAGAGGGTCGAGACCTCACCGCCGACCATGGTCACACGCGGACCGTTCGGGTGCGCGAGCGTCAGCGCGATCTCGAGTCCCCGGGTGATGACGGTGAGGTCGTCGCGGTCGCGGAGACGCTCGGCCACCCGCACGGTCGTCGATCCGGCGTCGAGGAAGATCGTGCGCACCTGCGCGCTTACGTGGCTCAGGGCGTGGGCGGCGATCGCGTCCTTCGCCTCGGCCTGCTGCTCCATCCGCTGACCGAGTGGGGGTTCGACGTACCCGGCGGCGGTCGCCCCGCCGATCGTGCGGATGACTTCACCGGCGTCGGCCAGCTCCCGCAGGTCCCGCCGGATCGTCGACTCCGAGGTTCCGAGCTCGGCGGCCAGGCGCGGGATCGACCACGCCCCCGACTTCAGCCGGGACCGGATGTCGTCGCGGCGCTTGGCCGTGCTGCTGCGGACGGCCATCACCGCGGCAGGTACTCCGCGCGGATGCCGTCGACGAAGGGCGCATAGCCGATCGCCGCACGGTAGGCCGAGCGCATCGTGCCGGCATCGGCGAGTCCCTGTCCGGCGATGTCGAATGCCGTGCCGTGGTCGACGGAGGTGCGCAGGATCGGCAGGCCCACGGTCACGGAGATCGTGCCGTCGAAGTCGTACGTCTTCGAGGCGATGTGCCCCTGGTCGTGGTACTGCGAGAGGATCCCGTCGAAACGCCCGGTCAGCCCCTGGTGGAAGACGGAGTCGGCGGGGATGGGTCCGGCGACGTCGAAGCGACCGGCGGCGTTGACGGCCTCGACGGCGGGGCGGAGGATCTCGATCTCCTCGTCCCCGAACGCCCCGTTCTCCCCGCCGTGCGGATTGAGGGCGGCGACGGCGAGCCGCGGCGCAGTGACCCCGTAGAGCTGCAGGGCGCGATGGGCGCGTTCGATCGAATCGATCTGCGTCTCGACGGACAGCGCGTCGATCGCCTTCCGCAGCGACATGTGCCGCGTGGCGAAGAAGATCTGGAGCTTGTGGTCGGGGACCTTCGCGTTCTCGACGACGAACATCGTGTCCTGCTTCGTCACCCCGGTGAGCTCGCCGAGCATCTCCGTGTGCCCGAGGTGCTCAGAGCCGGACTGCCACACGGCCTCCTTGTTGATCGGTCCGGTGACGATGCCGGCGATCTCCTCATCCATCGCCGCCCTGGTCGCGACTTCGATGGCCGTGACCGCGGCACGGCCGGCGCGCGCGTCGACGACGCCCCAGTCGGGCAGGTCGTCACCGAGCACGCCGATGTCGAAGACGTCGATGACGCCCTCTCCCGCCGAGGCGGTCGCGAAGTCGGTGATCGGGCGGAGTTCGACGTCGAGGCCGAGGACGTCGACGGCGCGTCTCATCACGGCGAGATCGGCGACGGCGACGCCGTGCTGGTCGTCGCGGGCGGAGAACTCCGCGAGCACCTGGGCGGTGATCTCCGGGCCGATCCCGACGGGGTCTCCCACGGTCACGGCGAGGATGGGTGCGGTCATGTCATACTCCTTCGGTGGTGCGGTCTCGGTGGTCGGCATCGGGCTCATCCCTGCCCGACCCGGGAGGTCGCCATGAGGTAGTCGAGGCAGAGGGCTGCCGTGTCGGAGTCGCCGATGAGACCGCCCTTCGTGACGATGGGCAGGCCGTCGGCGCGTCCGCCGACGAGGCGACCGCCGACGGCGAGCGGGATGATCTCCCGCTCGAGTTCCATCCCGACGGCGCCCACCGCGCGCATCACCGCTGCGGTGATGTCCCCGCCGGTGGTGTAGAGGCCGGTGACGGCCGGGGAGGTCATGATGAGCTCGGCGATGGCGGCGAGCCGGCGGGTCGTCTCCTCCGCGCGCGCGCGTGAGACTGCCGAGCAGCACAGGGGAGGCTGATCGGACGACGGT
>NZ_JBNFOM010000010.1:0-125423 GCF_057364785.1 Brevibacterium sp. LAARM2_SD2 | reverse complement strand
CGAGGTTCTCGCCACCCTGCTCTCGACCGCTGACGGCACCGTCATCGGCACCTCGACCGTGGCCTCCGCCGAGGCGGTCGGCGGTCCGCCGTGGGAGCGCCGGCCGCTGCCCATCGGTGAGGACGACGTCCTCGTCGCCCAGGCCGCGGCCGCGCTGTCGGCCGACGACGCCGGCGACGTCCGCGAGCTGCTCGGCCGCCTCGGCGTCGATTTCGTCCTCGTCGACGAGGACGACGCCGCGCTGCGCTCCTCCGTGGCCGCAGCGACCGGCCTCGTCGAGGTCGGACCGACGGAGGCGGGTGTGCTCTGGAACGTCGACAAGCCCTACAGCGGCCGCTTCCTCGTCCGCGAACCCGACGGCACGCTGTCGACGGCACCGCGCACCGGGGAGACGATCGACATCGCGCCCGGCGCGGACGGTCGCACGCTTGTCGTCGCCGAAACCGCCCACGGGATGACGGCGAAGATCGACGGAGAGGACCTCCCGCGTCCGGCCGAGCCGGATCAGGCATGGGATGAGGAGTTCACCCTCCCGGCTGCCGGCGGCACCGTCGAACTCGACGATTCGTCACCGCTGATGACGACGGGAGTCATCGCCGGCTGGGTGCTCGGACTCCTCTGCCTCATCGTCGCCCTGCCCATCGGCAGTCGCCGCCCCACCCCGAACCGGGCCGTGCGGCGCGGCGCGCCGGCGACCGCTCGAGGGGAATCCGGGACCGCGGACCAACCTGGGATCTCGGCGGACGGGTCTGACACTGCAGAGGCGTCCGCAGGCGCGGAGAACAGGGACTCCTCTGCGACCTCCGAGACCGAGACCGCTGAGACCGGGTCCGCGTCGGCGCAGCGACCGTCGGGAGGTGCCGCCGAGGCGGATGCCGCCGACACCGGGAGCGCCGCGGACACGGGGAGCGCTGCGGACACGGGGAGCGCTGCGGCGGACCCGCAGCCGGCGGCCATGACGCGGCGCGGTCGGCGGGCGAAATCCGGTCGCCGCGCTAAGTCAGGCCGCCGCGCTGAATCAGGAAACCGCGCGACGACCGCGCCGCAGCACGGGGAGTCGACACCGGACGCTGAGAGCCCCGACTCTGAGGGCACCCGCGCAGAGAACACCGCGCTACAGGACACCGAGGCACAAAGCGTCCACGCTGAGGGCACCCACCCAGACGACACCGCAGCACGGGACGGCTCGTCGGCTGACGGTGCCGCATCGGACAGGTCGGAGGAGAGAGCATGAGGCTCGGCCGCAGCACCGTGACATTCGCAGCGATCGCCGTTCCCGGCATCCTCATCGCCACGACGTCGTTCCTCACCCCGCTGCCCGCGGGCACGCTCAGTCGCAGCCCCGAACAGGTGCGCATGCCGACCGCGGACACCCAGGTGATCTGCCCCGGACCGCTGCTCACCGACCAGGCCGCCGAGGGCACCGACGCCGAGTTCGTCGACGACTCGAACGTCAGCACCCGCGTCGTCTCCGCGACCGCCCCGATCAGCGCCGCCGACGGCTCTGTGAGCGCCTCCCGCCTCCAGGTGGCCACCTCGGCGGGTCTCCGGACTTCGACAACCCCGCATCAGGAGGATTCGTCTCCGGCGACGACCCGGTCGAGAACACGAAGATCATCACCGGCTTCGCCCGACCCGGTGCCCCCGCCCTGACCACGGCGCTCGAGACCGTCGAAGGCACCTCCGGGGACCTCACGGGGCTCGCCACGCTGACGTGCGCGGCACCGGCGGCGAACTTCCGGATCGTCGCCGGATCGGGTGAGGCGGGATCGAACTCGCAGCTGCTCCTGAGCAACCCCGGCAGCGTCCCCGTCCAGGCCCAGGTCCAGGTGATGACTCCCTCGGGATCGCGGGGCGAGCCGACCGAACTGAGCATCCGCGCGGGCTCCCAGCGGGCCGTCCGCCTCGCCGGCCTCGCCGCGGGCGCCCCGAACTCGCCGTCGACGTCTCCGTCGACGGGGGAGTCCTCGCCGGGTCGATCCAGGAGACAAAGCTCGACGGGCTCACCCCGCAGGGCATCGACCTCGCCGCGCCGGGGGCGCCGGCCGCGAACCAGCAGGTCCTCACGGGACTCGACGGCAGGAGCGTGCGCGTGCGCGTGGCCAACCCCGGTGATGACCTCGCCGAGGTGGCCCTCAAGGCCTACGGTCCCGACGGGGAGGTCGACATCCCCCGGTCGGCGCTCACCGTCGTCGCCGGGGGCGTCGCCGAGGCCGACCTCGGCGAGCTCGCCGCCACGAGCCTCGTCCTCGATTCCGACCAGCCCGTCCAGGCCACCGCATCCGTGGCGACGAACCCCGACGGGGGAGCGGGCGACTTCGCGACGATCACCGCCACCGAAGGCCTCGCCGACGCTCAGCTCATGGCCCTGCCGCGGACCGGGACCGCGCAGCTCTTCCTCTCCCCGGGGCAGGGGCAGGTGCAGGTCAGCGGCATGCTCGACGACGGCAGCCTGACCGACCCGCGCGTCGTCGACCTCAACCCGACCGCGACGACGACCCTGGCCCCGGCCGAGGTCTCCGCCGAGGCGGTGCGCGCCCTCGTCATCAGCGGACAGGGCGCTGCCGGGGCAGCGGCCGACGGCGTCCACGCGAGCCTCCTCGTGACCTCGGATTCCGGGGTCTCCGCGGTCATGCCCGCGCCGGCCCCGGCCGGCGTCGCCTACCGCGACATCCGGCTCGACTGAGGAGCCGTCTCCGACCTGACCGAGGATCCGGCTCCGACTCCGCCGGAGACTGCGGCGCTCAGCCCTGCGCGCCGCGCAGCAGCGCGACCTGGTCGGCGATCACCTCGGCGATGAGGGTCTCCCGCGTCCCCCCGAGGCTGTGGTATTCGATGGGCCGACGGTAGAGGACGATGTGCGTGCGACGCTGCGGGGTCGCGGGGAACACCCGACCGAAGCTCGGCTCCGTCGACCCCGGCGGGGGGACGACATCGATGGCGAGGACCACCTCGGCGAGGAGATCGGGCTCCTGCTCGCGGTGCCGGGCGAACTCCTCGGCGGCGACCCGCGCGAAGGACTCCGCCCGGGTCGCGCGCGCGGGCACATCCGCGCGGAAGAGAGAGGACCGCAGGCCCCGTCCATGCCGGTCCCGGCGGCGTCTGACGTTCATGGTCGATGATTCTACCGAGACCGCTGTGAGGAAACCCGCAGAACTCGCCCGCCGCTCGGCCCGGCCACCGGGGAACGGGCAGCGGCAGCGTGTAAAGTGAACGACTGTGTCAGCCTTGCGAACGTGCTCGAAAGTCAGCTGCTCGCGCAGCGCCTCCGCGACCATGACCTACGTGCATGCGGACGCGTGTGTCGTCGTCGGTCCCCTCGCCCGCCGCGCCGAACCCGGCGCCCACGACCTCTGCGCCGATCACGCCGCCCGCCTCACCCCGCCGGTGGGCTGGGAGCTCATCCGCATCGGTGCGACCGAGGAACCGCCGGAGCGCACCCATGACGATCTCCTCGCGATCGCCGACGCGGTGCGCGAGGCAGCCGCGACCCCCGCACCCGGAAGCCGGCCGCGGGCCGTCGACGCCGATTCCGAGGCCGACACCGGACAGGGCCGCCGCCACGGACACCTGCGCATCATCGGCCCGTGAGCGCCACTGACGAACTCCACGAAGGACACCCCATGACCCTCCCCGCCTCCCGTGCCCGCGCCCTGGCCACCGCCGTCGGCGCCTACGACATCCGCGGGAGGATCCCCGACGAACTCGACGATGACATCCTCTTCGCCCTCGGCTGGGCCACGGCGACCGCGATGGCGGAGATCCACGGCAGCACCGAGGTCGTCGTCGGCCATGACATGCGCCCGAGCTCCCCGGGATTCGCCGGGGCCTTCGCCGCGGGCATCGCCGCCGCGGGCCGGTGCCCGGTCCTCCTCGGCCTCTGCTCGACCGACCAGCTCTACTACGCCTCCGGGATCTTCGACCTGCCCGGGGCGATGATCACCGCCAGCCACAATCCCGCCGACTACAACGGGATCAAGATCTGCGGACCCCGCGCCGGCGGAGTCAGCCTCGACTCCGGACTCGGACGGATCCGCGACCTCGCCCCCGACGCCCCGGCGCCCGATACGGACGCCGCCCAGGTGCCCGTCGACGAGAGCGCGGCGGCGACGATGCGGAGCAGCTATGCCCAGCGCATCCGTGAGCTCACCCACGTCGACGCGGTGCGCGGTCTGCGCGTCGTCGTCGACTGCGGCAACGGCATGGCCGGTCGTCTCCTCGACGAGGTCTTCGGCACCGCCGCGGGACTGCCCGAGCTCGACCTCGACGTCATCGGCCTCTACACCGAGCTCGACGGGACGTTCCCCAACCACGAGGCCAACCCCCTCAAACCCGAGAACCTCGTCGACGTCCAAAGGGCGGTCGTCGAGTACGACGCCGACCTCGGGCTCGCCTTCGACGGCGACGCCGACCGGTGCTTCTTCATCGACGAGACCGGGGCGACGCTGTCGGCCTCGGCCGTCGGCGCCCTCGTCGCCGAACGCGAGATCGCCCGCGCCCGGGCCGCCGGCGTCGAGACGCCCGCGGTCATCCACAACCTCATCACCTCCCGCAGCGTCCCCGAGGCGATCGCCGCCGCCGGCGGTCGTGCGATCCGCTCGAAGGTCGGCCACTCCGGCATCAAGACCCTGATGCGCGAGGAGAGCGCGGTCTTCGCATGCGAGCACTCCGCGCACTTCTACTTCGAGGAGTTCTACGGCGCGGATTCGGGCATGCTCGCCGCCTGTCACCTCATCACCGCTCTCGCCACCGCCGGCGGCCAGGCCTCGAGCCTCGTCGCCGCCTACGACACCTACCGCCAGTCGGGGGAGATCAACTTCACCGTCGCCGACCCCGATGCCGTCCTCGCCGCCTTCGCCGCGGCCGCCGCCGACTTCGGTCCCGGGCGCATCGAGGATCTCGACGGGATCAGCCTGCAGGGCGAGGACTGGTGGGTCAACCTGCGCAAGTCGAACACCGAACCGCTCGTGCGGCTCAACGTCGAAGCGCCCGACGAGGCGCGCGTGCGCGAACTCACCGACCTCGCCACCGTCATCGTCTCCGGCCGGGCCGCCTGAGCCTGCCGCACCGACCCGCAGCCGCACCGACTCTCAGCTGCACCGACACCCCACCGCACAAGGAGGCCCCGTGCTCGAACCCACCGACTTCCAGGTCGCCGATCTCAGTCTCGCCGAGGCGGGTCGCCATCAGATCCGGCTCGCCGAACGCGAGATGCCCGGCCTCATGGCCCTGCGCGAGGAGTACGCGGAACAGGCACCGCTGGCCGGGGCCCGCATCGCCGGCAGCCTCCACATGACGGTGCAGACGGCCGTGCTCATCGAAACGCTCGTCGCCCTCGGCGCGCAGGTGCGCTGGGCGAGCTGCAACATCTTCTCGACCCAGGACGAGGCCGCTGCGGCCGTCGTCGTCGGACACGGCACCCCCGAGTCCCCCGAGGGTGTGCCCGTCTTCGCGTGGAAGGGCGAGTCCCTGCCGGAGTACTGGTGGGCCGCCGACCGGATCTTCGACTTCGCCGAGGGACCCAACCTCATCCTCGACGACGGCGGGGACGCGACGATGTACGTCCTGCAGGGCGCCGCGGCCGAAGCGGCCGGGCGCGTGCCGAGCGCGGACGAGGACGACCCCGAGGAGTACAAGGCGTTCCTCGCCCAGCTCGAATCCGCGATGACCGCGGCACCCGGGCGCTTCACCGCGCTGGCCGCCGGCATCCGCGGGGTGAGCGAGGAGACGACGACCGGAGTCAACCGGCTCTACCGCCTCGCCGAGGCCGGGGAGCTGCCGTTCCCCGCGATCAACGTCAACGACTCAGTGACGAAGTCGAAGTTCGACAACCGCTACGGCATCCGCCATTCCCTGCCCGACGGGCTCAACCGCGCCACCGACGTGCTCATCGGCGGCAAGATCGCCGTCGTCGTCGGCTACGGCGACGTCGGCAAGGGCGCCGCCGAGGCGCTGCGCGGTCAGGGTGCGCGTGTCGTCGTCACGGAGATCGACCCCATCTGCGCTCTTCAGGCGACGATGGACGGCTACCAGGTCGCCCTCCTCGACGAGGTGGCCGCCGAGGCCGACATCGTCATCACGACGACCGGCAACACCCGGGTCGTCGGCGTCGAGACGCTCCAGCGGCTCAAGCCCGGGGCGATCGTCGGCAACGTCGGGCACTTCGACGACGAGATCGACCTCGCCGGCCTGCGCCGCCTGCCCGGGGTGTCGACGATCGAGATCAAGCCGCAGGTCCACCAGTGGACGGTGCCCGTGCCCGCCGAGCTCGGACTCGACCGGGAGACGACGGAGATCCTCGTCCTCTCCGAGGGCCGCCTGCTCAACCTCGGCAATGCCACGGGCCACCCGTCGTTCGTCATGAGCGCCTCGTTCAGCAACCAGGTGCTCGCCCAGATCGAACTGTGGGCCTCGGCCTCCGACTACGACAACGCGGTCCACCGGCTGGCGAAGGAGCTCGACGAGAAGGTGGCCCGCCTCCATCTGCCCGCCCTCGGTGCGCGCCTGAGCGAACTGACGAAGGAGCAGGCCGAGTACATCGGCGTCGACGTCGCCGGACCCTTCAAACCCGACCACTACCGGTACTGAGACGCCGGGCACCGGAAGGGAGCCGGGCGGCGACGACGCGGCCTCTTCAGGGGCGGACGTCAGCCGCCTTCGGGGTGTCGTCAGCCGCGGTGATCTCCCTGCGCGGTCCCGGACCGCAGCCGCAGGCCGTGCGGCAGATGGTCGATGCCGGCGCGGAACTGCTGTGCCTGGACACCTCGGCGCTGCTGTTTCGCGGCTTCGGTCAACCGCTGCCGGTGGGCGATCGCGGAGAGGAACTGCTCGGGCAGGGTGCCCTCCGGCGGGGCGGGGGCGACATGGGGATTGAGCTCCGTGGCGAGTTCGACGGCCCGCTGCCACCGTGACTCGTGCCCGAGGTTCGGGGCGATCGCGAGGAACGCGACGATGCGCCGGTGCAGTCCCGTCGGCACCGCGGAGACATCGGTCTCGCTCAGCCAGTGGGCGAGCTGCGGGGCGACGTGGGTGGTGACCGGCGGGGGCGGGCTCGTGCGCTCGCTCACCGCGAGCGTCCCGGCCAGATAGTCGCCGAGGCGCTTGGTCTGCGGCGAGACGAGACCGGAGAGCGCGGCGAGCCCGCCGCCGGTCGCGAGCACCTCGAAGGGCCACAGGAGCGCTCGGATGACGGCGTGCCGAACCCGGATCGCCCCGCCGTCGTCGCGGACGATGCGCAGACCGAGGATGAGCTTGCCGACCGACCGGCCCTTCGTGAGCACCTCGACGAGCATCGGCAGGAGGACGAAGACGCTGATGCTCATGATCGTCATCACCGATCCGAGGATGAGGGTGTTGACCTCGAGGATCCGCAGAAGCAGCCAGAACATGCCGATGAGCAGACCGATGTTGACCAGGGTGTAGAGGAGCCAGTCGATGGCGCAGCTGAGCGCCCGGGCGGCCAGGGCCGCCGGCTGGACGCTGAGTTCGACGGCTTCGCCGGTCACGAGAGTGCTCACCCCACCATCCTGGCACACCGAGGCGGTCGCCCGCGGCACAGACTCGTGCCGGGCCCGATCGTCTAGGGTGGAGGCATGGATCCGAACCTGCTGGCCGAGATGCACGGTGAGAAGTGGCGGGAGCTCGCGGATCTCGCGAAGCGCAATCGGCTCGATCCGGCGCAGGCTCAGCGCTTCCTCGACCTCTACCGGGCGGCGTCGAAGGATCTCTCCCAGATCATGACGGTCGCCCCCGACTCGCTCGAGGCGGCCCGGCTCTCGGCGATCGTCCACCGGGCGCGGAACCACCTCTCGTCGGTGCCGGCCGGCGGTCTGTCCGGTATCGCCCGCTACTTCGCCATCGCACTTCCGCTGTCGATCTACCGGCTGCGCTGGGACTTCGTCGTCATCGCCCTCGCCTTCCTCGCCGCCTCGGTGCTCGCCGGGGTGTGGGCCGGCACCCACCCGGAGGTCCTCGACACGTTCGGCGACTACGAGTACCGCCGGCAGTTCGCCGAACAGGACTTCGTCGAGTACTACAAGGAGAACCCCAACGGCTTCTTCGCCATCGGCGTGTGGACGAACAACGCGTGGATCGCCGTGCAGTTCGTCCTCCTCGGCGTCACCGGCGTCTTCGTCCTCCAGGGACTGTTCCTCAACGCCGTCAACGTCGGCTTCTCGGGGGCGATGATGTTCGAGTTCGACCGCGGCGCCGACTTCTTCCTCTACATCCTTCCCCACGGCATCCCGGAGATCAGCTGCATCCTGCTCGCCGCGGCCGCCGGCCTGCGGCTCTTCTTCGCCTGGGTGATCCCCGGTCCGCAGCTGCGCCGCACGAAGCTCGCCCGGGAGGCCCGCTCCCTCCTCGTCGTCGCCGGGGGGCTCGTCATCATGCTCTTCCTCTCGGGACTCATCGAGGGCTTCGTCACGCCCAATCCGCTGCCGCCCGCGCTGAAGATCGCGATCGGCGTCGCCTACACGGCCGCCATCGTCGTCTATGCGGGAACGCTCGGGAGGAGGGCCGCCCGGGCGGGGCTCTCGGCGGACCTCGAGGACCATGAGGCCGGCTACGCGATCGTCGCCACCGACCGGTGACCGCGCCGCAGCGGTGGGCTGGTCCCGCGCCGAGGCAGCATGGCAGTCAGTCGCCGAGGCGATGGGGCAGCCCCGCGCCGCGGCGGTGGGCAACAGTGTATCTGCGGCTCAGAGCCTGCCGGTGGCCTTGAGTCCGATGTAGAGGTCGGCGAGGGCTCCGGGCAGGTGTTCGGGGGTCGCTGCGACCGAATCGACGCCGATCCCGCGCAGCCGGGCACGCAGGGCCTCCACCGTGAGGAGCTCGGCGGCGGCCGCGGCAGCGGTGTAGACCTCGGTGGCGTCGCCGCGGCGCGCGGCGAGGTCGTTCAGGTCGGGGTCGGCGACGGAGGCGACGACGACGCGGTGACGGCTCATCAGGGTCGGGAGGACGGGGAGGATCTCCTCGGCCACGGTCGCCTCGTCGAGGGCGGTGATGACGACGACGAGGGCGTGCTGCCGCGAGGTCGCGAGCACGCTGCCGGCGATCTGCTCCCAGTCGGCGTCGTAGAGCTCGGGGTGGACGGGAGTGAGCGCGACGGAGAGGTCGTGGACCGGGTCGGAGGAGCGGTGGCTCGAGGCGGTCGCGCGCACCCGGGCATCGGCGACGATGACGTCGACGCGGTCCCCGGCCCCGGCGGCCAGCGCCGTGAGCAGGAGCGCGGATTCGAGGGCGGCGTCGAAGACCGTGCCCGCGCCGCTGCGGCGGGCCGCGAGCCGCGAGGAGTCGACGACGATGACGACCCGGCGATCGCGCTCCGGGCGCCACGTCTTGACGATGAGGTCCTGGGCGCGGGCGCTGGCCCGCCAGTCGATCGACCGGACGTCGTCGCCGTCGACGTAGTCGCGCAGGGAGTCGAACTCGGTGCCCATGCCGCGGATCATCACCGCGGACCGCCCTTCGAGCTCCCGCAGCTTCTGCATCTTCGACGGCAGCTCCCGACGGGAGACGAACGGCGGGAGGACCCGGATCGCGGCGGGGACGTCGAAGCTTCGCTGCCGCCGGACGAGGCCGAGGGCCGTCGCCGTGCGCAGCGTCACCTGATCGGCGGCGAGGGCACCGCGCCTGCGGGGCGTGAAGACGGTCGTGATCTCCCGCGTCTCACCGGGATCGAGGGTGAGCGCGGTTCGGGTGCTGTGGGCACCGGCGCTCGGGGCCCACGCGTCGCGCACCGAGAGCCGGATCCGCCGGGGCGAATCGTTGACGAGGGTGAGCGTGGCCGTGGTGTCCTCGCCGAGGCGGACCATCGGCCCCGGCGTGCGCTGGAGGCCGATGAGGCGCGGGGCGGGAGCGAGCCGCCAGTCGACGAAGGCGACGACGGCGATGACCCCGGCGACGATGAGCGCGCTCGTCCACCCCGGGACGAGCATGACCGGCACGATCCCGAGGAGGGTGAGGAGGAGCAGACGGGAGGTCATTCAGCGGGGGACCTCAGTGGTCGCGACGATCGAGTCGAGGACCTGGCCGACGCTCAGTCCGTCCATCTGCGCCTCCGGGCGGAGGATGACCCGGTGGCCCAAGGTCATCGGCACGAGGAACTTCACATCGTCGGGGGTGACGTAGTCGCGACCGGCCAGCCAGGCCAGGGCGCGAGCGGCGGCGAGCATCCGCGTCGCCCCGCGGGGTGAGACGCCGAGGGCCAGGGACGGCGCCTGCCGGGTGGCGCGGGCGAGATCGACGATGTACGTGATGATCTCCGGTGCGATGTGGACGGTCGCCACCGCCTGCCGGGCACGGGCGATCATGTCGCGGTCGAGCACGGGGCGCAGCCCCGCGACGTCGAGGCGGCCGGCGTCGAAGCCGTGGGCGTGCCGGTCGAGGATCTCGAACTCGCGGTCGCGGTCGGGCAGGGTGAGGACGAGCTTGAAGAGGAACCGGTCGAGCTGGGCCTCCGGCAGCGGGTAGGTCCCCTCGTACTCGAGGGGGTTCTGGGTGGCGGCGACGATGAACGGCTCGGGCAGGGCCCGGGAGCGGCCGCCGACGGAGACCTGATGCTCCTCCATCGCCTCGAGAAGGGCCGACTGCGTCTTCGGCGGAGTCCGGTTGATCTCATCGGCGATGAGGACGTTCGTGAAGACGGGCCCGCTGCGGAACTCGAAGTCCGAGGTGGCCGCGTCGAAGACGAGCGACCCGGTGACGTCGGAGGGCATGAGGTCGGGGGTGAACTGGATGCGCGTGTGGTCGAGGTCGACGGCCGTCGCGAAGCTGCGCACGAGCAGGGTCTTCGCCACCCCGGGCACGCCTTCGAGGAGCACATGGCCCTGGCACAGCAGGGCGAGCAGCAGACCGGTGACCGCGTCGTCCTGTCCGACGACGGCCTTGCCGATCTCACCCCGCACCGCGGCGAAGGCCGCCGCGAGCGGGTCGGCGGGAGCCTCGGACGGTGCCCGGCCGACAGGAGCGTCCGCCGGCGCCCGGCCGGCGGTGGCCTGGCCGTTGGCGGCCAGGTGGTCGTTCGGGGTGTCCGGCCCCGGCGCGGCCGGAGGCACACCCGGGGGAGTCGAGGGGCGCGCAGGGTGGCTGCTGGTCATGGGATCTCGCTTTCGATCGTGTCGATGAGGTCGACGACCTCGGTGAGTTCGCGGTCGGTGGCGGGGGCGGCGGTGGCGAACGCCCAGGTCACCTGCGTGGGATCGCGACCTGTGGCGCCGGCGACCCGGGTGAGGAGGACGTCGCGGCCGACCTCGGGACCGAGCGCGAGTCGCGCGGCGATGCGCAGCACGCGCGGTGCGCAGCGCATGGAGGGCCCCGGCGCGGTCGCGACTGCGCTCAGCCAGTGCCGCCCGGCCGAAGACGGTCTCGACAGCAGGCACGACGACGGGCAGGCGTTCGACGGCGAGCGGTCCGAAGCGGCGCCCGAGGACGAGGAGGAGAACGAGGAGGCAGGGGACGAGCCAGGCTGCGCCGGCGAGGAACCAGCTGGGCACGAAGTCGATCGTCGACGGGGGAGGAGCGACATCGGTGCCCTCCCGCGGGTAGTAGACGACGAGGTTCGGAGTCTGCGACAGCGTCGAGAGGGACAGCGCCGCATTGCCGTCCTCGTCGATCTCGCCGTTGCTCAGCCAGCTGCCGTTGCCGAGGACCGTGAGGGGGACGTCGCCGCCGTCGTCGACGACGAGCTGCCCGGCGGGGTCATCCGGGTCCGCGATGATTCCGGGTCCGGTCTGCGGGTAGCAGATGCGGATCTGAGGGTCGCCGGGCTCGACGGCCGCGTAGAGGCTCTCACCCGTGCTCACGTCGCCGGCCGCCACGGCTGCGGGAATCCGACACGCAGGCGCGGACACGGGATCGGGATCGGCCAGCGGGGAATCGGAGACGGCGGTGGTGAGCCGATCGGTGAACGCGCCGAGGCTGATGCCGGGGTCGACGAGGACGAGCCGGTTGCCCTCCTCGCGCAGGGCCGAGGTCAGCCCGTCGACGTCCCCGGGACTGAGCACGTCGGCACCGGCGGGGATGAGCAGCGTCGTGTCGGGTCGGGCACTCGCCTCCCGGGCGGCATCGAGGCTCTCGGTCGTCACCACCTCGGTGCCGTGGTCGCGCAGGGTCTCGACGAGGGCCTTCATCCCCTCCCGGCCCACCCCGTCGTAGTGGAGCGGGTCCTCCGGGGCGCGGTCACTGGTCATGAGCAGCGTGGCGATGACGGTGATGAGGACGACGACGGCGCCGACGATCCACACCCCGGCCGAGCGCAGCCGGGCGCTCAACGGCACGACCGCGGTGCTCACGGTGCCGCGGGTGGCGACATCGATCGCCGCGCTCATCGTCGTCCCGCCTCGGCGGTCAGGGTCCGGGAGGGGTCGCCGCTCCGGGCGGGTGCGCCGCGGTGGGCGGGGAGGGCGTCGAGCTCGGCGTCGAGGGCGAGGAACTCGGCGTAGACGCCGGCGAGGTCGGTCGGCCCGAGCTCGTCGTCGGGTCCGAACATGAGGTCGTCGAAGACGCGTGAGACCCGCCGCAGGGCGGTCGCGTGCGCGGGCAGGGCAGTGCCGGCGACGCGGGTGATCTCATTCGCCGTCTGGGCGGCTTCGAGGTCGATGACGTGCTTGAGGCCGAGGACGGCGAAGATCGCCCGGGCCTCGTCGATGACCGCGGTCCGATGATCGCCGCGCTCGTGGGCGGCTCGGGCGCTCTCCCGCCACGGTTCGGGGCGCGGGGAGGTCACGACGGCGTCGAAGGCCGCCAAGGGCATCCGGGCCCGCCGCAGACCGAGGCGCCGCACCCGCCAGACGATGAGTCCGATGAGCACCGCGACTGCCGCGACGACGAGGAGGAGCAGCCACGGCGATTTCCCTCCCAGCGCCGCGGAGAGGAGCGCGGCCCAGACATCGCCGAGCCAGCGCCCGAGCTGTTCGAGCGGTGTGAGGTCGTTCTCCGCATACTCGCTGCGGCTGAGTTCGCGGTTGAGCCATTCGCGACCGGTGTCACGGTCGATGACCCCGGAGGCGGCGGCGACGATGGGCGGGATCATGACGCGGCCGCCTCCTCGGTGCGGATGACGACGAGGTCGAAGCCCTCGCTGCGCATCCGGGCATCGAAGTAGCTCACGCACACGAGGCAGGAGAAGTAGCCGTAGAGGACGGCGGAGGAGACCGCGGTGAGCGCGAGGACGACGGCACCTGCGGTGATCGCGATCGCCGCCATCACCGCAAGGTCCCCGCCGGAGGTCGAGAGGACCGCGGTGAGGACGATGGTGACGACGAAGACGAAGGGCGAGATGACGAGCTGGATGAGCTGATTGGCCAGCAGGTACCCGAGTCCGAGCTGGCCGAGGGTGCGCCAGAAGCCGCTGCCGGTCAGCCGCCACGAGCGGGCGAGTGCGCCGCCGATGCCTGCGTCCTCGGCGGCGATCGCCGCACCGGTGAAGGCCAGGCGCAGGTTGAGCCAGACGACGGCGAGCACCCAGACGCCGAGGAGGAGGAGTCCGATGACACCGCCGATGATCGGGGCGCCGGGGAGGCCGGCGGCCACGGCGGGGCCGGCGAGCAGCGCCAGCAGCACGGTGTCGATGCCGGTGATGAGCAGGGCCGCCCCGACGAGCCTGAGGCGGCGTCCGGTCAGGGCGCGCCAGGCCGCCGTCAGCGTCGTCCGCCGCGCCCCGAAGGAGTTCTCGGCTCCGGGGGCGAGCAGACCGGCGAGGAAGTGGACGAACCCGAGGCTGAGGAGGCCGAGGACGAACGACCCGAGCTGCGCCAGCAGCGCGAAGCCCGACATCGCCTCGTCGTCGGCCATGACGTCGGCGAGGAACGGCAGGAAGGTCAGCGTCAGCGCCGTGCCCGCCGCGGTCAGCGCCAGCGTGCCGAGGGTGACGACGATGAGGGGGGCGCCGATGGCCAGGGACGGGATGAAGCGGAGCAGGCGGAAGCCGGTGTCGAGGACCTCGAAGAACGTCAGGGGACGCTTGGGGAGGATGCCGCGGGGAAGCGGCGGTCGCCACGGCGAATGCCCCGGAGACGGACTGCGGGGCTGCCACCGGCCGGTTTGCCAGTCGACCTGCGAAGTCCATGCGTTCGTTCGTCCCATTGCAGACAATCCTGCCACGGATGGCCGACACCGGGTGTCCCGGTCGAAACTTCACATGACTTTAAGCGACAATGGAGGTATGAACGCTCGTATCCTCGTAGTTGATGATGACACGGCTCTGGCCGAGATGATCGGAATCGTGCTCAAAAGTGAGGGCTTCGAACCCTTCTTCGCCGCGACCGGCGACCAGGCCTTCGACGAGTTCCAGAAGGTGGGACCCGACCTCGTGCTCCTCGATCTCATGCTGCCCGGCAAGGACGGGCTCGAGGTCTGCCGGGAGATCCGCGACGTCTCCTCGGTGCCGATCATCATGCTCACCGCGAAGTCGGACACCGTCGACGTCGTCCTCGGTCTCGAATCCGGCGCCGACGACTACGTGCCCAAGCCGTTCAAGCCCAAGGAGCTCATCGCCCGGGTGCGGGCGCGCCTGCGCATCTCCGAGCCGCAGGCCCCCGAACTGCTCACCGTCGGCGATGTCGTCGTCGACGTCGCCGGTCACACCGTGACGAAGGGCGGGGCGCCGATCTCGCTGACCCCGCTCGAATTCGACCTTCTCGTCGCCCTCGCCCGCAAGCCCTGGCAGGTGTTCTCGCGTGAGACCCTGCTCGAAGAGGTGTGGGGCTACCGGCATGCCGCCGACACCCGGCTCGTCAACGTCCACGTCCAGCGCCTGCGATCGAAGATCGAACGCGATCCGGAGAAGCCGGACATCATCGTCACCGTCCGCGGGGTCGGGTACAAGGCGGGCCGAGCGGCGTGAACCCCACCTCCGCCGTGCGCGGAGCCCTCCGCACCACAGCGAACGGACTCACGAGCCTCTGGGCGTTCATCCGCCGGTCGTTCAGCTACTCCCTGCAGGTGCGGATCGTCGTCCTCACCGTCATCCTCACCTCGGTGGCGATCTTCGGTGTCGGCACGTACATGTCCCAGCAGATCTCCCGCGGGCTCTTCGACAACCGGCTCGACTCCCTGTCGAAGCAGGCGGCGACGATCGTCGCCGAACTGCGCAGCGTCGCCCCCGCCGACGGGCAGGCCGTGACCCAGGAGAACCTGTCCTCCCAGCTCTCCTCGATCTTCAACCGCTCGACCGGTTCGGTCTACGCGCTCACCCTGCAGCCGCGGGACCCGAACTCGTCGTTCTCGACGATCAGCGTCGGCATGGACTCCTCAGCCGAGTCGGCGGCGGAGATGCCGGTGAGCTCGGACCTGCGGGAGGCGATCGGGCAGGCGCCGACCGATGACATGCTCTACCAGTCGGTGAGCCTGCCGGGCGGGCAGGGGCCGGGCCTGCTCATCACGCAGGAGCTCACGGTCCCCGGCGCCGGGCAGTTCCAGCTCTACTACCTCGGCGATCTGACCGAACAGCAGAACACCCTCGACTTCGTCCAGCGGTCGATGCTCGTCGCCGCCCTCGTCCTCGTCGTCCTCGTCGGTGCGGTCGCGTGGATCGTCACCCGCCTCGTCGTCACCCCGGTGCGCACGTGCGGAGGTGGCCCGCCTCATCGCCGACGGCGACCTCGACGAGCGCATGCCCGTCCACGGCAACGACGAGATCGCGGTGCTCGGGGAGAGCTTCAACGACATGGCCGACACCCTCCAGCACCAGATCCAGCAGATGGAGCGGCTCTCGGTGCTGCAGCGGCAGTTCGTCTCCGACGTCTCCCATGAGCTGCGGACCCCGCTCGCGACGATCCGCGCCGCCGCCGACCTCATCTACGATGCGCGCGACGACCTCGATCCGGTGACTGCCCGCAGCGCCGAGCTGCTCAACTCGCAGGCCGAGCGCTTCGACGCCCTCCTCTCCGACCTCCTCGAGATCTCCCGCTACGACGCCGGGGCCGCAGCGCTGGTCGCCAAACCCGTCACGTCGGCGCGATCGTCACCTCCGTCGTCGAGACCGTCTCGATGATCGCCGACCAGATGTCGACGCACATCGTCGTCCATGCCCCGTCCTCACCGGTCATGGCCGAGGTCGACCGGGTGCGGATCACGCGGATCATCCGCAACCTCGTCGTCAACGCCATCGAGCACGGGGAGGGCAAGCCGATCGACGTCTACGTCGCCTCGAACGCCGAGGCGGTGGCCGTGAGCGTGCGCGACCACGGCGTGGGCATGAATGAGGAGCAGGTCGAGCACGTCTTCGACCGGTTCTGGCGCGCCGACCCCGCCCGCAAGCGCACCCTCGGCGGGTCCGGCCTCGGCCTGGCGATCTCGCTCGAGGACGCCCACCTCCACAGCGGCTGGCTCCAGGTGTGGGGCAACCCGGGGGAGGGCTCGTGCTTCCGGCTGACGCTGCCGCGCCGTCCCGACCAGGAGATCACCTCGTCGCCGCTGCCGCTGCCGCCGCGGGACGCGCAGATCCGCGGCTCCGCGCTCGTCGCCGGCCCGATGTCCTCCGACGGCTCGGTGCGGATCCAGACCGGGTCGATCCCCATCGTCGTCGAAGCCGATCTCGCCGAGGCGGTCCCCGACCGCAGCGAACCCGCCGAGGCGGAGGAGAGCGAACTGCAGAAGGGAAGCTCATGAGACCGTCGACAGCCCGGATGCGCGTGGTCACGATCGTCCTCGCCGTCTGCGCGAGCCTCGCCCTGACCGCGTGCTCCTCGATTCCCACGACCTCGCCCGTCGGACACCTCCCGGCGGCATCGAACGAGGCCGCCGCCGGCAGCGCGCGGACCCCGGACGGGCCGAAGCCCGGTGACAGCGTCGGGGAGATCGTCCGCGGGTTCCTCGCCGCCGGCGCCGGGACCGGCAACAACTTCGCCGTCGCGAAGTCGTTCCTCACCGAGGCGGAGGCCCAGGAGTGGAACCCGCTCGCCTCGGTGTCCGTGCTGCCCGGCGACACCGACCTCGACTCGCTCAACTACGAGGTCACCTCCGACCAGAAGACGCTGACGATGTCAGCTCCCGTCGTCGGCATCGTCGACTCCTCGGGGATCTTCTCCTCGGCGACCCCGGACACCCGCTCGAACCTCGAGTTCTCGCTGCGCCAGGAGAACGGGGAATGGCGGATCTCCTCGGCCCCCGACGGCCTGCTCGTCACCCCGACGACGTTCCGCACGATCTTCCTCAGCTACTCGCTCGAGTTCTTCACCTCTGACTTCTCCTACCTCGTGCCCGACTCCCGGTGGTTCCTGCGCTCGTCGTCGACCCCGACGGCGATCATCAACGAACTCCTCACCGGGCCCGCGCCCTACCTCGCCGGGGCCGTCATCACGGCGGCCCCCGACGGGGCGAAGCTCAACGACTCGAACGTCGTGACGATCGAGAACGGCGTCGCCAACGTCTCCCTCGGCAATCTCACCCCGGCGCCGACGGACCGGGAGAAGGGCCTCATCCGGCAGCAGATCGCCTCGACGCTGCGGGCCATCCCCTCGGTCTCGAGCGTCGAGCTGACGATCGGCGGTCAGGTCGTGTCCGAGAGCCTGCAGCCGAAGACGGACTCCTCCGTCCAGGTCGACGGGCCGCCGGTCGTCATCGCGAACAACCGGATCTCGCGGATCTCCGGCACCACGGTGGCCCGGGCGGAGAACAGCCCCGACCTCAGCGATGCCAAGGCCAGCGACCCGGCCGTGTCCTTCGACGACTCGATCTACGCGTACCTCGAGGACGACGGGCAGCACCTCAAGCGGCTGCGCGCGGACTCCTCGGAGTCGCGCACCGTGCTCAACGGGTCGTCGCTCGTCGGGCCGAGCATCGACCGGTTCAACTCGATCTGGACGGGCGAGCGCGACAACAAGGGCGAGATCACGGCGGTCGGCCGCGACGATCAGGTCTACACCGTCGCCGCGGACTTCCTCTCCGGTCGCACCCTGCTCGATCTCGAGGTCTCCCGGGACGGCACCAGGCTGGCGGTGCTCAGCCGGCAGGGCGATCAGCCCGAGCGCATCGACGTCGTCGGCATCCCGCGCGACCGGGCGGGCAACCCCGCCGCCTCCCTCTCCGACGCCCCGCTGCAGGTCGGCTCGTACTTCTCCGGGATCCAGGACATCTCGTGGGGCGGGTCGACCTCGCTCGCGGTGCTCGCGCAGCTGCCGGGCGAGACCGTCCAGCCCTACCGGGTCCACGTCGCGGGTCCGCCCGAGCAGCTCGGCCAGCTGCCCGGCGGCGGCGACCGGATCGCGGCCGGCGAGGACGGTCGCTCGATCCTCGTGACCGGGACCGCCGGCGAGATCTACTCGTATAACTCGAACGCGTGGCAGAAGCTCATCGACGTCACGGCGAAGGATCCCGCGTATCCGGGCTGAGTCGCTGCGATGGGGCTGCTGAGCGAGTTCTCCGATCTCTTCCTGCCGCGACGGTGCGCCGGCTGCGGGCGGGAGACCGTCTCGCTGTGCACGACGTGCCTCATGCTCCTCGGCGGCGTTCCGCGCGCGATGGAGCCGCGGTACGGGACGCTGCCCGTCGTCGGGGTCTCGGAATACAACTCGCGGGTGTCCCATATGGTGGTCAATTTCAAGGACAACGGCCGTCGGGACGTCCTCGACCCGCTCGCCCTCGCTCTCGCACGGGCGATCGTCGCCGCCCTCGACCTCGTCGGTCATCCGGGCGGACCGGTGGGCGTCGTGCCCGCACCGAGTTCGCAGGCAGCTCTCCGCCGCCGCGGAGGATCGCACACCGCCGCCCTCGCCCGGCGGGCCGGGCAGCTCGCTCCGGACCTGTCGCTCGAGGTCATCGACGTCCTCGCCGCGCGCAGGCGCCACGACCAGGTCGGACTCGGGGCACACGAGCGGGCGCACAATGCGGAGAACTCGCAATTCCTCATCCCGAATCCGCCCTCCCGGCGGGTGCGGGAAATCGCTGCGGAGACCGCCACGGTCATTCTCGTCGACGATTTCTCGACCACCGGCGCGACCTTGGCCGAAAGCGCAAGAGTATTAACATCGGTGCAGGTCAGACCCGCTGTTGCCGCAGTCATCGGACTCGGTCGCGGGGGCACTCGATTTGTCTCTCCCTTTACTGTATAACGGTGTTTACCCATCCAAGGGAATGGGATCGGATTCATCCGAAGAACGAGTCGCCAAAGGACCCATCATGGACATTGTTGTCACCGGACGCCAACTGACCATCTCCGACAGCTTCCGCGCGCACATCGAAGACAAGATCGCCAAAGTCGAGCAGCTCGCGCCTCGCGCGCAGCGTGTCGAGGTCCACGTCGCTCACGATAAGAACACGAAGCAGCCCGAGACGAGCGAGCGGGTCGAACTCACGGTGGTGGCGAAGGGTCCGGTCATCCGCGCCGAGGCGATGGCGAGCGACAAGTACGCCGCCCTCGACCTCGCGTGGGCCAAGCTCGTCGAGCGCTTGAGGCGGGCCAGGGACAGGAACAAGGTGTCCCGCGTCGGCCGTCATCGCAAGGAGTCGACCGCCGAGGCGCTCGCGAAGATGCCCGTCGCCGAGCCGCTCGGAGGGACCGAGGCCGATGCCGACGCCGAGACGACCGCATCGACCCCCGACCAGACGAACGGCCGGATCAAGGCAGAGGGCGATTCGCCCGTGGTGCTGCGGGAGAAGTCGTTCGCGGCGGCGCCGATCGGCATCGAGGAGGCGCTCAACCGGATGGAGCTCGTCGGCCACGACTTCTACCTCTTCATCGACGAGGAGTCGTCGAAGCCCTCCGTCGTCTACCGCCGCAAGGGCTGGAGCTACGGTGTCATCGCCCTCGACGAGGACCTCGTCAGCGAAGAGGCGCTGCCGGAGACGGTCGCCGACTAGGCACCGCCTGACCCGACGACGCTACCGAGGCGGCACACCCCGTGAAGGGGAGTGCCGCCTCGGCGCATGTCCGGGAGGTGGGCTGTTCAGTGTTCGGCGCGGGAGGCTCAGCGCTCGGCGCGGGAGGGGCCCCACGTGACGATGCGCCACAGACGCTCGAGCGGGCCCTGCGAGAAGAACCGCAGCCACACGGCGGAGGCGATGATCTGGACGATGAGGATCGCCGTGCACACAGCCGCAGCCGCGACGTAGCCGCCCTCGCTGTCGAAGGCCGCGAGGTCGGGGACGAGGAAGCGGACGCCGACGAGGAGGAGCGTGGCGCCGATGTAGTTCGTCAGCGCCATCCGCCCCAGCGGCGCGAACACGGCCCGGAGGACCGACTCGGCGGGGGTGCGCATGAGGAGCAGGACGACGATGACATAGCACAGAGCCATCGTGATCCCCAGGCCCGCGGTGATCCACTGATCGAGCTGGCGGGTGAGGTAGTCCGTGGTGAGGAACCCGGTGACGGTGACGGCGGCGGCGAGCCCGCCGACGAGGGCGAGGCGGCCCGGGTGAGCCAGCGCCGTGCGGACGAAGTCGGTGTAGCCGATCGCGAAGCCGAGGAGGAAGAGGCCGGGAATGATCGCCATCCCGCCGCCGGTGGCCATTCCGGCGATGAGGAGGAGCGCGCCGAGACCCGAGGTGATCGCCGGGAGGACGCGGGCGGGCAGCCACGTCGAGGGCAGGAGGACGACGAGCGCGGCGAGAGCGTACGGCAGGAGCGCCTCACCGGGCTGGAGGAGCATGTGGAGGGCGCCGAGGGCGCCGAGGAAGAGGAATCGGCGCAGCAGGGCGAGACGGGGCCGGGGGCTGCGTCGGCGGGCGGAGTGCCACATGATGCCGAAGCCGATGCCGAAGAGGATCGAGAAGATCGGGAAGAACCGGCCCTGGACGAAGTCCTGGCTCGCGGCGTAGAACGGGAGCGTGTCGCCGCTGCCGTCGACCGAGCTGAGTCCGAACATCGGCGGCAGGTTGACGAAGATGATGCCGCACAGGGCGACGCCGCGCAGCACGTCGAGGGCGGCGATCCGGCGGGGACGGGTGAGCTGGTCGCCGGTCGGCTGCGCGGAAGCGGGTACCGGCGGGGTGAGTGCGTGTGAGTTCATGGCCTCCATCCTCGTCGGGGAAGCGGCCTGAGACATCGGCCGGGCGACCGGTTCGCCGGCTCCGCCCTCAGCCGTTCGGCTGATCCATCGCCCCCGACTCCCACATGCGGGCCGCGATCTCGACGCGATTGCGGGCGCCGAGGCGGGTCTGGATGTTCCCGAGATGCGTCTTGACGGTGCCGAGGGAGATGTAGAGCTCGGCACAGATCTCCTGGTTCGTCAGTCCCGTGGCGACAAGGGCGGCGACGTCGCGTTCGCGCTCGCTCAGGCTCTCCACCCGGTCGCGCGGCCGGCGTGCGGCTGCGCGGCCGGTGAGCGGCGGCGCAGGAGAGCGAGGGTGAGGGCGGGAGAGATGAGGGCCTCCCCGTCGACGGCGGCCTTGACCCCGGCGATGAGGAGGTCGGGTCCGGCGTCCTTGAGGAGGAACCCGCTCGCGCCCTGGTCGAGGGCGGCATCGACGTACTCCTCGTCGTCGAACGTCGTCACCATGATGACCTTCGTCAGGGGGGTCAGCCGCGGCAGCGCGGAGAGTCCGTCGAGGCGGGGCATGCGGATGTCGAGGAGGACGACGTCGGGGTGCTCCCGCTTGGTCAGCTCGATCGCATCGACCCCGTCAGCACCCTGCCCGACGACGGTGATGTCGGGGTCGGCATCGAGGATGAGCGCGAAGCCCATCCGGACCATCTCCTGGTCATCGACGAGGGCGACTCTGATCATCGGCGGGGCTCCTTCGGGTGGGTCGGCGGGGTCGGTTGAATCGGTGCAGTGAGCGGGATGCGGGCGCGGACCTCCCAGCCGCCGGCGACGGGACCGGCGGTCAGGGTGCCGCCGGTGCCCTCGACCCGGTGGCGGAGTCCGATGAGACCGGAGCCGCTGCCGCGTCCGATCCCCTCGGCCCCCGGTGCGTTGGCGATCGTGAGGATCACGGCGCCGAGGCGGTCGGCGGTGATGTCGTCGGCGGTGAGTCCGATCGTCACCGGCACGGCGGTGCCCGCGTGCCGGCGGATGTTCGTCAGGGATTCGACGAGGACGCGGTCGAGGACGGCCCAGACGGGGCCGGGGACCGCCTCGGCGAGGGAGGCATCGAGGTCGACGGTCACCGCAGTGCCCCCGGCCGCGCGGAAGGCCTCGACCCGATCGAGGAGTCCCTGGCGGCCGGTCGTCACCGGGGTCCGGGCGGCAGCGGCATCGTCGTGGGTGGCCGAGACGAGGGCGCGGATCTCCTCGAGCGCGCGGGTGCCCGACTCCTCGATCTTGCCCAGCGCCGTGTGGAGGATGCCGACGTCGTCGCTGCGGGCGGCCGCCTGGGAGAGGACGACGATGCCGGTGACCTCGTGGGCGACCATGTCGTGGAGTTCGGTGGCGATGCGGCGGCGCTCGTCGGCGACGGCGGTGGCGTGACGTTCGATGAGCGAGCGGTCGACCATCCGCAGGAGCAGGCCGAGGGCGAGGGCGGCGATGACCCCGGTCGAGGCGCCGAAGGCGAACGTGAAGCCGTCCCCGGCGGAGAAGCCGGCGGCGAGCCCCGGTGCGAGGACGGCGGCGACGGCGAGGACGACGAGCCCGGTGATCTGGAGCGGGGAGACGGCGACCCGACCGAGGACGGCGAGGACGACGAGGCTGAGCCACAGCACAGTGATGCTGATGCCGGAGCCCACGACGAGGACGAGCTGGGCGGCGACGAGGACGGCGACGACGATGAGCAGCAGGCGCGCCGTGCCCGGGCTGACCGCGGCTGCCGTGCGGGTCGTCAGCCGGGTGCGGATGAGGACGACGGCGCTGACCACGGTGGCGGCCACCGTGGTCAGCGCGGTGAGCAGTCCGAACGCGGCGAGGATGTCGAGTCCCAGGCAGAGCGGTACCGGCACGAGCCACAGCCAGGTCAGGACGGTCTTCATGTCTCGGAGTCTAGTCATCGCCGAGCGGTCGGGTCCTCAGGCGCGAGCGCACGTCGGGTCCGCGTACTCGATCTCCGCGGCGACGCCGTCGTTGTTGGCGAACACCGAGGTCAGCGTCGCACCGTTCGGCAGGTCGAGGCTGCCGATGCTGCGGTCGTCGGCGAAGACCTCGAGCTTGCCGTCACCGGCGGTGCCGGAGAACGTCACGGTCTTCCCGCCCATCGTCGCCTGGTCGGTGAACGCCCCGGCTTCGTCCTCGACGGGGCGCGCATCCGCCTGCGGGTAGTCGAAGGTGACGAAGCGGGAGACGCGGGCCGCCCGGCCGTCGCTGAGCTCGTGGACGATGAGCTGGTCCTTCTTCGTCCCGGCCTGCGGGGCGAGATCGACGTAGGTGAGCTCGGCCCGCTCGGCCATCGCCGAGAGGATGTAGGGGCGCCCGTGGACCTCGATGCCCGAGGCGGTGACGTCGCAGCCGCCGAGGTAGTCCTCGACCTGGGCTTCGAGCTGGGCCTTCGACCGGTACTCCCAGAAGAAGAGCGCGCCGATGCCGACTGCCAGCGCGGTGAGAACGGAGGTGAGGGCGATGATGACCTTCTTCATGAGAGGTCCTTCCTGTGTTCGAGGGACGGACCGGAGGGTGGTCCGCTGTGGGATCTCCATCCTGTCGCGCGGCAGGGGGCGGCGACCTCAGCCGTTCGGCCGATCCGACTCGGCCGAACGGGCAGAGCTGGGTCGCGTCAGTGGGGTGGCCTATCGTGGGGCCATGCAGACGATGTCACTGGCGGCGGCGCGGCGGACGGCGATCGCGGCGACCGGTCTCGACCGTCCCCGCCCGCCGCAGGTCACCGCGCGCCATCTCAAGGCGACGTTCGAGCGGATGGGATTGGCGCAGATCGACTCGGTCGCCCGAGTCGTGCGCTCCCACTACCTGCCCTTCTACTCGCGGTTGGGACCCTATGACCGCAGTCGGCTCGACCGGCTCCTCTACTCCGACCCGCGGATGGGCGCCGAGTACTGGGCGCACGCGGCGGCCTTCGTGCCCCCGGAGACGTGGCGCCACTTCGCCCGCAGCCGAGCGGAGTGGTGGCGCATCGACCACGGACAGCGCCACCCGGAGACCGGGGCGGCCTTTCGGGCCCTGCAGCGGTCCCTCCTCGAGGCGCTCGAGGACGGACCGCAGACCGCCAGGTCGGTCTCCGAGCTCGTCGACCATGACCTACCCGAACGCCACCGCGGGCACTGGGGGTGGAACCCGAGCCAGGTGAAGTCGGCGCTCGAAGCGCTCTTCGTCTCCGGGGCGGTGAGCTCCGCGGGACGCAATGACCATTTCGAGCGCATCTATGCGCTGCCGCGCGATGTCAGCCCCCTCCTCGGCGAACCGGTCCTCGCCTACGGCACCCCGGAGGCCCCGGACCTCGGGCTGCAGAGCGGCGCGGGCAAGCCCCCGCGGGGCGTGTCCGGGACGGCCAACGACGTGCTGGCCCTCACGCGCATCGCCGCCCGGGCTCTCGGGGTCGCGCGCCCGGACTGCCTCGCCGACTACTTCCGACAGCTGCGCGCCCCGACCGACGTCGCGATCGAGACGCTGCTCACCTCTGGCGAACTCGTCGAGGTCGAGGTCGCGGGCTCGCCCGCCCTGCGCTGGCATGCGGCGAGGACCCCGCGGGCGACGGCGGCCAGAGCCCTGCTCGCCCCCTTCGACCCGCTCGTCTTCCACCGCCCGCGCATCGAATGGCTTTTCGACTTCCACTTCCGCATCGAGATCTACACCCCCGCGTCCCGGCGGAAGCACGGGTACTACGTCATGCCGTTCCTCCTCGGCGACCGCCTCGTCGCCCGCGTCGACGTCCACCGCGACGGACCGGCGGGAGTGCTCCGCGCGCTCAAGGTGACCTGGGAGCCGGGGGAGGAGCACTGGGACGAGCTCACCGCCGAACTCACCGCGCTGGGACGGTGGCTGGGGGCGGGGTCGGTGGATGTGTGCGGGACTCACCTGCCATTAAGCTAGGGCCTATACAGTCATTCGAGTTGTCGTCAGGCGCCCCGCGCCGAATAGGAGAGAAGTGGCTAACATCCTCGAGAAGCTTCTGCGCACCGGTGAGGGCCGGACGCTGAAGAAGCTCCGCCGGTACACCGACGCCATCAATCAGCTGTCCGATGAGTTCAGCGAGATGTCCGACGCCGAGCTGCGCGAGGAGACCGACCGGTTCAAGAAGCGCGTCGCCGACGGCGAGTCGCTCGATTCGCTGCTGCCCGAAGCCTTCGCCGCGGTGCGCGAGGCCTCCGGACGGACGCTGGGCATGCGCCACTTCGACGTCCAGCTCATGGGCGGGGCCGCCCTGCACCTCGGCAACATCGCGGAGATGAAGACCGGTGAGGGCAAGACGCTCGTGGCCACCGCGCCGGCGTACCTCAACGCGCTGACCGGCAACGGCGTCCACGTCATCACCGTCAACGACTACCTCGCGACCTATCAGTCCGAGCTCATGGGCCGCGTCTTCCGCTTCCTCGGCATGGAGACCGGCTGCATCCAGGCGAACATGCCCTCGGACGAGCGCCGCAAGCAGTACGCCGCCGACATCACCTACGGGACGAACAACGAGTTCGGCTTCGACTACCTCCGCGACAACATGGCGTGGACGGCCGAGGAGCTCGTCCAGCGCGGGCACTCGTTCGCGATCGTCGACGAGGTCGACTCGATCCTCATCGACGAGGCCCGCACCCCGCTCATCATCTCCGGTCCCGCCGAAGGCGACGCGAACCGCTGGTACGAGGAGTTCGCGAAGGTCGTCAAACGACTCAAGGCCGACCGCGACTACGAGGTCGACGAGAAGAAGCGCACCGTCGGCGTGCTCGAACCCGGCATCGAACGCGTCGAGGACTACCTCGGCATCGGCAACCTCTACGACGCGGAGAACACCCCGCTCATCAGCTTCCTCAACAACGCGATCCGCGCGAAGGAGCTGTTCAAGAAGGACAAGGACTACGTCCTCCTCGACGGCGAGGTGCTCATCGTCGACGAGCACACCGGTCGCGTCCTCAAGGGCCGTCGCTACAACGAGGGCCTCCACCAGGCCATCGAGGCGAAGGAGAACGTCAAGGTCCAGGCGGAGAACCAGACGCTGGCGACGATCACCCTGCAGAACTACTTCCGCCTCTACGACAAGCTCTCGGGCATGACCGGCACGGCCGAGACCGAGGCTGCCGAGTTCATGTCGACGTACAAGCTCGGCGTCGTGCCGATCCCGACGAACAAGCCGATGCAGCGCGTCGACCAGTCCGACTTCGTCTACAAGAACGAGATCGCGAAGTTCGATGCCGTCGTCGACGACATCGTCGAGCGCCACGAGACCGGTCAGCCGGTCCTCGTCGGCACGACGAGCGTCGAGAAGAGCGAATACCTCTCGAAGCACCTCGCCAAGCGCGGTGTCCGCCACGAGGTGCTCAACGCGAAGAACCACGCCCGTGAGGCGGCGATCGTCGCTCTCGCCGGACGGAAGGGCGCGGTCACCGTGGCGACGAACATGGCCGGCCGCGGCACCGACATCATGCTCGGCGGCAACGCCGAGTTCATCGCCGTCGCCGAGATGGAGAAGCGCGGACTCGACCCCGTCGAGGACGCCGAGGAGTACGAGAAGCAGTGGCAGGACGTCCTCGCCGAGGCGGAGGCGAAGGTCGAGTCGGAGGCCGAGGAGGTCATCGAACTCGGCGGTCTCTACGTCCTCGGCACCGAACGCCACGAGTCCCGACGCATCGACAACCAGCTGCGCGGACGCTCGGGGCGTCAGGGCGACCCGGGGGAGAGCCGCTTCTACCTCTCGCTCACCGACGACCTCATGCGCCTCTTCGGCTCCGGTGCCGCCGAGCGGATCATGGCCACGGCCAATGTGCCCGACGACGTCCCGCTCGAGTCGAAGATGGTCACCCGGGCGATCCTCTCGGCGCAGACGCAGATCGAGCAGCGCAACGCCGAGCAGCGCAAGAACGTGCTCAAGTACGACGACGTCCTCAACCGCCAGCGCACCGTCATCTACGACGAGCGCCGCAAGGTCCTCGACGGCGAGGACCTCGCCGATCAGGTCGCGAGCTTCCGCGAACAGGTCATCGACGCGTACGTCCAGGCCGCGACGACCGGCCCGGTCGAGGAGTGGAAGGTCGACGAGCTCTTCGAGGCGCTCGGCAAGATCTACACCCCCTCGATCACGGAGGAGGACCTCGCCGAGGAGGTTGGCGGGCTGAGCAACCTCACGAAGAACCGCCTCAACGCGGAGATCCAGTCCGACATCGACGTCTTCTACGCCCAGCGCGAGGAGGATCTCGGTGAGGAGGCGACCCGTGAGCTCGAGCGCCGTGTCGTCCTCTCCGTCATCGACAAGCGCTGGCGCGAGCACCTCTACGAGATGGACTACCTCAAGAACGGCATCGGCCTGCGCGCGATGGCCCAGCGCGACCCCCTCGTGGAGTACCAGCGCGAGGGCTTCGAGATGTTCACGACGATGCAGGACGGGATCAAGGAGGACGTCGTGCGCCTCACCGACACCCTCGAGGTCACCGTCAACCGACCGCAGGGCGAATCCGGTGACGACTCGGAGGTCGAGGTCGACGCGGCAGAGCTGCGCCACACCACCCCGAAGATGCAGCTCTCGGCTCCGTCGGAGGACGGCGGCACCTCGGTGACCGAGGACGACGCCGACAGCGCGGACGACCCGGCTCCGGCCAACCGCGCCCAGCGCCGGGCGAAGAAGAAGGCGAAGCGCTGACGGGTCTCACATGGTCTGCAGCGCCGTCATCGTCCAGCGGTTCGTCAGCAGTTCGAGGCGGATCGCCACGGCCCGGTAGCGCGCGGGCGTGCGGACCATGACCGTGACCTCGGCGACGGTCTCGGCGACGCGGCACACGCGGGAGCGCCCGGCGGTCAGCGTGCGTTCGGCCGCATGGTCGCGGACCGGTCTCGTCGGGGCGATCTCCGCTCGCAGCTGAGCGCGCCGATCGATCTTCTCGAGCAGCTCCTGGTCGACCCAGCGGGCGATCGTGTCGCTGCGACGCACCCCGGAGAAGATCTCGAGGCACGCGATGGCCAGAGACGTCGCCGTCGCGGCGATCCGTTCGCCGTCATCGTCCGGCGGCACCGGCCGCGGGGGAGAGGCGCCAGGGGCGCTGCGGGTCAGCCGCGTGGCCGGGGCAGTCGTGCGGGCCGGGCGCGTGAGGACGAGGGGTGCGCTCATGAGGGGATCTCCAATCGCTGTCCGGGCATGATGAGATCGGGGTCGGCGCCGATGACGTCGCGGTTGGCCGAGTGGATGGCGGCCACGAGCGTCCCGCGCGCGTCATCGGAATCGGTGAGCTCGGAGGCGATCGACCACAGGCTCTCCCCACGGCTGACGATGTGCACCGTCGGTGTGGAGGAGTCCGGGCCGGGCGCGGCAGGGGCGTCGGGGTCGCGGGTGTCGGTGTCGGGCGTCTCGCCGTCCGGGTCATTCGCGGTGTCGGACGCACCGTCGGGCGGATCAGTGCTGTTCGGCGGATCCGGGCTCGCCGGAGGATCGGCAGGGTCGGTGGTCGGCCATCCGGGGTCGAGCGGCGCACCGGGAGTCGTCGGCCATCCGGGGTCGGGCAGGTCCGAGGCGGTCACGGGTCTGCTGTCGACACCCGAACTGTCGGTGACGCTCGCAACCCTCGGAACTGCGGCGGGGCTCGGACCGGCGTTGCCGGCGAGGCTCGGACCGGCATTGACCTCGAGGCTCGGGCCGGAGCCGCCACCGACGGCGAGGGCGCTCTGGGCCGCGCAGCCGATGGCGACGGCGGTGAGCACGCTCGACGCGAGCATCCGGGGCGCCAGCCGCACCGCTGCCGCACTGAGCCGGGTCCGCAGACGACCGGTCGGCAGCACGGCGGTGACGAGCGCGAGGAGGGCCGTGAGGCCGAGGCGGGCGAACGCGAGGACGGCCGCGCCGGCGAGCGTGAGGACGACGAGGTCGCTGACCGTCCACGGTTGGGTGAGGGCCACCCACAGAGAGGCGAAGCCGCCGAGCAGAGACAGCCAGGAGATGGCACAGAGCCCGATAAGATACATTGTGAACATCCTTAAGTGTGAATGTTCAGCAATCATGCAGTTTGACTGTATTTGATGTCAATAGGATTCATCGAACTACGACACTGTAGTTAGCTCGGTCTCTTGCGGACATCGCGGGACTCGGGCAAGCTTCACGATATGGACGAGCGGATCGACGCCTTCCTCGATGACCTCGAAGCCATGCACACATGGCGCGAGCGTCATGCCCGACGCGGCGAGTTCTCCGATGAGCTCGCGATGCAGGCCGCGGAGCGGACTCTCCTCGAGCGCCTGCGCGGCAGCCTCGGGGAGGAGGTCAGGGTGACGACCGAGAGTCGGGAGATCACGGGGACAGCGGTCTTCCTCGGTGCCGGGATCTGCGTCATCGCCGGGACGGAGGTGACGATCGTGTCACTGGCCTGTCTCTACGAGCTGCGGACCGGATCCCGCCGGCACGACCACGGGGCGGGTCCGCTGGAGAGGCTCGGGATGGGGTCGGCGCTGCGGCGTCTGGCCGCCTGGCATGAGGAGATCGTCATCGAGCTGCGGGCGACGGGCAGGACGATCCGCGGGCGCACCGACATGGTCGCCGCCGACTACGTCGAGATCGCGGGTCGGATCATCCCGCTCTCGCGGATCGCCGCAGTGCAGGCGCGGGTGAATCCCTTTGCGTGAGGGGCGGCGCGGGAGATCAGTCGTCGAGGAGGCCGGCCTTGATCTCGTGCTCGGTGCGCTCGTACATCCGCTGGATGTACGCCTCGATCTCGGCCTTCTCGACGCGCCACTGCCCGCGGCCGCCGACCTTGATGGCGCGCAGGTCGCCGGTGCGCACGAGGGCGCGCGCCTGAGCGATCGAGACATTGAGCAGTTCGGCCACGTCGGTGAGTGGCAGGAAGCGGTTTTCGACGACCATGACGGTTCTCCCCAATTCCAAGCGACGGCATTGTTCCCAGCGATGACAGGGCCTCAAGCGACAACAGTTTTGCCTGAAATCATTGCTTTGACCCCATTTGATACTCGATACTATCACTCACCGGCAATTCCTGTCATGGGAAAATCCCCCGAATCGGAGATGCAATGGAGCTCTCGAGACGTTTCCGCCCGCCCCGCTGGACCGACGCCAGGCTGCTCGTCGGCGCCGTCCTCGTCATCGCGGCCATCGTCGCCACCTATCTCCTCGTCAGCGCCGCCACGGCGACGACCCGGGTCTGGGCCAGCGCGGCATCCCTCGTCCCCGGTCAGGCACTCGGGCCCGACGACCTCGTCTCGCCGAGGTCAACCTCGCCGACGTCGGGGACAAGTACCTCTCCGCCGACACGCCGCTGCCGCAGGACTCGAGCGTGCGCTCCGTCATCGCCGAAGGGGAGCTCGTGCCCGCCTCGGCGGTGACCCCGATGGCCGAACTCGAGGGCCGGATCGTCGCGATCGACGTTCCCGGATCGGTGCCCTCGGTCGTCGACCGGGGCAGCCTCGTCGATGTGTGGGCCCAACCGGAGTCGACGGGACTCGACGACGAGGCCGGCGACCCTGAGCAGATCGTCAGCGGCGCCCCGGTCGCCCACATCACCCGTGACGTCGGCAGCTTCGGGGTCGGCGACGGGGCCCGGATCGAAGTCTTCGTCCCGGCCACCGCGCTGTCCGGGGTGCTGTCCGCCCTCGACGGCCGCAGCGTCCTCTCCGTCGTCGGCGCCCCCGGCGGGAGCTGATCGCGATGCCCCAGGTGCTCCTCGCCGTCGACTTCGAGTACGACCTCATCCTCTTCGAACTGCTCAGCGACCTCGACGACGTCGACGTCGTCGCCCGTCCCGCCGACGACGTCGAACTCCTCGCCCTGTGCCGGACCGGCAGCGCCGACATAGCGATCGTCGGAGAGTACTTCCCCGGCCTCGACGCCGACGTCATCGCGGCCGTGCTCGCCACCGGGACGAAGGTGCTCGGCGTCGGGGCCGATGAGGCCGCCCTGGCACGCCTCGGCATCACGACGGCGGTGCCCGCCACCGCCGATGCCCTCCGGGTCGCCCGCGCCCTCGACGACGTCACCCGCAGCGCCGTCGTGCCGCCCCGCCCGGCGTCCCCGCCGGGACGCACCGCACCGGCCGGGCGGATCATCACGGTGTGGGGGACCGGGTCGTCCCCGGGGCGCACGCTCACCGCCGTCAACCTCGGCGATCAGTCCTCCCGTCTCGGACATCGCACCGTCGTCGTCGATGCCGACACGGTGGGGGCGATGGTCGCCACGACGCTCGGCCTGACGGAGGAGTCCTCGCACCTGGCGAGCCTGTGCCGGCTCGAGGCGGAGAAGTCCCCGCCCACCGACATCAGCGGGGTGCCGCACGCGGCGATCCGCGACGACTTCCACGTCATCACCGGGCTGACCCGGCCCGAACGGTGGCCGGAGGTGCGGGGAGCCGTGCTCCGCTCGGCGCTGCGCGACCTCGCGGGACTCTACGATCTCGTCGTCGTCGACGTCTCCGACCGCCTCGATCCCGACGACGACTTCGCCGATCCCTTCTACGATCGACACTGCGCGACCCGGGCGGCCCTCGACGCGGCCGACGATGTCGTCGTGCTCGCGACCGGCGATCCCATCGGCCTGCAGAAGCTCGTGCGGCTCCTCGGCACCGAACGCTGCGAGCAGATGCGCGAGACCCTGCGGATCGGGATCACGAAGGTGAGGGCCTCGGCGGTCGGGCACCCGGCGGAGACGCGGATCAGGGAGGCGCTCGGACGCTTCGCCGGACGCGAACCCGACTTCGTCTTCAGCGACGATCGGGCGACCGTCGACGCGGCGCTGCTGTCGGGGCGCACCGTGGCAGAGGTCAGTCCGAAGTCGGCGCTCAGCCGCCAGTTCGCCGAGGTCGCCGCCGGGCTCCTCCCCACGCGCCGGCGGATTCGGCACCGGTCCGGCAGCGCCCGGAGTGGGAGCATTCGCGGAGTCGCGGCCCGGCTCCGGTCACTCTGAGCCCCGCTGGTCGCCCTCCGGTGAGCGACTCCGGTGCAATGGGCGCGCTTGACCCTAGGATGGAGGCATGGCTGTTCGCTGCTACATCCCGACCACTCTCGCCGCCCTCGCCGCCGGACTGCAGACCGCGACCGCGGTCGCCCCGGACGCCGCTGCCGCCCAGCTCCGCGGTGAGGACCTCGACGAGGCCGAGTTCACGGCGATGAGCATCGCTGCGGCCCTCGCCGCCGACGAGGCGCTGAGCTCCGGCGCGGAGTCGGCGTCCCCGCGGGCCGTCGTCGCCTACGATGCGCCGGCGACGAGCGACCGGGAGCCGCTCGCTCCGGGATTCGACGCGCTCACCCTCACCCGAGTCGACGAGGACCGCATCGTCAGCGTCCACCTCGACGAAGCCGCCGAATGGGACGCGGCGCTCGAGCTGGCCATGGCACAGGGCATCGAGGCGGCCGGCGACCGCCTCGGCGATTCCGATCTCCTCTGGTACGACCGGACCGAGCTGGGCGACCTGCTGCGCGATCGCACCTGAGCGGACTCCGGCTCAGACGGCGGCGAGCCGGTCGAGTCGCTCGCGCAGTTGGGTCTCGAGGATGGGCACGAGCGCCTGCTCGATCATCGACCCGAACATCGGCACCGAGGAGCTGATCTCAGAGCGCACCGTGGCCGCCGTTCCGCTGCCCTCGGAGACGAGGGTGAGGAGGGAATCGATCTCGACGGGCACCCCGGCGGCGTGGGCGGTCATCCGGACCTCGGCGCGATCGCCGATGACGTCCCCGGGAACCATGTAGACCTCGACGAGCTCGGCACCCGAGGGCAGGCGCGAGGCCAGGGTCGCCGGCAGCTCACTGGCCGGCACAGCGGTGCGCACGGTCACCTCGGTGTCGGGATCGACCCGCTGAGTCGTCGCCGCAGAGCCGAGCTTCTCCCACGTCGCGGCATCGGCGAGCAGGGCGAGGAAATCGGTGAGTCCGATCGCATAGTCATGGCTGAGTGTCAGTGTTCTCATGCCCTCAGTCTGCCAGCCCTTCGACGCCGTGCCGCGGCAGGCTGACCGGCGTGCCTTTCTCGCCGATTGAGCATAGTGTGGGGGATGGCGGTTCGGAGTCGAGCCGACAACATTATTTGTGCGCTGATCGTAGAGGTGTAAAGGTGTCTCAGGTCTCATATTCGGACATTGCTGGAGAGTGGAGGAAGCAGAAGGGGCAGGCCGCTCCGGAGAATTTCATCGAAGCGTACTATCCCCGATTCGAACCGGGCACCGCCGAGGCGGGCGCCGAAGGTCTCGCCGCAGCGGCGGCCACCCACTACGCTCTCGGCCTCGAGTATGACGGCACCGCTCCGGTTCTGCGCATCTACAACCCGTCGGTCGACTCCCCGGAGTACCTCGACAACCACACCGTCATCGCGATGGTCCTGCCCGACATGCCTCACCTCGTGTCCTCGATCGTCTCCGATCTCGCGACGAGCGGGCGGGCCATCCGCCTCGTCCACCATCCCATCCTCGCCGTCGAGGGGCACGGCTCCGACCTCACCGTCCTCTCTCCCGCCGAAGCGCCCGCCGTGTCCGCCGACACCGCGGGCATTCCTGTGGTCACCGAGGCCGCGGAGCCGACCGGTGACGCCCCCGACCAGCAGTCGTGGATCCGCATCGAGGTCGACCGGGTGCCGCCGGAGGACCACGAGGCGCTCGAGAAGCAGCTGCGCAGCGTCCTCGACTACGTCGCGGCCGCCGCGCGCGATGCCGACGCGATGTCGGCGAAGGCCAAGGAGATCGCCGGTGAGCTCCAGGCGCGTCCGCCCCGCCCCGAGCTCGCCTCCGAGGCGGAAGCCGCCGCCGAGCTGCTGACCTGGCTCGACGGTCATTTCACGTTCCTCGGCTACCGCGAGTACGACTACTCCCACGACGCCGAGTCGAGCAGTCTCGAACCGATCGAGCACACCTCGCTGGGCATCTCCGCGCTGCGCCCGCTCGCGAAGTCGCCGCTGTCGAACGCCGTGGCCGCGAAGGCGGCCGAACCCCACGTGCTCGTCCTCACGAAGGCGAACTCACGGTCCCGGGTCATCCGCGGCTCGTTCATGGACTACATCGGGGTGAAGACCTTCGACGAGAACGGCGAGATCGTCGGCGAGCGACGCTTCGTCGGCGTCTTCAAGCCCGAGTTCTACAACGACAGCGTGCTGAGCATCCCGGTGATCAACCGCAAGGTGCGCAAGATCCTCGCCTCGAGCGGATTCCCCGCCGGATCCCACTCGGCCAACGAGCTCCTCGGCATCCTCGAGACGTATCCGCGCGATGACCTCATGCACGATGACACCCAGTCGATCTTCGACGTCGTCATGCAGATCGTCGACATGCAGGAGCGCCGCCAGTCGCGGGTGTTCGTCCGCGAGGACCCCTACCAGCGCTACGTCTCCGTCATCCTCTACCTGCCCCGCGACCTCTACGACACCGCGGCCCGCCAGCGCGTCCAGGATGTGCTGCGCGAGTTCTACAACGCCGAGAGCGTCGACTTCGACGTCCTCCTCACCGAGTCCGCGCTGGCCCGCATCCACTTCGTCGCCCGGGTCGCCCGCGACGCGGAGCTGCCGGAGATCGATCCGGCGGTCGTCGAGAAGCGCATCGTCGCCGCCGTGCGCTCGTGGAACGAGGACGTCCACGCCTTCCTCGCCCCGACCGAGCGCGGCGACAGCGGACGCGCCATCGAACGCGCCGACCTGTGGTCGAAGGCGTTCCCTCCCGGGTACGGCGAGTACCACACGCCCGCCGACGCCGTCGCCGATGTCGAGCGCTTCGAAGCGCTGAGCACCGGTGAGGGATCGGCCGTGCGCCTCTACACCCCGGAGGACGCCGACGATGCGCCGACGCGGCTCGCCCTCTACCGCGACGGTCGGGTCGGCCTCTCCGAAGTGCTGCCGTACCTCACCGCGTTCGGTGCCACGGTGCTCGACGAGCGTCCCTACGAACTCGACCTCGCCGACGGCACGCACCGTTACATCTACGACTTCGGCGTCCGCTTCGACACCGACCTCGACGAGGCGGCGAGCGTGCGGATCGCCGACGCGTTCATCGCCGGCTGGGACGGCCGCAAGGAGGCAGGCGTCTTCGACCGCCTCGTCGTCTCCGGTCTCGACTGGCGGCAGGTGACGATCATCCGGGCGCTCGGGAAGTACCTGCGCCAGGCCGGGTTCACCTACTCCGACGCCTACGTCGGGGAGGTCTACAGCGACAACCCGGAGATCTCCCGCCTCCTCGTCGACTACTTCTTCGCGAAGTTCGACCCCGCGGCCGACGACGCCGGGCGCGAGGCCGCCACCGCGGCGATCGACGAGCGGATCGAGACCGCCCTCGGCGACGTCGCCAGCCTCGACGCCGACCGCGTGCTGCGCTCCTCGCTCGAACTGCTGCGCGCAACCCTGCGGACGAACTACTTCATCAACCCCGACGGCGAACTGCCGACGGCACTGGCCCTGAAGATCCGCCCCACCGAGCTCAGCTTCGTGCCCAAGCCCCGGCCGGCGCTCGAGATGTGGGTGTACTCCCCGCAGGTCGAGGGCGTCCACCTGCGCTTCGGCACCGTCGCCCGCGGCGGCCTGCGCTGGTCGGATCGCCGTGACGACTTCCGCACCGAGGTCCTCGGCCTCGTCAAGGCGCAGATGGTCAAGAACGCGCTCATCGTGCCCACCGGCGCCAAGGGCGGATTCTTCCCCAAGCAGCTGCCGCCGATGAGCGACAGGGATGCGTGGATGGCCGCCGGTCAGGCCGCCTACGAGGTCTTCATCGAAAGCCTCCTCGAGGTCGCCGACAACCTCGTCTACGCCGAGGACGGCAGCCAGAAGGTCGTCCATCCCGACCGCGTCGTCCGCCACGACGGCGACGACTACTACCTCGTCGTCGCCGCCGACAAGGGCACCGCGCGCTTCTCCGACGTCGCGAACGCGATCTCCGAGCGCCGCGGATTCTGGCTCGGTGACGCCTTCGCCTCCGGCGGCTCGGTCGGCTACGACCACAAGAAGATGGCGATCACCTCCCGCGGTGCGTGGAAGTCCGTCGAACGCCACTTCCGCGAGCTCGGCCTCAACACCGCCGAAGAGGACTTCACCGTCGTCGGCATCGGCGACATGAGCGGCGACGTCTTCGGCAACGGCATGCTCCGCAGCGAGCACATCCGCCTCGTCGCCGCCTTCGACCACCGCGACATCTTCCTCGACCCCAACCCGGATGCGGCGACGAGCTTCACCGAGCGGCAGCGCCTCTTCGACCTGCCGCGCTCGTCGTGGCAGGACTACGACCGGGACCTCATCTCGCAGGGCGGGGGCGTCTTCCCGCGGTCGGCGAAGTCGATCGATCTCAGCCCGGAGGCCGCTGCGGCCCTCGGCGTCGATCCCGGCCGGCGCAGTCCCGCCGAGCTGATGTCGGAGATCCTCGCCGCGCCCGTCGACCTCCTCTACAACGGCGGCATCGGCACGTACATCAAGTCCTCCGGGGAGAGCCACGCCGACGTCGGAGACAAGGCCAACGATGCGATCCGGATCGACGGCGACGACGTCAGGGCACGGGTCATCGGGGAGGGCGGCAACCTCGGCGTCACCCAGCTGGGACGCGTCGAAGCGGCACTGAGCGGGGTCGCGATCAACACCGACGCCGTCGACAACTCCGCCGGCGTCGACAGCTCCGACCACGAGGTCAACATCAAGCTCCTCCTGCGCACCCTGCTCCACAAGGGGGCGTTCGCGGCAGAGGATCGGGAGAAGGTGCTGCTCTCCTTCACCGACGACGTCGCCGACCGGGTGCTGGCGAACAACTACGCGCAGAACGTCGTCCTCGGCGAGGCGCGCTCGCAGACCGAGGCGATGTCGGGCACCTACGGCCGGATGCTCGCCTACCTCGAGAAGCACGCCGACCTCGACCGCCACGTCGAGTTCCTGCCGAACGCCGAGGAACTGGCCAAGCGCGAGTTCAGCTCGTACGTCTCCCCGGAGCTCGCGGTGCTCCTCGCGTACGCGAAGATGCACGCCGTCGACGAGATCCTCGACAGCGTCGTGCCCGATGAGCCGTGGATGAAGCGGGAGCTCGCCGGTTACTTCCCGGACGCCCTGCGCGAACAGTACGGCGACTACATCGCCGAGCACCCGCTGCACCGGGAGATCGCCACTGCGAAGCTCGTCAACCGGATGGTCGACCGCGGTGGGCTCACCTACGTCTACCGGATGCTCGAGGAGACCCCGGCCTCGGTGCCGCAGATCGCCCGCGTCTTCGTCGTCGTCTCCGAGATCTTCGGCCTCGATGACTTCTTCGACGCGGTCACCGCACTTGACAACAAGGTGCCCACGGAGGTCCAGGTCAAGCTCCAGCACGACTACGTGCGCCTGCTCGACCGGTCCTCGCGCTGGCTCGTCCAGCAGGCCCCGGACACCCTCGACGTCGATTCGGGCATCGAGCTCTACGGGAAGGTCGTCGCCGCTCTGCGCGAGCGCGTGCCCGCCCTCGTCGACGGCTTCGACGCCGAGGCGATGGCCGCCAAGGCGCAGGAGTACATCGACGACGGGGTCCCCGAGGAGCTCGCATGGCGGGCGGCGGCGCTGCTCGACGAGTTCGCCCTCCTCGACATCACCCAGCTCGCGGCGCGCACCAACGAATCCGCCGAGGACGTCGCCGAGGTCTACTACGCCGTCAACGACAAGTTCTCCGGGTCGCAGGTGCTCGCCCTCATCGGCGACCTCGACCGGTCCGATCGCTGGTCGGCACTGGCCCGCGGCTCCCTGCGCGATGACTTCTACTCCGCGATCCTCTCGGTCGCCGGTTCCGTCATCGCCGCCACGGATTCGCCGATCTCCGGGACTCCGGACGAGCGCGCCAAGCAGCGGCTGACCGAATGGCTCGAGCGCAACGAGACGGTCGCCGCGCGGGTGCTCGAGACGATCGAGACGGTCATCGCCCTCGACACCGTCACACAGGCTCCGCTGTCGGTGCTGCTGCGCATGATGCGCGGTGTCGTGCGGTCCTCGGCCTGGGAGTCCGAGCACAGCGCCTGATCCGCACCGCCTGGCCGAGCGACATCGGTGATAGCGTCGATCTCAGCGGGCTCGAAGACGACCTTCGGGCCCGCTGAAGACTCCCCACCCGGAAGAGGGACCCGTGCTCAACGAACAACTGGCAGCCGAAGGCATCACCGATGAGACGGATGCCGAATACCTTCACCTCCTCGTCGGGGACTGGCAGCTCATCGCCGATCTCTCGTTCGCCGACCTCGTCCTCTGGGTGCCGTCGGCGAGCGGGGCGTTCACGGTCGTCGCGCACGCGAGGCCGACGACGGGGGCGACGCTGTTCAATCGGGACCTCCTCGGCGCGCGGGCGACCGGGCTCGAACGCGAGCTCCTCGAGGCGGCGGTGGAGACCCGGACCATCGTCACCGAGGTGGCCCCGGCCAAGGACCTCGGCGTCAACGCGGGCACCGAGGAGACCGAGGTGAGCGCCGAGGCGGTGCCGCTCGTCCGCCGTGGTGAGACGCTCGCCGTCATGGTCAGGTACTCCGAGGAGATGCGCCGGCGCGGGACCTCGCGGCTCGAGAAGCACTACCGGGACGCGGCGAAGGCGCTGCTGACGATGATCGCCCAGGGCGCGTTCCCCGATCGGGAGGCGCCGAGCGGAGTGCGCCACGGCGAGCCGCGGGTCGGTGACGGCATCTTCGTCCTCGACCGTGACTCCCGGGTGCAGTACGCCTCCCCGAACGCCGTGTCGCTGATGAATCGCCTCGGTCACGGCGGGGAGATCGAAGGCTCCTATCTCTCCGAGGTGGTGTCGAGCCTGAGCACCGAGCTGCGGCAGGTCGATGAGACCCTGCCGCTCGTGCTCACCGGACGCGCGCCGTGGCGGACCGAACTCGAGGTGGGCCGCACGAGTGTCTCCCTGCGCGCGATTCCGCTCACCGACGACGGTGAGCGTACCGGGGCGATCGTGCTGGCCAGGGACGTCTCGGAGATCCGGCGGCGCAAGCGGGAGCTGCTCTCGCGCGACGCGATGATCAAGGAGATGCACCACCGGGTGAAGAACAATCTCCAGACGGTGTCCGCTCTGCTGCGCCTGCAGACGCGCCGCATCGACAATCCCGCGGCGAAGGCGGCGCTGTCGGAGGCGATGCGGCGGGTGTCGATCATCGCCGTCGTCCACGATGTGCTCAGTCAGGGAGTCGAGTCCGAGGTCGACTTCGACGAGGTCGTCGACAAGGGCCTGCGGCTGACTCCGGAGCTGACGAGTCCGCTCGTCCAGATCTCCCTGCAGCGCCAGGGCAGCTTCGGAACGATCTCGTCTGCCGACGCGACGTCCCTGGCGCTGGCGATCACCGAGCTCATCACGAACGCGATCGAGCACGGCTTCCCGCTCGAGGAGCAGGAGGGGCTGGCGCCGGGGGAGACGCTCACCGGTCATGTGTGGGTCGTGCCCGATCGCGACGGCGACCACCTCCACGTCACGATCGCCGACGACGGCGTGGGGCTGGGCGACCAGCAAAGCCCGGGCAACGGCCTGGGCACGCAGATCGTGCGCACCCTCGTCTCGGCGGATCTCGCCGGGTCGATCCAGTGGCGGGAGCGTGAGGGCGGGGGCACCGAGGCGATCCTCGACGTCCCGCTCCGCCCCGACTCCTACGACTGACGGTCCGCCTCGGTGCCCCGCGCCGGCTGCTGCTGGGTGCGCATCCCTACGCGGAGCGCCATACCCTACGCGTGCACGGGGTGGTTATCGGGCTCCGCGGAGGAGATGCGAAGCTGCGGGTTGTGCGTGCGACCCAGGGTTGCGAAAGCGGACCAGGGTTGTGTGTGCGGACCAGGGTTGTGTGTGCGGACCAGGGTTGTGTGTGCGGACCAGGGTGTGCGTGCGGCTGCCGGTTGTGTGTGCAGCTGCGGGGGTGAGATGCGCGCCGAGGTGGTGCGACTGAGTGTCTGCGCCCGACGGATTGCGCACCACTACGCGGAGCGCCATATCCTACGCGTGCACGGGGTGGTTATCGCGCTGCGCGGAGGAGATGCGAAGCTGCGGGTTGTGTGTGCGGACCAGGGTTGCGCGTGCGGACCAGAGTTGTGCGTGCGGCTGCCGGTTGTGCGTGCGGCCCAGGGTTGTGCGTGCGGCTGCGGGGGTGAGATGCGCGCCGAGGTGGTGCGACGGGTGCGGGCACGACAAAGTCCCCAGCTCGGATCGCGAAGATCGTGGTTCGAGCAGGGGACTCTGGCGAGGTTCGGACTGTGGAACTGCGCTGCGAGTGCGATGGAGCGAGAGCGCCGGCGGGACTGCGGTATCGGTGGTGCAGAACGCAGCCGAGGTCAGCCGGCGCGGCGGGCGCGGGCGGCGCGACGCTTGAGGGCGCGGCGCTCGTCTTCGCTGAGGCCGCCCCAGACACCGGCGTCCTGTCCGGATTCGAGTGCCCACTGGAGGCAGGTCTCCGCCACTTCGCAGCGACGGCACACAGTCTTGGCCTCTTCGATCTGAAGCAATGCCGGACCCGTGTTTCCGATGGGGAAGAACAGTTCGGGGTCCTCATTGAGGCATGCAGCGCGATGACGCCAATCCATGGTGGCCTTTCGACGGTGATAAGTGAAAGCGGTGTGCGCGCACGACAGCAGCGGCGCGCAACTCTCACAGTCAAGGTTCACATAACCGCAAAAGGCACACAAGAGTCTGGCAGTGTGAAGTTTCTGACAAATATTCTGTCCATTTTCCTGCTAAGGCGTGCTCGTTGCAAATCCGTCCAAAACGCGTCTCACTCTGCAGAAGCACGGTGTCGCCAGGATGAACGGAGAGGGGAGGGACCGTGAAGTCGCACGTCCCCGCAGGAGGACATCCCGCGGCAGGCGGAGAGCACCGCCACGAGGTGGGCGGAGACTATCACTGCGAGGAGAACTGCACGTGAGACGCCTGCCGCAGGAACCACCGCCGTGGGTAGACTGGCAGGCACCCGAACCAGCACCGAGAGCCGATGGAGGACTCATGACGGAATCGCAGGCACGCATCATCTCTGTCGGCGGGCACACCCCGCAGATCGATCCCGAGGCCTTCGTTGCCGCCGGTGCCACCCTCGTCGGGGACGTGCGCGTCGAACGCGGCGCCGGCATCTTCTACGGCTGTGTGCTCCGGGCGGAGAAGGCCCCGATCACCATCGGCGAGGACTCGAACGTCCAGGACAACACCGTCATGCACACCGACGAGGGCAAACCGGTCGTCGTCGGCCGCCGGGTCTCGATCGGCCACCAGGCCCTCGTCCACGGGGCCACCGTCGACGACGATGTGCTCATCGGCATGCATGCGACGGTCCTCAACGACGCGCACATCGGCTCCGAGTCGCTCATCGCCGCCGGCACGGTCGTCCTCGAAGGCACCGACATCCCGCCGCGCTCACTCGTCGCCGGCGTGCCGGGCAAGGTGCGACGCGAGATGACCGACGACGGCGTCGAGAAGGTCAGAGCCAATGCGCAGGCCTATGTCTCCCTCTCCGCGCTCCACCGAGACACCGCCGAGGCGGTCGACCCCGCCGGTTCCTGACCGGCGCCGCCCGCCTGACGACGCACTTTCCGCCCCGAGAGTTCATTCGCTCCCGGGGTGGCGATTTGAGAGGATTGAGCCGTGAACGAAGAATTTGAATCCGCAGCAGATCGTGTCGTCGTCATCGGCGGTGGACCGGGAGGCTACGAAGCCGCTCTCGCCGCCGCACAGCTGGGCGCCGACGTCATGCTCATCGAGCGCCACCGCACCGGCGGCGCCGCCGTCGTCACCGACGTCGTGCCCTCGAAGTCGCTCATCGCGACGGCGGAGATGATGGACGAGATCACGCGCTCGTCGAGTCTCGGCATCAGGATCACCGGCAAGGACGAGACGACCGAGGAGCACCCGGACCACGACCGGGTGACTGCGGACCTCAAAGCGGTCAACGACCGCATCCTCTCGCTCGCCACCGCCCAGTCCGACGACATCTACGACGGTCTCATCCGCGCCGGGGTGAAGATCATCAAGGGCAGCGCGAAGCTCGTCGACCGCGATCGGGTCGAGGTCGTCGAGGAGAGCGGCACCGAATACACCCTGCGGGCCTCGACGATCCTGCTCGCCGTCGGCGCCCACCCGCGCGAACTCGACACCGCCAAGCCCGACGGCGAGCGGATCCTGTCATGGACCCAGCTCTACGAACTCGAGGAGCTGCCCGAGCACCTCATCGTCGTCGGGTCGGGTGTCACCGGTGCCGAGTTCGCCTCGGCGTACCGCGCCCTCGGGGCCAACGTCACCCTCGTGTCCTCCCGCGAGAAGGTCCTGCCCGGGCAGGACGAGGACGCCGCCGACGTCCTCGAGTTCGTCTTCCGCAACAAGGGCATGAACGTGCTCTCCCGCTCCCGCGCCCAATCGGTCGAGCGGACCGACGACGGCGTCGAGGTCACCCTCGCCGACGGCCGCCGGGTCCAGGGCTCGCACTGCCTCATGGCCGTCGGGTCGATCCCCAACACCGCCGACCTCGGCCTCGACGCCGCCGGCGTCAAGGTCAACGACTCCGGGCACATCGTCGTCGACGGCGTCTCCCGGACCAACCGCCCCGGCATCTACGCCGCCGGTGACTGCACCGGCGTCCTGCCCCTCGCCTCGGTGGCGGCGATGCAGGGGCGCATCGCGATGTCCCACGCCCTCGGCGATGCCGTCCAGCCGCTCAAGCTGCGCAACGTCGCCTCGAACGTCTTCACCGCCCCGGAGATCGCGACCGTCGGCTTCACCCAGCAGAACTACCGCGAGAACCCCACCGACATCGACACCGTCATGCTGCCGCTCGACACCAACCCGCGGGCGAAGATGCTCGGCATCGAGGACGGCTTCGTCAAGATCTTCGCGCGTCGCGGTTCGGGCTCCATCCTCGGCGGAGTCGTCGTCGGACCCCGCGCCAGCGAGCTCATCCTCCCCATCACGATGGCCGTGGAGAACCGCCTGACCGTCGATCAGCTCTCGGCATCATTCGTCGTCTACCCCTCGCTCAGCGGATCGCTCACCGAGGCGTCGCGGCGCCTCCACCGGCACCTCTAGAGATCTTTTCGCCTCCCGGTGTCGATATCCTGACCTCAGGGACGTCACAGTGGTGTCGGACGATCCCGTCCGGCGCCACCGGGTGCGCGAGGCGCATCCGCAAGCGAAGGGGAGTCAGAGATGAAATACGCACTGCTGCTCATGGGCAGGACCGCCGACGCCGACTGCGGTGAGGACGGCGGACCCGACCCGAGCGAGTTCATGCGCTTCGACGAGGAGATCAGCGCCGCCGGCATCGTCGTCGGCGGCTTCGCCCTCGAAGGCCCCGAGCACGGGGTGAGAGTGAGCGAAGCGGAGGGGCAGGCGCTGGTCACCTCGGGGCCGTTCGCCGAATCGAGCGAGTTCGTCGGCGGCAGCTACGTCATCGAGGTGCCGACGATCGACGATGCGATCGGCTGGGCGAAGCGCAGCCCCGGCGCGAAGTTCGGGCACATCGAGATCCGGCCGCTCGCCGACTACTGAGTCCGGCAATGGCCACCGAGTCCGCGGCAGCCGCCCGAGCCCTCACCGCGATCGGCGAGGAGGACCACGGGCGCCTGCTCGCGGCTCTGGCCCGGACCTTCCACGACCTCGATCTCGCCGAGGAGGCCCTCGCCGACGCGATCGTCCGCGCTGTCGAGACCTGGCCGGACAGGGGAGTCCCCGCCAGCCCCCAGGCGTGGCTGATGACGACGGCGAAGAACCGCGCGATCGACCTCATCCGCGCCGATGCCCGCAGAGCACGGCACCTCGCACGGCTGCGGATCGAGGATGAGCGGCGTCCCGGCGATCACGAGGACCACGCCGACCGCCTCGGCGCAGACCTCGATTCCGCCCGCATCCCCGATGATCGGCTCGGTCTCTTCTTCACCTGCGCGCATCCGACCCTGAAAGAGCCCGAGCGGATCGCCCTCATCCTCCGCTTCCTCGCCGGACTGAGCACCGCCGAGGTGGCTGCCGCCTTCCTCGTCGACACGACGACGATGCAGCAGCGGATCGTGCGGGCGAAGAAGCGGATCACGGTGACGGGGATTCCGTTCGGCACCCCCACCGAGGAGGTCCTCGGTGACCGACTGCCCGGGGTGCTGCGCGTCGTCTACCTCATCTTCACGCAGGGGTTCGCCGCGACAGCCGGACCGGTGCATGCGCGCACCGACCTGCAGGAGGAGGCGATCCGGTTGGCGCGCCTGCTCGTGCGGCTGCTGCCGGACCGGACGGAGGCCCGCGGTCTGCTCGCCCTGCTCCTGCTCACCCGGGCTCGGGCGGAGGCGCGGGTCGATGAGCACGGGCGCCCGATCCCGCTCGCGCACCAGGACCGGCGGCGCTGGGATTCGCGGCTCATCGCCGAAGGCCTCGGGTTGGCGCAGGCAGCGGCCGGTGAACAGGGCGCGGGGGCGTACACGGTGCAGGCGGCGATCGCGGCCGTCCATGCCGAAGCACCGACGTTCGCCGAGACCGACTGGCCGCAGATCCTCGTCCTCTACCGGCTGCTCGAGCGGTTCGAGCCGACCCCGGTCGTCGCCCTCAACATCGCGGTGGTGCGGGGGAAGGTCAGCGGTCCGGCGACGGGGCTTTCCGCCCTCGATGCGCTCGGCGGGCAGGCGCAGCTGCAGCGTCATCGTCCCTATCACATCGCCCGGGCGATCACGCTGCGTGAGCTGGGACGTGAGGACGACGCCGAGGCGGCGCTGCGCAGCGCACTGGCGTGTCCGGGCAATGATGCCGAGTCCGACTACCTCACTGCCCGGATCACCGACGACGGGTGATCCGGGCAGTGAGTGAGCGCAGCGGACTCAGGCGGCGAACCGGATGATCGGCTCTCCCGACTTCACGGCGGTGCCGGCGTCGACGAGGACCTCGGAGACCGTGCCCGAGTGGCCCGCCTTGAGCGGCTGCTCCATCTTCATCGCCTCGATGACGGCCAGCGTGTCCCCGGCCTCGACGGTGTCGCCGGCGGCCACGGCGACGGAGACGATCGTGCCCTGCATCGGGGCGTTGAGCGCGTTCGACTCGTCGGTCAGCTGCGCGCCCTTGCGGCGCAGGTTGCGCTTGCGGCGGGGCACGCTCGGGCTCGGGACGTGACCGAGGTCGGAGATGACGTCCTTGGGAACCGACACGGTCATCCGGCGGCCGTCGACCTCGACGACGACACTGAAGCTGTCAGCGGTGGTGCTCATGTGATCTCCTGTGGTCGGTGCGGCGAGCGGATTGACGAACGCGGTTTCGAGCCAGTTGGTCCACACCGCGAAGTCTCCGGCGAATGCCGGTTCCGAGGCGAGGATGCGGTGGAGGGGCAGCAGGGTGGAGACCCCGTCGATGCGGTACTCGCTCAGGGCGCGACGCGAGCGCGCCAGCGCCTGGTCGCGGTCGGCGCCGGTGATGATGAGCTTGGCGAGCATCGGGTCGAAGTCGGTGCCGACGACGCTGCCCTCGCCGATGCCGGAGTCGAGGCGCACCCCTGGCCCGGCCGGCGCCCGGTAGTTCTTCACGGTGCCGGTGGCGGGGAAGAACGTCGTGGGATCCTCGGCGTTGATGCGGAACTGGATCGCGTGTCCGCGCACAGCGGGGAACGTCTCGGGGAGGCGCTCACCGGAGGCGATGCGCAGCTGCCAGCCGACGAGATCGACGCCGGTGACCTCCTCGGTGACGGTGTGCTCGACCTGGATGCGCGCGTTGGCCTCCATGAAGATGATCGTCCCGTCGGTGCCGAGGAGGAACTCGCACGTGGCGGCGCCGACGTAGCCGACGTGGGCGAGCACGCGGATCGAGGCCTCGGTGACGATGCGCTCCTGCTCCGCGGTGAGGAACGGGGCGGGAGCCTCTTCGACGATCTTCTGGTTCCGGCGCTGCAGCGTGCAGTCGCGGGTCGAGAGGACGCGGACGTTGCCAAGGAGTCGGCGAGGCACTGCGTCTCGATGTGCCGGGGGTGGACGATCTGCTTCTCGATGAGGCATTCGCCGCGCCCGAACGCGGCCAGGGCCTCGCGGGTGGCCGCGGTGTACGCCGCTTCGAGGTCGTCGGCGGTCGGGCAGGCGCGGAAGCCGCGGCCGCCGCCGCCGTGGACGGCCTTGATGACGACGGGATAGCCGAGTGCGCTCGGCGACCGCGGCGGCCTCGGCGAGATCGGCGACGGCGCCGTCGGAGCCCGGTGCGACGGGAGCGGAGACCGCCTCGGCGACCTCACGGGCACCGGACTTGTCGCCGAGGAGCTCGATGGCGGCCGGGGGAGGGCCGACCCACGTCAGCCCGGCATCGATGACAGCCTGCGCGAACAGCGCGTTCTCGGCGAGGTAGCCGTAGCCGGGGTGGATGGCATCGGCCCCGGAGCGCGTGGCGAGGGCGAGGATCTTGTCGATGTCGAGGTAGGTCTCCCCGGCGCCGGTGCCCTCGAGCAGCCAGGCGTCGTCGGCGAGCGACACGAACTCGGCGTCCGCGTCGGCTCGGGTGTAGACGGCGACCGCTTTGATGCCCAGGTCGTGAGCCGCCCGGATAATGCGCAGGGCGATCTCACCGCGGTTGGCGATGAGGACGCGGCGCACGGGGGCCGTGGGGACGTGGGTGGACAGCGAATCGGTCGTCTCGTCGGGGAGAACTGTGGTCATGGCGCTCCTTTTGTATGATCTCAGATCAATTTAGGGATCGCCGCAAACCGTTTGTAGGCCAGCGATAAAAACCTCATGAGAAAACTTCAAAGGCGCCGGGCGTGTCCGCTCGACCGCTTCGAGTCTAGTCCCGGACGGACCAGAAATCGGGCCAGAACAGGCCCATGTCACGCGCGAGATCCCTCACAACCGGCAGGCTGAGCCCGAGCACCGTGAGATGGTCCCCGTCGAGCCGGTCGACGAAGGCACCGCCGAAGCCGTCGATCGTCAGGGCACCGGCGACGTGGAAGGGCTCCTCCGTGGCGATGTAGGCCTCGAGCTCCTCCGGGCTGGGGGTGCCGATGAGCACCGAGGTGGCCGACCGCTGCGAGCGGAGGTCGCGGAGCCGGAAGGGCGCAGCGAGGTCGGTGCGGTCGAGCAGCGCAAGCGAGTGACCGCTGTGCAGCGTCGTCCAGGCGCCGGCCATCGACGCCCAGATCTCGCGTGTGCGCTCCGGTGTGCCCGGTTTCCCGATCGCCGCGCCGTCGTGTTCGAGCAGGGAATCGCCGGCGATGACGACGCAGGTCAGGGCCCCGCGCAGCGATTCGGGCAGGTCGGCGGCAGGCATCGTCTCGAGTCGGGCGACGACCGCCCGGGCCTTCGCCGCTGAGAGCTCCGTCGTCAGGTCCCCGACGGACCCGGTGAAGGACTCCTCGATCGCGCGCTCGTCGACCTCGGAGACGATGACGGTGGGGTCGATGCCCGAGGCAGCGAGGATCTGCCGGCGGGAGGGGGACTGGGAAGCGAGGACGACCGGGATCACGGGGCCGTGCCCTCGGAGGCCGGCGGCGTGGGGTCGGCGGGTGCGGTCGCAGACGCGTCCTCATCGGCGGCGCGGCCCTGTCCTGGGATAAGGTCGGCAGGCTCTTCGCGCGTGTCGTCGGGGATGTCCTGCGAGCGGTCGACGGCGATAGGGGCGGCGATGCGCTCGGCGATCGCGGCGAGCACCGTCGACGCGAGCTGGGCGTAGCCGAGGGCGCTGGGGAACCGGCCGGACTCGTTGAGCAGCGACTTCCGGGTCGTGCCCGTCAGCGATCCGGTGGCGAGCAGCGGCACAGCGCGGGCCGACAGGGCCGCCAGCCACTGCGAGCCGGCGAGCACGCGGGACGAGCGCCGCAGCGTCGTCTTCAGCGGGTCGCGCAGCCCCGGAAGACCGCCGAGGTTGGGGCAGACGAGGACGAACACCGTGTACCGGCCCTCGCGTTGGAGCCGGTTGATCGCCTGGGTGAGCGCCGGCACGCCGATCGGGCCGTGGATGGGATGGATGACGTCCCCGGTGCCGATCGAGATGATCGCGAAGCGACGGTCCTGGGTCCACGACTCCGCGCCCTGCCGGGCGAGTCGGGACGAGCGGAGGATCTCATCGACCTGTGCCGAGAGCTGATCCGACAGCGCCGAGGGACGGGCGGTCGACTCCACCCGGACCGTGGTCCCGAGCAGCCTGCCGAGGCCGCGGGCGATGAGCATGGCAGGGGTCTGGGCGGGATCGTCGATGTCGACGCCGCACAGCCACGAATCGCCGATGACGGCGAGGGAGGCCACATCCCCGTCATCGGTGCCCGGTGGAGGAACATCCTCGGCGACGGTGATGTGGCGACGGTCGGCGTCGGCGTCGAACCCCCGACGCAGGGACGAGGCCTGGCGGCGGAGCAGCCCGGCGGCCGATGCGCCGATGCCGACAGCCGCCCCTGTCATGGTGGCGGCGGCGTAGAAGATGCGCTTTCTCACAAAGAATCCCTTCCTGTGCTGTCATCATTCCACCTCACAGCCATGCTCAACAACTATTGTTGGAGCATGTCAGACAACGAGAACACCGAATCCCGATTCCGGTTGAAGGGGGCATGGAACTCCGCCCGCGGAGATCGCAGCCGCTCTCGCCGGAGCAATGACGACGAAGCGGTGCGCGCCGGGGACGTCAGCGCCACCGACGTCGCGCACGCTCGCCTCGACGCCAATTCCGAACCGTACGTCTCCCCGGGCCTGCGAGTCGCCGCCGCGTGGTCATGGCGCTCGATCGTCGTCCTCGTCGGCATCGGCGTGGCCTTCTGGCTGCTGTCGAAGGTCTGGGACGTCCTCCTGCCGGTGCTCATCGCGCTGCTGCTGGCGGCACTGCTCGGTCCGCTCACCGATTGGCTCGCGAAGCGGATGCCGCGCGGTCTCGCCGCCGCCATCTCCTTCGTCGGCTTCATCGTCGTCGTCGTCGGGCTCTTCACCCTCGTCGGACAGCAGATCTACTCCGGCATGCCCGATCTCATCGATCAGGTCATCACCGGGTTCTCGAGCATCAGCGACTGGCTCGCGCACAACCCGTTCGGCATCGATTCGGGAACGATCTCGACCTACATCGACGACGCGATCCAGTCGGCGACCCAGTTCCTCCAGAACAACGGCTCGCAGCTGCTCGGCGGAGCGCTCCAGGCGACCACCTCGGTGGGTTCGTTCCTCGCCGGTCTCCTCATGACCCTCTTCGCGACGTTCTTCTTCCTCTACGACGGCAAGCGCATCTTCGGGTGGGTCGCGAACCTCCTCCCGATCCCCGCCCAGCCGGTCGCGATCGGCGCCGCCCGTCGCGGGTGGACCACACTGACCCAGTACGTGCGGGTGCAGATCCTCGTCGCCGCCGTCGATGCGATCGGCATCGGCATCGGTGCCGCGATCCTCGGCGTGCCGCTCGTCATCCCGATGACCCTGCTCGTCTTCCTCTCCTCGTTCGTGCCGATCGTCGGTGCCGTCGCCTCGGGCATCGTCGCCGTCGTCGTCGCGCTCGTGTCGAACGGCCTCGTCTCGGCGATCATCATGCTCGCCGTCGTCATCGGCGTCCAGCAGCTCGAAGGCCATGTCCTCCAGCCGTTCCTCATGGGCAAGGCCGTGTCCGTCCACCCGCTCGCCGTCGTCCTCGCCGTGGCCGCCGGAGGCTTCCTCTTCGGCATCGTCGGCGCCCTCTTCGCGGTGCCGCTCGTCGCCGTGCTCAACACCGTCGTCAGCTACATCGTCCACGCCAACGGTCCACGGGGAGGTGCGGCACCCCCGGAGGAGAGACCGGACACCGCCGAGGCGGATGCCGTGCTCGACTCCGCGCAGGCCAAGGTCGACGCGGCGGAGGCCAGGAGCGCCGCAGAGGGCCGCGATTCGGCCGAACCCGAGGACCTCCCCGGATCGGAGACCCCGAGCGGTCGCAGCGGCGCCGGCCGCGACGATCCGCAGCGCTGAGTCCGCCCGGTGCTGAGCGGCCTCGACCGCTCAGCACCGTGTCGTGGGGCGTCGTCCGCACGCGGAGAAGAGAAGACCGGTGGGCGGGTGCATGATGCACCCGCCCACCGGTCTTCGCTGCATCGCAGCCGGTCTCAGCCGGAGAAGGCCTCGATGTCGACGACCTCGACGGAGATCTCCTTGCCGTTGGGGGCCTCGTAGCTCGTCTTGTCGCCGACGGCGACACCGAGCACGGCCGCACCGAGCGGCGACTTCTCCGAGAACACGTCGATGTCGGAATCGCCGGCGATCTCGCGGCTGCCGAGCAGGAAGCGCATCTCGTTGCCGGCGACCTTCGCGGTCACGACGGACCCGGGGGACACCGTCTTGCCGTCGCTCTCGCTCTCTCCGACCTTCGCGGACCGGAGCAGCTGTTCGAGCTGGCGAATGCGGGCCTCCTGCTTGCCCTGCTCTTCGCGCGCCGCGTGATAGCCGCCGTTCTCCTTCAAGTCACCCTCGTCGCGGGCGGCTTCGATTTTCTCAGCAATCTCTGCACGTCCCGGTCCGGAGAGGTGTTCCAGTTCCTTCGACAGACGGTCGAAGGCTTCCTGTGTCAACCATGTCTCTTCCTGGGTGACATCCTCGGTCATGACTTCTCCTTCTTCGGTTCGGTGCACTGACGGCACGTCAGGCAACGAAAAACCGGGCGTGGGGTACGCCCGGGTGGTGAATGAAACTACAGTCTAACGCATCTGCGGCGAAATACGATGATCTGGATCACCATCCGGACACTGAGATCGTCCACGTCAGACCGCCTCGGCGAGGAATCAGTGGGAACAGGTGACCTTGCGGCTCAAGGGCGGGGCAGAGTTCGCGCTCAGTGCCGGCCGGCTCACTCGAACCAGCAGGCGTCGGCGTGTCCCGAGGCCGCGAGCTGCGTCGTCGCGAGGGTGACGTCGATCTGCTTGGGCGAGGTGGGGTCGGCCTGCGGGTCGGCCTCGAGGCTGACCTCGGTGAAGCCGACGATCGCCTCGCGATCGTTCGTCGCCTGCACGATGCAGTGCACGCTGCGGGTCTGATCAGGGTAGATGGCGACGCTGACCTGAGTCTTCGCGGAATCGACGATGGCATAGTTGAGCGTCCGGGGATCCGTGGGCTCCTGCGACGGCTGGAAGTTGATGACGCCGATGACGACGACGGCCACGGCGATGACCGCTGCGCCGATGATCGTGGCCCGGCGGCTGAGGCGGCGCTGCGGAGTGCGGCTGCGGCCGTACCGGTCGCTCTGGGGGTCTGCGGCTGTAACCTCAGTCATTGAATTCCTCATCTGTCAGTCTCGCGCACTAACCTAGAGTAGTCGATCCGAGTTCTGCGATCATGTCCACGGGCACGCGGAGTGAGGAACGGCTCACGGCGAATCGAAAGGGATCTTCCGAGAAATGACTGCGCTTCCATATGAGGGTCTGCGTCTGCTGGCAGTTCACGCCCACCCCGACGACGAGTCGTCGAAGGGGGCCGCGACGAGCGCGAAGTACGCGGATCTCGGCGCGCGCGTCCTCATCGCCTCGATGACCGGGGGAGAGGCCGGCGACATCCTCAATCCGGCGCTCCTCCAATCGCCCAAGGCCACCCGCGACATCGCGGGACTGCGCCGTGAGGAGATGGCGGCCGCCGCTGCCGCGCTCGGCGCTGAGCACGTGTGGGTCGGCCACGTCGATTCGGGTCTGCCCGACGGCGACTTCGAGAACCAGACGCCGCCCGGCTGCTTCTACCGGGTGCCCGACGAGATCGCGATGCTGCCTCTCGTCCACATCATCCGGCAGTTCCGGCCCCAGGTGGTGACGACGTACGACGAGCTCGGCGGCTACCCGCACCCCGACCACATCAAGAACCACGCGGTGACGATGGCCGCCGTCGACGCCGCCGCAGATCCGCAGGCCTATCCCGAGCTCGGCGAGCCGTGGCAGGTGCAGAAGGTCTACTACAACCAGGACCTCTCGGCGAAGAAGTGGATCACGATCCACGAGAAGATGACCGAGGCCGGTCTCGAGTCGCCGTTCGCCGACCATATCGAGGACTTCAGGAAGCGCGATGCCGAACGCGTCAACTGGCTGTCGACGCGCATCGACTGCGTTGAGTACTTCGACGCCCGTGATCGCGCCCTGCTCTCCCACGCCACCCAGATCGATCCCGAAGGCGGGTTCTTCTCCGCCTCGCGGGTCGCGGCCCGGAAGTACTGGCCGACCGAGGAGTTCGAACTCGCCGTCGACCGCACCGACCGGCCGCCGCTGACTCCGGGCGTCGACTTCCAGGAGTCCGATCTCTTCGCCGGAGTCCGACGCGACGACGGCAGCACGGTCCCGGCCGAGGGCATGCTCCCGGCCTCACCCTCCGTCGACGAATACCAGGGAGAGAGCGCATGAGCGTCATGGCAACCGAGTCGAGCCTGTCAGCGGTCGCGGTGCTCGCGGCGACGGGGACGGCGACCCCGTCGGGTGGGCCCGATCCGGACCTCGTCACTCCGGGCACGATCGGCTTCCTCACGACGTTCGCGATCGTCGTCGTCGCGATCTTCCTCATCCGCGACGCCCTCAAGCGCGTGCGCCGGGTGCGGGCGCGGTCCCGGGCCAGCGACGCCTACCCGATCCCGCTGCGCAAGTACGCGGTGCCCAACCAGTCGAAGCTCTCCGGGGCCAACGCCCCCGAGGCCACCGGCGATTCTTCCGAATCCGACCAGGCCGATGCCGATGGTGGAACCGAGAAGACCCGGAAGCAGGACGGCTGAACCGCTGAGAGGCCCGGGGTGAGTGCCCATCCCGACCTCACCGGCAGTCCACAGCGCCGGATCCGATGATCGCCGAGGCGGTCGCCGGGTCCGGCGCTGTTGTGTGCGCTGTGTGCTCGGCCGGTGCGACGCCTGCGCGGCCGCCGGCGCTCAGTACGCCGCGACGGCCGCGACGAGGAGCGCGGCGAGGTGGCAGCCGTAGCCGGCGATCGTGAGGATGTGGAAGATCTCATGGAACCCGAGCCACCTCGGTGCCGGGTTGGGCCGTTTGATGCCGTAGATGACGGCACCGGCGATGTAGCAGACGCCGCCGACGACGATGAGGATGCCGACGGCCGGGATCGTCGTCCAGATCTGCGGGATGTAGCCGACCCCGGCGACGCCGAAGAAGACGTAGACGGGGACGAAGAGCCACCTCGGCGCGGTCGTGAAGATCGTCCGGAACGCCACCCCGAGGGCCGCCGCACCCCAGAGCACCGAGAGCAGGAGGATCGCCTGGTCCGGGCGGAGCATGAGGACAGCGAGCGGGGTGTAGGTGCCGGCGGTGATGAGGAAGATGTTCGCGTGGTCGAGGCGGCGGAGGATGAGGCGGGCGCGGGTCCGCCAGCGTCCGCGGTGATAGACCGCGGAGGTGCCGAAGAGGAGCATCCCGGTGACGGCGAAGACCGAGGCCGCCAGCCGCGATTCGATCGTCGGGGAGATGATGACGAGGGCGAACCCGCCGATCATCGCCAGCGGGAACGCTCCGGCATGGAACCAGCCGCGCAGCTTCGGCTTGACCTGTCCGGCGAGTTTGCCGAGCTCCGAGCGCAGCGCGGTGCGGCGCCGGGCGATGCGCACGGGATACGCGCCGCCGGAGCGGGGCTGGCGGTCCGGCGAATCGGGACGGTCGAGCGCTGGCGGGTCCGTGACGGGAGCGTTCATGGCTTCAATCTACTGGCTTCTCCTGGCAGGATCCCCAGCGGCCCATGTGCCGGTCGTGGCAGTTCTGCGCTGACCTCGGAGAGTCACCGGCTGAGACCGACCGCAGGTGAGGCGGTCGGAGGATAGTACTCTGGATGATGTTCGACCGACCGGGACCGCAGGAGAAAGAAGGCGACGTGGCACGACCGCTGAGCTTGCTCTACCGCCTCTACGAGCGGAGACTCCTGCGCGAGCTCGACACCTCGGTGCCCGTGCCCCGGCACGTCGGGGTCATCACCGACGGCAACCGCCGCTGGGCGAAGGAGTTCGGGGCGACGACCGCCGACGGCCACCGCGCCGGAGCCGACAAGATCGTCGAGTTCCTCGGCTGGTGCACGGAGGTCGACGTCGAGATCGTCACCCTCTACGTGCTCTCGAAGGAGAACCTCGCCCGCTCGGCCGACGAGGTGGCCGTGCTCATCGAGATCATCTCCGACATGGTCGAGCGGATCGCGAAGCTCGACGGGGTGTGGGTCCAGCTCGTCGGCGACCTCGACATCCTGCCGCCTGACCTGCGCGCCCGCCTCGAAGCCGCGGCCTCCTCGGACGGACGCGGGATGCGCGTCAACGTCGCCGTCGGCTACGGGGGGCGGCAGGAGATCGTCAACGCCGTGAAGTCCCTGCTGCGGACCCGGACCGACGACGGCGTCGACCTCGAGACGATCATCGCCGAACTCTCACCCGAGCAGATCGGGGCGCACCTCTACACGAAGGGTCAGCCCGATCCGGACCTCATCATCCGCTCCTCGGGCGAACAGCGGCTCTCCGGATTCCTCATGTGGCAGAGCGCGTACTCGGAGTTCTACTTCTGCGAAACCTATTGGCCCGACTTCCGGCGCACCGACTTCCTCCGCGCGGTCCGCGACTACGGGCTGCGCCAGCGCCGCTTCGGGCGGTAGACGCCGAGTCCCGGCTCAGCGCTTCGCCTGGCTCAGCGCTTCTGCGCGAGAAACACCCATTCGGCTCCCGGGCGGTCCGGTGCGTCCCGGATGTCGCGGACGGCGAAGCCGGCGGCCTCGAGCGCCGAGGCGACCTCTCCCTGCTCATGGAACCGCAGCCGGGAGCGCGAGCCGATGACATCGCCCGTGGCCGCGAAGCGGTAGAGGTGGGAGAAGGAGACGAACGGCAGGTCGACCTGACCCAGTGCCAGGGTCTCCGTGACCTCGCCGATGCCGTCGACGTCGAGGGTGCGCGGCTGGCGCCGTCCCCACGACTCCCAGGCTCGGACGGCGGGGTCGCGGGTCTCGACGACGAGGTGACCACCGGAGCGCAGGCCGCGGGCGCAGTCGGCGAACACGGCGCGCAGGTCGTCGAGGCTGAGGAAGACCTGGGCGACGTTGCCGGTCATCGTCACGAGATCGGCGACAGCGGTGGGGATGTCCGCTGCGGTGCCGACGCGGTGATCGATGCTGAGCCCCTCCTCGGCGGCGTGCGCCTTCGCGAGATCGATCGACGCCCGGGCCGGATCGATGCCGAGGACGTGACGGCCGGCGCGGGCGAGCCTGCGGGCGAGCACACCGGTGCCGCACCCGAGGTCGATGACCGCCGATGCCGCGACCTCCTCGGCGAGTGAGGTGTAGAGGTCGAGATCGTCGCGGGGAGCGTCGAAGGCATCGTAGACGGCGACGAGCTGCGGGTTCTCGAAGATCGCATCGGCCATGGGCCGAAACTATCACCTATCCCATTCATGCGAAGTTCATGACGCGGATGCGCGTGCCGGTACCGGGACACGCCCGAGACCGGGGTTAGGTTGGCTGTAGTTGGTCGACACCAACCCGGGGTTCGGGGGATGTCAGGACTTGGACCTCGGCGCTACGCACGCAACAGGGGTCCTCATGGCCGAAAAGGTCCACACATACGTTCTCGACACCTCGGTGCTTCTCTCGGATCCGGGAGCACTGCTGAGATTCGCAGAGCATCACATCGTCATCCCTCTCGTCGTGGTCTCGGAGCTCGAGGCGAAACGGCACCATCCTGAACTCGGGTTCACCGCCCGCAAGGCCCTCCACATCCTCGACGACTTCCGCTCCGACTACGACCGTCTCGACGAGCCGATCCCCGTCGGCGACGCCGGGGGCACGGTGCGCGTCGAACTCAACCACATCGACGCCTCGACGATGCCCGTCGGATTCGACCGGTCGGAGAACGACACGCGGATCCTCGCGGTCGCCCGCAACCTCGCCGCGGAGGGACACGACGTCGTCGTCGTGACGAAGGATGTGCCGATGCGCGTCAAGGCCTCAGCGCTCGGCCTCCAAGCCGAGGAGTACCTGGCCGAACTCGCCACGGATTCGGGATTCACGGGGATGAGCGAACTCGCGCTCGGCGACGAGGAGATGTCGGAGTTCTACGACTCCGGGTCGATCCAGACCGATGCGGTGGCCGACGAGGTCGTCAATACCGGGGTCGTCATCACCTCACCGCGGGGTTCGGCTCTCGGCCGGGTGCGGGCGAACAACACAGTCAGCCTCGTGCGCGGGGACCGGGACATCTTCGGCGTCCACGGGCGGTCGGCCGAGCAGCGGGTGGCCATCGACATGCTGCTCGACGACGAGCTGGGCATCGTGTCGCTGGGAGGGCGAGCCGGAACGGGGAAGTCCGCGCTCGCTCTCATGGCGGGGCTGCAGAAGGTGCTCGAGGAGAACAAGCACTCGAAGATCATGGTCTTCCGCCCGCTCTACGCCGTCGGCGGCCAGAACCTCGGCTACCTGCCCGGCAGCGAGGGGGAGAAGATGAACCCCTGGGCCGAGGCGGTCTTCGACACGCTCAGCGCACTCGTGAGCAAGAACGTCATCGACGAGGTCGTCAACCGGGGGATCCTCGAGGTGCTGCCGCTCACGCACATCCGCGGCCGGTCGCTCCACGATGCGTTCGTCATCGTCGATGAGGCGCAGTCGCTCGAACGCAATGTGCTGCTCACCGTGCTCTCGCGCATCGGGATGAACTCGAAGGTCGTGCTCACCCACGATGTCGCGCAGCGGGACAATCTGCGGGTGGGACGCCACGACGGGATCGCCGCGGTCATCGAGAAGCTCAAGGGCCACGACCTCTTCTCGCACGTCACGCTCACCCGTTCGGAGCGCTCGGACATCGCCGCCCTCGTCACCGACGTCCTCGAGGAGTTCGACCCGTTCCGGTCCTAGGGTGTGCTCCGACGCGACAGCGCCCGCCGACGGTCGGTGGTGACCGGCGGCGGGCGCTGTGCGGTGAGCGGCTCAGCTCACTTGTAGGTGCCGATCATCGTCATGACGTCGAGCGCCTTGTCGAGGTCGGCCTCGGTGATCGAGCCGTTCTCGACGAAGCCGAGATCGATCGTCGCCTCCTTGACGGTCATCTTGTTCGCCACCGCGTGCTTGGCGATCTTCGCGGCGTTCTCGTACCCGATGACCTTGTTGAGCGGGGTGACGATCGACGGGGACGCCTCGGCGAGGAAGCGCGCCCGCTCGACGTTCGCGGTCAGTCCGTCGATCATCTTCTCCGCCATCACCGTCGAGGCGTTGGCGAGGAGGCGGATCGACTCGAGGAGGTTCGAGGCCATGACGGGGATGCCGACGTTGAGCTCGAACGCGCCGTTCGTCGACGACAGGGCCACGGTCGTGTCGTTGCCGATGACCTGGGCTGCGACCTGGATCGTCGCCTCGCAGATGACCGGGTTGACCTTGCCGGGCATGATCGAGGAGCCGGGCTGAAGGTCGGGGATGGCGATCTCGCCGAGGCCGGTGTTCGGTCCCGAGCCCATCCACCGCAGGTCGTTGCAGATCTTCATGTAGCCGTAGGCGATCGTGCGCAGCTGACCCGAGGCCTCGATGAGGCCGTCGCGGTTGGCCTGGGCCTCGAAGTGGTTGCGGGCCTCGGTGATCGGCAGGCCGGTCTCCTCGGCGAGGATCTCGACGACGCGCGAGGAGAACCCGTCAGGGGTGTTGATGCCGGTGCCCACGGCGGTGCCGCCCTGCGGCACCTCGGCGACGCGGGGGAGAGCCGATTCGATGCGCTCGATGCCGTAGCGGACCTGCGCGGCGTAGCCGCCGAACTCCTGGCCGAGGGTGACCGGGGTGGCGTCCATGAGGTGGGTGCGCCCGGACTTGACGACCGAGGCGAACTCCTCGGCCTTCTTCTCCAGTGACGTCGCCAGCGTGTCCATGGCCGGGATGAGCGTGTTGACCAGAGCCTTCGTCACGGCGACGTGCACCGAGGTGGGGAAGACGTCGTTCGACGACTGCGAGGCGTTGACGTGGTCGTTGGGGTGGACGTCGATGCCCTTGTCGGCCAGTGCCTTCGTCGCCAGTGTCGCGAGCACCTCGTTGGTGTTCATGTTCGACGAGGTGCCGGATCCGGTCTGGAAGACGTCGATGGGGAACTGCGCATCGTGCTTGCCGGCGATGACCTCGTCGGCGGCGTTCTCGATCGCCTCGGCGCGGTCGGCGTCGAGGACGCCGAGCTCGCGGTTGGCCTTTGCCGCTGCCTTCTTCACCTGCGCGAGGGCGGCGATGTGCGCGGATTCGAGCGTCTTGCCGGAGATCGGGAAGTTCTCGACGGCGCGCTGGGTCTGCGCGCTGTAGAGGGCGTCCTTGGGAACCTTCACTTCACCCATGGTGTCGTGTTCGATGCGAAACTCTTCGCTCATGCTTGGGCACTGTCCTTTCGTGATGGTGTGTGCGGCCGCGACGTGCGGACGCCGCGGCGCCCTCACGTTCCGGCCGCCGGTCAGGAGGCGTAGGTCGAGACTGCGGCCTCGTCGCCTCCGTACTGGGCGACGACGGTCGTGTGACCGTCGTGGAGCTGGTAGGTCATGCCGACGATGATGAGTCGGCCCTCCTCGACGGCGCGGGAGATCAGCGTGGAGAGCTGCATGATCTTCTCGACCGTGTCGATGGTGTTCTGCACGACCGTCTCATTGACGGTGGTGCGGCGGTTCTTCCGCGCCCGGGCCACGGTCGGGAGGATCCGGGCGACGACATCGGAGATGAACCCGGGCGGGGTCTCCCCGGTGTCGTAGGCGTTGTAGGCCGCCGTCACGGCCCCGCAGCTGTCGTGGCCGAGGACGACGAGCAGGGGAGTGCCGAGCATCTCGACCCCGTACTCGAGCGAACCGAGGGTGACGGGGTCGATGACCTGCCCGGCGTTGCGCACGACGAACATGTCACCGATCCCGACGTCGAAGATCATCTCCGCGGCCACCCGGGAGTCGGCGCAGCCGAAGAGGGTGACGAACGGCTTCTGGTCCGCCGTCACCGCCTCGCGGCGGGCCGTGTCCTGGTTGGGATGTTCGGGTTCGTCGTTGACGAACCGGCGGTTGCCTTCCTGCAAGCGCTTCCAAGCCTGATTGGGCATTGCGTCCTGACCTGCTTCCCTGGGCCGGTGATGGTGGGGCGAGCGGAATCGCACTCGCTGTGTCTGGGACCGGCGCCGGGGCGACCGGCACCGGTGATGGAGTTCGGGTCAGACGAGTCCGCGGCGGGCGGCCTCTTCGGCGGCCTCGACGTAGGAGTGGGTCTTCGCCGACTGGTGCTCGGCGAAGACCGAGCGCACGGTGCCGGACTTCGACCGCATGACGAGCGAGTGCGTCGAGACGTGGCTGCCGTGGAACTTCACGCCGTCGAGCAGGTCGCCCTGGGTGATGCCGGTGGCGACGAAGTAGCAGTTGTCCCCGGTCACGAGGTCATCGGTGCCGAGCACCTGGTCGATGTCGAGGCCGGCCTTCGCCGCGGCTTCGCGCTCGCTGTCGTCCTGCGGCCACAGGCGGCCCTGGATGACTCCGCCGAGGGCCTTGATCGCACACGCGGTGATGATGCCCTCGGGGGTGCCGCCGATGCCCATGAGCATGTCGACGCCCGTGTCGGGTCGGCAGGCGGCGATGGCGCCGGCGACGTCGCCGTCGGTGATGAGACGGATGCGGGCGCCGGCGGCGCGGATCTCCGCGATCGTCTTCTCGTGGCGGGGGCGGTCGAGGATCATCACCGTCACCGAGGCGGGATCCTTCGTTCCCTTCGCCTTGGCGACGCGGCGGATGTTCTCCGCGATCGGCAGGCGCAGGTCGACGGCGTCGGCGGCGGCAGGGCCGGTGACGAGCTTCTCCATGTAGAACACGGCCGACGGGTCGTACATCGCGCCGTCTTCGGTCACGGCCATGACGGAGATCGCGTTGGGCATGCCGAGCGCGGTCAGGCGGGTGCCGTCGATCGGGTCGACGGCGACATCGCAGCGGGCTCCGCCGCCATCGCCGACCTGCTCGCCGTTGAAGAGCATCGGCGCTTCGTCCTTCTCGCCTTCGCCGATGACGACGGTTCCGGCCATGCGGACGCTGGAGATGACATTGCGCATCGCGGCCACGGCGGCGCCGTCGGCGGCGTTCTTGTCCCCGCGGCCCACCCAGGGGGCGGCGGCGATGGCGGCGGCTTCGGTGACGCGCACGAGTTCGAGGGCGAGGTTGCGGTCGGGAGCATCGGCTCCGACCTGGGCCTGCTGGGACCATGCGTCGGTGACTGCGACGGGTGGCGCTTCCGCGTCCACTCGGCCCCGATCATGATGCGATTTCACGTCAACTGAATCCTGTGGGTCACTCATGCCTCCAATTGTGCCACCCTCCTCAGGTGGTCTCCGACACCTCCTCGGTGAGTGCTGACACCTCTTCGGATGCGGAGCGACAGCCGACCACGTCGAGCGGCTGAGTGTCGGTTGCCCAACGGTGCACCCGTGCGCCGGCGGGGTCAGGGGCACCGCCGATTGGCCCCTGGTGGGCCGCACGGGGACAATGGAGGGGTGAATGTCCGTTCCACCACCGACGAAACGGGTTCCCGGCAGCAGCAGGGGACCGGCCGCGAAGGAGTTTCCATGTCCGACCAGTCCGGAGTCGTCCTTCCCGGGTCGCGGGAAGAGATGCGTCTGCTGCGGAAGAACTCGAACTGGGTGAACATGACCGTGGCGATCATGGCCTGCCTGGCTCTCGTCGGCGGTGTTCTCCTCCTCGCCCCGCAGCCGGAGGTCAACTCCGAACGGGTCGTCGACTACCGCGCGATCGCCGAGGCGTCCCAGGCCAACACGGACTATCCACTCGTCGTTCCCGACGTGCCCTCGGGGTGGACGTCGAATGAAGCGAACCTCGACCGCATCGGCGACACCGGCGTCACCTCGTGGTACGTGTCGTTCCTCGGGCCCGACGATCAGTGGGTGAGCATCGAGCAGGCGCAGGCGTCGCAGGCCTGGGCCGACGGTAGGGTCCAGGATGCGACCGCCGCCGAGACCGTCGATGTCAGCGGCTACACCTACCAGGTGTACCGGACCGATGATGCGAAGGTGCAGTGGGTGACGTCGAAGGGCGACGTCTTCGTCGTCATCACGGCGATCGCCACTCCGGACACGGTCAACTACTTCGCCGATCAGGTGTCAGCCGACCTCGCCTGAGCCGTGACTGCAGCTGAGGCGGGCACCGTCATTCGTCGTCGGTGCTGTCCTCGCGGGCCTTGTCGAGGCGTTCGCGCGCACCGTCGAGCCACGCCTGGCACCGATCGGCCAGGGCCTCTCCGCTTTCCCAGAGGCGCAGCGACTCCTCGAGGGGCAGGTTGCCGGCCTCGAGGCGCTTGACCGTGGTGACGAGCTCCTCACGTGCCTGTTCGTAGCTCAGCGTGCTGATGTCGGGTTCGCTCTGCTGGGTTGCGGGTTCGGTCATGGTCAGCTCCTTGTCTCTTCTGTGGCATCGTCGATGGTCGTCACCTCGGCGTCGAAGCGTCCGCGGGCGACTCTGATGTGGACGGTCGATCCAGTGTGGACTTCGTCGGCATCGCGCACGGCCTGACCGCTGTCCGTCTGCACGACCGCGTAGCCGCGTTCGAGGGTGCGCAGCGGCGAGAGCGACCGGGCCTGCGACCGCAGATGGTTGATCTCGTTCTGTCCCTGGTTGAGCTGACCGAACATCGCCTGCAGGCTGCGGCGCCGGAGCATGAGGAGTTCGTCCTCCCGGGCATCGACCATCGTCTGGGGTTCGGCGAGGACAGGTCGCGAGCGCACGGCGGTGAGCATCTCCTGCTCGCGGTCGATGATGCGATTGACTGCGGCATCGAGCATGGCCCGGGCATTGAGGATGCCCATGGCCTCCTCGGCGACGTCGGGGACGATGCGCTTGGCGGCATCGGTCGGTGTCGACGCGCGGAGATCGGCGACCTCGTCGAGGATGGGGCGGTCTGCTTCGTGGCCGATCGCCGAGACGACCGGTGTCTGAGCATTGGACACGGCGCGCACCAGCGCTTCGTTGGAGAACGGGAGGAGGTCCTCCATGCTGCCGCCGCCGCGGGCGATGACGATGACGTCGATCGTCGGATCCGCGTCGAGCTCGGCGAGGTTCTTCATCACTCCGGGCACGGCGTCGGGCCCCTGCACTGCGGTGTTGCGGATCTCGAATTCGGCGGCGGGCCAGCGCAGGTGCACATTGCGCACGACGTCCTTCTGGGCATCGGAATCGCGTCCGGTGATGAGCCCGATGCGGTTCGGGAGGAACGGCAGGCGCTTCTTGCGGGCGGGATCGAACAGGCCTTCGGCGGCGAGCTGCTTCTTCAGCCGTTCGAGACGGGCGAGGAGCTCGCCGAGTCCGACGGCGCGGATGTCGTTGGCGCGCATCGTCAGGCGGCCGGTCTTCGTCCAGAAGTCGGCCTTGAGGTTCGCGACGACATGGCTGCCCTCGGACAGCTGCGCTCCCGTGCGGTCGAGGACGTTCTTCCAGATCTGGACGGGCAGGGACATCTCGACGTCGGTGTCACGCAGCGTGAGGTAACTGGCCTTGCCGCGATGGTTGAGTTCGACGACCTGGCCTTCGATCCACACGCTCGACATGCGGTCGATGTAGGACTTCATCTTGTTCGACAGCACACTGAGCGGCCACGGGTTCTCCGCAGTGGTCTCCGCCGCCGTCGCCGGCAGCTCCTGCGGGTCGACGTTCTCGCCGAGCGTCCCCGGGGTGCCGGATATTCGTTGCGCCATGTCATCTCCTTGTCCCGACCCAGCCTAACGAACGCCTCGGACATAGCGAACGCCGCGGACATGGACGGTCAGCGCTGCCAGGCGGGTCCCTGGCCGCGGTCGGGCAAGGTGACTGCCTGTGGAATGGTTCACCTTTGTGGCTCATGCACAGCCGCGACACTTAGACTGTCCTTGTGACTGCCGTTTCTGTTCCCATGCCCACGATCCCGCGCAAGCGCATCGCCCCGGACGATATTCGGACCCCGGCCGGCAGCGACCAGAAGGTGCTGCTCGCCGCTCCGCGCGGCTACTGCGCCGGAGTCGATCGCGCCGTGATCGCGGTCGAACGCGCGCTCGAGCACTACGGTGCCCCCATCTACGTGCGCAAGGAGATCGTCCACAACCGGCACGTCGTCGAAACGCTCTCCGAGCGCGGCGCGATCTTCGTCAATGAGACCGATGAGGTTCCCGAGGGCGCCCGGGTCGTGTTCTCCGCTCACGGTGTCTCCCCGGCCGTGCACGCCGAGGCGGCCGCCCGCGATCTGGCGACGATCGACGCGACGTGCCCGCTGGTGACGAAGGTCCACCGGGAGGCTGTCCGGTTCGCTCGCGACGGCTATCGCATCCTCCTCGTCGGCCATGCCGGTCACGAAGAGGTCGAGGGCACGATGGGCGAGGCCCCGGACCACATCACGCTCATTCAGAACCCCGAGGAAGCGAAGACCGTCGAGGTCGAGGACTCCGAGAACCTCGTGTGGATCTCGCAGACGACGCTGAGCGTCGACGAGACCATGGCGACCGTCGACATCCTCCGTCAGCGCTTCCCGCAGCTGCAGGATCCGCCGAGCGATGACATCTGCTACGCCACGCAGAACCGTCAGGTCGCGGTGAAGAAGATCGCCCCGCAGGCCGATCTCGTGCTCGTTGTCGGGTCGGCGAACTCATCGAACTCGGTGCGCCTCGTCGAGGTCGCTCTTGAGCACGGCGCGAAGGCGGCTCACCGCATCGACTTCGCCCGGGAGGTCGACGAGACGTGGTTCCACGACGTCGCCACCGTCGGCGTCACCTCGGGTGCGAGTGTCCCCGACGGACTCGTGCAGGAGCTGCTCGGACTTCTCGCTGACTACGGCTTCGCGTCGGTCGAGGAAGTCGTGACCGCCGAAGAGGATCTCATGTTCTCGCTGCCGCGGGAACTGCGCAAGGACCTCAAGGCGGCTGGCAAGAAGACGTCGAACAAGCGCGACGGCGCTGACCGTCAGCACGACATCATCTGAGCTGTTCGGCCCCACCTTAGGCGCGTGAGCCGCTCGACCCTTAGCCGGTCGCGTGAGCTGTTCGCCCCTCACCGGTCGCGCTGATCGGACGAATCGCGCAATTGTCTGCTCGTTTCAGTCGGTGCCGGTGTGCCTCCTTCTCAATTGTGTCGGGTCGTCTGTGCCGAAGCTCGGGCGTGAGAGTTCGGCAGCACTGACCCCACGCGCGCGGGAGTCGAGTTCGGCGACTGCGTCGAGTTCCTCGCTGACGATGCCCGTCGACGGGAACTTCCGGGCCGTGACGAGGAAGCGCGACTCGAACGAGGAGACGAACCGGTTGTAGTCCTCGACGGAGCGGTCGAGGCTCGACCCCATCTTCGACACATGCGAGACGAGCGTGCCGACGCGTTCGTAGAGTTCCGTGCCGAGACGCAGGACCTCGGCCGCCGACGTGCTCATCTCCGCCTGCCGCCAATTGAGCGCGACGGTCTTGAGCAGGACGAGGAGCGTGGCAGGAGAGGTGAGGACGACGTTCTTGCCCAGGGCATGATCGATCATCTTCGGATAGGTCGCGGCCGCGGCGGAGAGCAGACCGTCGGTGGGGACGAAGCACACGACGAAGTCCGGTGCGGCCTCGAACGCCTTCCAGTACTCCTTCGACGCGAGCGCATCGACATGGCGCAGGAGCGCGCGAGCATGACTGCCGTCGGCCTCCTCTCCCTCGCCGATCCGCGCCGACAGCGGGGTCTTCGCATCGATGACGATGGTGCCCCCGCCGGGCAGATGCACGACCATGTCGGGACGGTGGCGCTGTCCATCGCGGTCGACGCTGACCTGCGCATCGAAGTCGACGTGGGGGAGGAGTCCGGCGTATTCGACGATGCGCCGCAGCTGCACCTCGCCCCAACCTCCGCGCTGCGTCGTGGAGTTCAGGGCATTCGCGAGCGACCCGGTCGATTCCTGCAGCCGCAGATTCTGCTGGCTCAAGTGCGAGATCTGGGCGTTGAGCCGCGTGATCTGCTCGACCTGAGCCCTGTCCTGAGTGCGGACGCTCTCGTGCAGCTGCCGGACGCTGGCGGCGAGGGGACCGATGGCCGCGGTGATCTCGCCGGCCATCTGGGCGTCGGCTTCGAGGTCCTCGGTCCGGGTGGAGAGGATCTGGGAGGTCGTCTCCGCGCGGGTCAGGCGTTCGACGTAGCGGGAGCGGGTGAGGGCGCGGCCGAGGAGGAACCCGAGGGCAGCGCTGAGGACGATCGCCAGGAAGAAGGCGGCGATGACGCCGGCGGCGGGAAATGCATTCATGACTTCAGGGTGACAGACGGCACGGACACGAGGATTCGGGGACCGCCTCGGCGCCGGGATAGACTTGACTACCGTGGCACTGACAATCGGAATCGTGGGACTGCCCAATGTCGGCAAGTCGACCATGTTTAATGCACTGACCAAGAACCAGGTTCTCGCGGCGAACTATCCGTTCGCGACGATCGAGCCGAATGTGGGCGTTGTGCCCCTGCCGGATGCGCGGCTGACGCGCCTGGCCGAGATCTTCGGGTCGGAGCGGATCCTCAACGCGACCGTCGACTTCGTCGACATCGCCGGAATCGTGCGCGGTGCCTCCGAAGGTGAGGGGCTGGGCAATCAGTTCCTCGCGAACATCCGCGAAGCCGATGCGATCTGCCAGGTCATCCGCGGTTTCGTCGATGACGATGTCGTCCACGTCGACGGCAAGATCAGCCCGGCCGATGACATCGACACGATCAACACCGAGCTCATCCTCGCCGACCTCCAGACCCTGGAGAAGGCGCGCCCGCGGATCGAGAAGGACGTCAAGGGCAAGCGGGCGCCGGCCGAGCTGCTCACGGCGATGGATGCCGCCACGGCGATCCTCGAGAGCGGACGCACGCTCTACCAGGCGATGCACACGGACAATTTCGACGTCTCGCCGCTGCGGGAGCTGCAGCTGATGACGACGAAGCCGTTCCTCTACGTCTTCAATGTCGACGACGAGGTGCTCGGCGATGAGGCGAAGAAGGACGAGATGCGGGCGCTGGTGGCCCCGGTCGAGGCGATCTTCCTCGATGCGAAGTTCGAGTCCGAGCTCGCTGAGCTCGACGAGGACGAGGCGCGGGAGATGCTCGAGTCGACCGGTCAGGAGGAGAGCGGACTCGATCAGCTCGCCCGCGTCGGGTTCGACACGCTCGGTCTCCAGACCTATCTGACCGCGGGGCCGAAGGAATCGCGCGCGTGGACGATCCCGAAGGGTGCGACTGCCCCCGAGGCGGCCGGAGTCATCCACACCGACTTCCAGAAGGGCTTCATCAAGGCCGAGGTCGTCTCCTTCGATGATCTCGACGCCACCGGCTCGATGGCCGCTGCGAAGTCCGCCGGCAAGGTGCGGATGGAAGGCAAGGACTACGTCATGGTCGACGGGGACGTCGTCGAATTTAGGTTTAATGTGTAGGTGTCGTCGGTAATAAGTCATCGACTATTGAGGGGCCTCTTGTGGATTGGACGCAGATAGTAACGGCACTCCTTGCCTTGGGTGGGGCACTCCTAGGCGGCTATCTATCTCAGATCGTGGGTGGCAGGGTCGCGGAGCGTCGAGAAGATCGTCGACTCGTCCGAGAGGCGCAGGTCGCGTTTGAGCGGTGGGTGGCTACGCGTGTTGGTCCTGTGAACCTTGGTTATCCTGGTGTCTCCTCGGACCAAATGCAACCAATCTCGGAAAGAGCGTTCGCTGACTTCTTCGATCGTCACTTCTCTGCCACTGTAGACGCGAAAGCGGCACTCGGTGTTGTGAGGAAACTTGACTCGCGTATAGGAGAAGTTCTGGACTTGGAGCGATGGGACATACCATCGGAGCGGATCAATGAGCTTCGAGAAGCACTTCAAGCTGCACAGCAGATGGTAAAGATTTCTCGATGATGAAAGTTCCGGTCGCACCGCGCCGTTGTTGGGCTGATGGCTCCTGGACGTCGGGGGGCTCATGATGGTCAGCGACCCGCATGGTTTGGACGAGTACTTTGCGCAGGTAAACCCGGATCGCATCCGGGCTCGCGAAGCCGAGTTTGAACGATTAGACCTTTCGGTGATGACACCTGAAGAGGTGTATTCCGAGCTGATGTTCGTGATTTCTCTGGCAGAGACCAGGTGTTCGTCCACTTACGCCATGCTTCCGACTGACTCCCGGTTGATCACGCCAGGAACTTTGCTGTGGCGTGGACGCGCCCTGGACGCGGACGATCACATTTTGCCGTTACGGGACATGAACTCAATTGCCGATGCGTGGGAAGCGCCGCCCTTGAATGTTAAGTCAGCGGGACGTCTTAACAAGGTGGGGGAGTCGCTACTCTACACCAGCTACGACAACCCACTGGCTGTTCCCGATGAAATCCGCGTTGGCGACAATGAGTACTTCTCGCTCATGAAATATCAGACTTTCGACGAACTGAAGCTCACGGCAATCGGATTGCCAGTTCCGCTAGAGCATCTCTCCGATTCGGCATATCTTGGTGCTGAAGTGATATCAGGGTTCTTTGGGCGACAGTTCTCCCGCAAAGCTCGCACTAAGGACGGCGCGCAGTATCAGCTATCAGAACTGATCGCAAAATACAACTACGACCTTCCCCCTGAGATCCACCACGGTTGGATTTATCCCTCAGTGGAGCTACCGGGCGCATTGAATGTCACCTTAAGGCCCGAAGAGGCTCATCTGCGCATGGCGCTTGCCGGAGTCTGCATTTGCAAAGCCTTTCGATCGGCAGAAGGGCTGAAGATATCCGGGATCCTTTACTCGGACGGGGCGGACAATGGCAGAGGTTTCAAGTGGCATCAACAAGGTTCTCCCGTGCAACTCGAGCTGTTCCCCGAATTTGCTTCCTAGTTTTCTGACGAAAAAGTAGAATCATGGACGCTTCTGTTCACAATTCCCCAACAGCCAGGCTTCCGGTAAAAACTCGAGGCGATGTGTTGTCCCGCGTTTGTGCGTAAGATGGGGTTGCTCATAAGTCATTCCATGGCGACACTGGAGGGCTCCGGAGCGGACGATCCGCGTTTCTAGCGGGTTCGCGAGATGGCGCTAGAGGGACGGATTGATCGAATCCAGTCCGGGAGACAGCACTGGAGAAAATACTCAGCCTGCAGACTGCGGAGTCGGCTAGGAAGCAGGTCTGCCACCGCACCGAGAACGAGCAGTGCGTCTCTAACAAATTGTTTGAAGCAAACCTGGTCGACTTCAAACCGAGAGGACTCGTCGGCACGGACTTCGACGGTGAGCCATTGTTCGCGCTCCATGGATACGAGGGCCAGACGTGATATTCGGAAGTGGCCCGGGCTGATAGCTTCGGCGGTCTCACCGTCTGTGATCAGACTGCCCTATGTGCGGCGACGTCGTGGAGTGGAGGTTCGCGCTTTAACGTCTGCTGGTGGCCGAGGCGCGTGTGGTCGGAGACGACCACCCCGCCGACTCGTCGTCGGTGTCCGCTAACAATGAAGGCAAACGACCCCCTCCCAAGCCTCTCGAAGAAGCTCAAATGGGTGGGGCCTCTTTCTTTCCGGGATGTCTGTGAAGCCGAGTCTGTCCTGGGACGAGCAAGTCGCCCTCCTGGTCAGTCGGGGCCTCGTCGTCGACGACGAGGTTGCCTGTGCCCGCTTCCTTGCCGCCACGAAATACTACCGGTTCTCCGGCTATGCGTGCTACTTCCAGAAGGCTCCCACGTCGGCGACGACGACTTCCGTCAGGGCGTCGTCTTCGACGAGATCCGCGCGGTCTACGACGCTGACGAGGAGCTACGCATTGCTCTCGTCCGGCCGCTCGCGCAGGTCGAGCTCATGCTCCGCTCGCACGTCGCCCGCGTCGTCGCCGACGAGCACGGGGCCTACGGGCGGTATCTCGAGGCAGGCTTCCACACCGACATCAGTGACCGCGAGCCGACCGTCGAGTTATGCCTGCGCGATATCGATCGCAGCAAGGACCGCCACATCCTCCACTATCGTGAATCCGGCATCAACCGTGCCGACTACAGCAAGCTACCGGACTGGTCGGCCGTCGAAGCCTTGTCGTTCGGCACGCTGTCGAAGGCCATCGAGCGGGGCGCGGGCGGCGATCTCGCCGACGCCGTCGCGACGAGCACGGGAATCGCCAAGGCTGGCTTCGCCTACCGAATGCGCGCCCTGGTCTACCTCCGCAACCGCTGCGCCCACCACGGCAGGCTGTGCCACCGCTCGGTCCTCGACGCCGGGCCGACCCCGAACATCGTGCGGAAGAAGGCCAAGAGGGAAGCAGGCCAGTTCGAGCCTCGGTCCGTGCTTGACATCATCGCCTCGCTCGATGACATGGCGTCCCGCGCCGAGGTCGCCGATCCGCTGCTTCCCAGGCTCTTGGTCGAGCACCCCCGTGACTCCGCGTTCTGGCAGGGGTTGGTGCGGCCGCAGAGCCCTCGCGGCCACGGTCGCGACACGCCGTAGCGTCGTCCTGAAGTGTAAGTGCGCGAATCGCGTGCCATACTGAAGTTGTGGTCCTGGCCGAATCCGCGGCTCCGGACGCGGATTCAGGAGGTCAGAGTGATTCCAGATTCACCCGCCGATGCGTTCGGCCCATATGCGGCGACCGTCCGCGAAGTCGCGGTCGACGTAGTGCGGACCCGACACGGTTATGCCGCCGACGCCCACCAGGCTGCACACACGCGGAACAGTCGCGGCTACTCGACGCTCTGGCAGGACCTTCTCATCGACGTGCAGGATGCGTTCGTCGGCAGAGGGCACGACCTGCACCGGCTTGCTCCGGCCGGTCACAAGGTGCCAATCGTCAACGGTTGCCTTGTGTACGTGTGGCGAGTGCCTGCCTCCGGTGATCCAGTGGATTTCGCGTCGAGCCCGACGAAGATCTCCTGCTTCGATGCATCGATTCCGGAGCCGACGCTCTTCGGCCCCGACCTGATGGCCTCGACGGGCCAGGGCCCCGCATTCGAACCCGAGCAGGCGGTTGATCTGGAGGCCGTGATGAGCGCGGTCGACGGCAAGATGCCGCTCGTGCTCGTCAAGGTCTACTCCTCGCCGCGGCAACTGCAGACGATCGACTGGGCCGTTGCCGAACTCGACCGGGACAGCGGTGAGGTCAGCTACCGCGGCGAGGAGACCATCTGGCAGGCGGAGCCCGCGGCCGAGTCGGATGCCTCCGAGGTGGAGTCGTTCGCTAGTGGCACCCCGGTCGAGCCCGTCATCGAGCCGCGCGAACAGGAGGGCATCGATCCGGATGCGCGATGACACCCCGAGCCTGTTCGATGTCTCGGGCCCCGGGCAGACGCACGGCCGCTTCGAGCCGGCGCGTCTGACGCAGGCCCGCGTCCGTCGCTCGGTGACCAAGACCGACCTGGCCGCAGAGGTGGGCGTGTCTGCCGCGGCGATCGGGCAGTACGAGGCGGGTGTCAACTCTCCCCGGACAGACGTCCTCGACCGTTTAGCGAAGGCCCTGGACGTCCGACCCGGCTTTTTCGACGTCGGCCGGCCACTGGCGCGGATCGACACGGTCAACGCCCACTTCCGCAGCCTGAGGTCGGCCCGCGTGAGCGATCGCCAGAAAGCGCTGGCGATGGCGACGCTGGTGTGGGAGCTGACGTTCGCGCTTGAGCGGCACGTCAAGCTCCTGAGGGCGACCTCCCAGAAGTCCGTCCAGGAAGCTCGCCCGCCGAGGCGGCGGCCCTCCTGCGCCAGCACTGGGACCTGCCCGACGGCCCTATCAAACACCTGGTTGCCACGGCCGAGTCTCACGGCATCGTGGTCGCCGTTCGCCCGCTCGCCGAGATCGACGCCGTCGATGCCTTTTCTGTCGTCATCGTCGACCGACCGATCGTCATCACGACGCCGCGCCGGACGGAGAATGTATTCAGACACCGGTTCTCGATCGCGCACGAGATCGGGCACCTGCTGCTCCACTCCGACTTCGGAGAGTACAGTGCGGCTGTCGAGAAGGAGGCCGACGAGTTCGCTGCGGCGTTCCTCACCCCGGCGTCGTCCATGGACGCGGCGTTGCCGCAACGGCTCGACCTCGCTGCCCTAGACCGTCTCGGCAGGAAGTGGGGCGTCTCGCCGACCTCGTTGATCCGCAGAATGGTCGAGCGAGGGCGCACCACCGAGTCCTCTGCGCGTCGGGCCTACCAGCGCCTGTCGGCCGTCTACGACTCCAAGGCCGATCCGACGAGCGCATATCCGGGAGAGGTGCCGAAGCTGCTCCGGAAGGCCGCTGATCTTGCCGGTGATCACGGTGCTCCCGTGCCTGTGCTCGCCCAATCGCTGAAGATCAGCCCTATTCAGGTCCGCGACCTGCTGGGGGAAATCGACGAGCGCCCGGTGCTGCGCCTCGTCGGCGGCGACTGACGACCTCGTTCCTGCCGGGACGGCGACCGGCTGATACAGGCCGACCGCGCCGCTCACTACTGACGAAGAAGGATCTTCACCGATGGCTTATCCCACGCTCGCTCTCCACCTTCTCATCTCGGCACCGGGTGATGTGCCGCTCGCGGACATGGCTGTCATCCGCAAGACGATCAGCCAGTGGAATCTGAACCTCGGCCGCCATGTCGGCCTGACGGTTCTGCCCGTGTCCTGGACCGAGCACGCCGTCGCCGAGTTCGGCGAGCGGCCGCAGGAGATCCTCAACCATCAGATCGTTGAGGGGACCGATCTCGCGGTGGCGCTCTTCCAGGATCGCCTCGGGACGCCGACTGGCGAGGCCGAGTCGGGCACGGCCGAGGAGATCAAGGTCCTCGTCGAGGCGGGGAAGTCGGTGGCGGTCCTCGTGAACTCGGCTCCACGCCCGCCTTTGAGCGGCGCGGCGCTCGACGAGCGCCGGCGGCTCAATGCCTACCTGGACGAGCTACGTAAGTCGGCCCTCGTCTTCGAGTACGGCAACGACGGGGCACTCATCGGTCACCTCAACAACTTCCTCAGTCGAGCGACGGCGCAGTTCCAGCAGTCGGTCGAGTCCATGAAGGACGCACCGCCGGAGGGGCCGGACCCCTCTGAAGGCGTTTGGCCGCGCGCCGAGGTGCGCGAGAGCGTGAAGACCGACAGCAAGGGTCGCGTCAACACCAAGCGGAACTGGTCACTCGTGCTCCACAACACTTCCCGCGGGCCAGCCGCCGACGTCGACTTCGAGTTCGTGGACCTGCCGGAGAACGCGCTGTTCCGCGTGCATCGTGAGGACGGTCCACTCGGAACCATCCCGCCCGGCCAGGAAGCGCGGTTTCCCCTGTTGCTCGCCGCGGGGTCGCCGGATGCGGTCGATTGTGTGGTCACGTGGACCGACGCCTCGGGAAACGCCCGGGAGACGAGGGCGACAGTCCGAACCTGACGTTCCTAACCGTGGCGACGTGGTGGAGTTCCGGTTCAACCTGTGACCGATCGACCTCGATCAGAAGTTCGAACGCCTCGGACTCTCGCTGCGAGGTTAGGGCTTTCGAGCTTCGGTGCAGGTGATCATTCAGGAGACGACTCGAGCAGATTGTAGCGTCGGATGGAATAGGGTCTGTTGTCATGGTCATCCCATCCCGTGTTGCTGCCCGAGTGATCGTTCTCGACCATTCGGACCGAGTGCTGCTTTTCGAAGGTCGGGATCTTTCTGACAGGAGCGACTCTGTGCGCTTCTGGTTCACGGTAGGCGGTGGCGTCGATGTGGGCGAATCACTTCTGCACGCTGCTGAAAGAGAGTTGGCGGAAGAGACCGCCATGACTGAGATTGCGATCGTCGGCCCCTTCCACCGCAGGGCCTTTGATTTTCTCGATCACGGCGAACCTCTCCATCAGATCGAGCACTTCTTTGCGGCAAGAGTTCCCGCCCCATCGAAACTGAACTGCGATGGCTGGACGGACTTGGAACGAACGGCGGTGACTCGGTCACGTTGGTGGTCGGCTGAGGATTTGAGAGTTGCTGACGTGACCTACTTTCCCGAGGATCTGCCTGACCTCATTGAGAGAGCAGCAGAGCTCGTCTAGGACCCTCCCTGCGAGGTCGAAGGTCGACCTTGTGCGGCCTGATTGCTTACGGAAATCCTGTGCTGCCGGCTCATCGTGGCTGGCATTGGTGCCATCTTTCGGGGGAGGGCAGTGCGATGTCGTGGATCGTCGACCGCGGGCTGGACAAGTCTGGCAAGGCCCGGCTTGCCGCTCGTGCGAAACAGCACCGCCGTTCAAAGGATGCTGGGGTCCGTGGGATCCAGACCAAGGACGTGTCTCGGCCGGGCGGGTGGTTGGCACTCCTGCGGATAGGGCAGTCGGTCGGAGTTGTCGACGAGTCGTCGATTCCGGCAGGAGAGAATATCGCTCGGGTCGCTGAGTTGTCGTGGCCATCACCGCAGTCACCCTTTGCCGAGCTCTTGGCGGGTCGTGCGTCGCATCCGGATGGCAAGTGGAAGTGGCTGCGCAGGACGGCGAATATGGGTGGGGAGGGATGCTCGACGGAGATCGTTTCCCCGATCGTGACAGCGAGGTCTGGATCGCTGTCAGACTGAGACTCCGCGGCGAAAGCATCCCAGAACCGGTAGTAGTCGGTGACCAGGAGCTCGGCAGTGCATCTCCAACGCCGCTCACAGGGTTACGGACGGACAAGGACCTTCAGACTCCGTCGCTCGTCCATGTCTCGGTATCCGCCCGGGACACCGTCGAGATCCGTCTCGACATCGAAGACCTTGCCGGGGACGATGGTGCCGTCGAGGATGTCAGGCATGAGTTCCTCGATGTAAGCGCGGACCGGAGCGGGTCCGCCGGCGAGGCGGATGTTGTGCCGGAACAAGCTGCCGAATCCGATCGGGGCGTTTTCGTACTGCGGGACACCGACTCGGCTGATCACACCGCCTGGGCGGACGACGCCGAGCGCCTGCTCGTAAGCCGGCAAATGGCCGACGGCCTCGAGCACGGCGTGGGCGCCGTGGCCGGCGGTGAGGTCTCGGACCTTCGCGATGCCCTCCTCGCCGCGCTCGGCGACGATGTCGGTGGCCCCGAACTCGCGTCCGAGGCTAGTGCGGCCAGTGTGACGACCCATCAGGATGATCTGTTCTGCGCCGAGTCGCTTGGCGGACAGTACTGCCATGAGGCCGACCGCGCCGTCGCCGATCACCGTCACGCGCTGACCGGGCGTGACTCCGGCCATCTTCGCGGCGTGGTGACCGGTGCCGAGCACGTCGGCCAGGGTCAGCAGCGAGGGGACGAGCGCTGAGCCTTCGGCGACGGGCAGCTTCACCAGGGTGCCGTCCGCGAGCGGAATGCGGATGGCTTCGGCCTGGCCGCCCTCGTCGGCGATGCCGTCGAGGAAAGTCGCCTCGTGGTGGATGCAGGAGGTCTGGAGACTCTCACGGCAGAACTCGCACACGTTGTCCGAGATAGCGAACGGGGAGACGACCAAATCGCCCTTCTTCAGAGTGGTGACCTCGCTGCCGAGATCTTCGATTACGCCGATGAGCTCGTGGCCCATGCGGGCAGGGCCGTTCTCATGGGTCATCTGGTGGTAGGGGTGCAGGTCTGAGCCACAGATGCAGGACGCGGTGACACGCACCAGAGCGTCTGTCGGATGCTTGATGATCGAGTCGGGGACATCCTCGATCCGGACGTCGCCTGCTTTGTACATGAGCGTTGCGCGCATGGTGTGTTCTCCTTCGTGGGGTGATGTTGAGTGGTCAAACGGACCGGGTTGGCTCGGCGATGCTTCTGCGTGTCATGACCGCGAGGACGAATGCCGGAATCAGGGACAGCGCGACGATCACCGTGCCCACGACCGGGGGACCGGACAGGCCCAGCGAAGTGGTCAGGGTGGCTCCGGCGATGGTGGTGCCGATGGCGGTACCGGCGTTGAATGCTGCGACAGCGAGTCCTGAGCCGAGAGTGGCCGCGCGGCCGGCGTAGCCGACGGCGAGGTGGATGAGCACACTGTTGGCGCTGAGTCCGAATGCCCCCAGCAGCACGACGAGCACGACGGTGGTCCAGGTCGACCCAGGCAGCAGGGGCATCGCCAGCAGCAGGAGCGTCGTCAGCGCGGGGGCCGCGATCGTCACGGCGTGGGCATGCTTGTCGCCCAGTCGTCCGCCGAGCAGGGTGCCGAGGAAGGAGCAGATGCCGAAACCTGCCAGCACCAGCGGCACGAGACCAGCAGAAACTCCGGCCTGGATGGTGAGAATCGGTGCGATGAACGAGTACGTGGCGAGCACGCCGCCCGTGGTGGTCAGGCAGGCGGCCAACACCAGCCAGAGGCGCGGTGTTCGCAGGTCCGCGAGCCCGGACAGCATTGAAGACCCCTGGAGATGTGAGTCGTCCGCCGGGACCAGCCGGGCGACGAACACCACGGCGACCGTCGCGGCGATCCCGAGCGTCCAGAAGGTGCCCCGCCAGCCCACATGTTGGGCGAGGTAGGCTCCGATCGGGACACCGAGCACTGTGGCCAGCGACCCTCCGGCGGCGACGACTCCCACCGCGGAGGACTTCAACGACGAGCCGACGACGTTCGAGGCCACGACTGCGGAGACGGCCCAGAAGGCGCCGGTGGCGAGTGCGGTGACGAAGCGCGCGCCGGTGAGGACTGTGAGGTCCTCGGCGAGCGCGACGACCAGATGCCCGGCGACGAACACGATCAGTGCGATGAGGAGCGTGAGCTTCTTCGACAGCCGCATTGTCACCATAGTCAGCAGCGGTGCGCCGATGACCATGCCGGTTGCGAACACTGTGATCAATGACCCGGCTTGGCCGAGCGAGATGTCCAGGTCGCCGGCGATCTCGGGCAGGATGCCCGCGATCACGAACTCGGTCGTGAGCATCAGGAACGTGCCCAGCGCCAGGACGTAGACGACGAGCGGAAGGCGGAGTTTGGGCGTGTCGTCACTGGGTGCGGTTTGCGTCGGGATGAAAGCCGTGGCGGCTTCGTTGTGCATGGATACCTCGTTGACGGTTGGACGATGTTTGCTCGATATCCATTTGGCATCCGTTCGCGCAGGCGGGGAAGGTCGAGTTCATAGGGGGTAGAAGATCGACCCCTTTCGCGCATGGGAATCCTTCTACTCTTGAACCATGGACAATCGCGACGACATCAAAGGCTTCCTCGCCAGCCGCCGCGCGAAGCTGACGCCCGATATGGTCGGGCTTCCTACCGGCACTCGCCGGCGGGTGCCGGGACTGCGCCGCGAAGAGGTCGCTGTCCTCGCTGGGGTGAGTACCGAGTGGTACACCCGCCTGGAGAAGGGCCACATCGGCGAAGTGTCTGCCGAGGTCCTCGACGCGGTCGCCGAAGCGCTGCGACTCGATGACGACGAACGCACCTACCTGAACGACCTCGCCCGCGCCGCCAAGCCCACCCATCGGAGGTCTGTCCGTCGCCGCGACGTCCCGATCGCGCCACAGGTGCAGTGGATGCTCGACTCGATCACCGGCTCCGCCGCTTTCGTGCGCAATGGACGCCTCGACGTCATCGGCTCCAATGCCCTCGGCCGCGCTCTGCACTCACCGATGTTCGCCAGCCCTACCTCTATGGATGGGACAGCGAACTTCGCCCGCTACCACTTCCTCGACGAAGGATCCAAGGACTTCTTCATCGACTGGGAGTCAGGAGCCGCCGCAACTGTGGCGCTCCTGCGGGCCGAGGCCGGGCGCGATCCTTACGATAAGATCCTGCGCGAGCTCATCGGCGAGCTGTCCACGGCAAGTGAGGCGTTCTCCGCCTACTGGGCCTCCCACGACATCCGCATCCGACACGAAGGCACTAAGCGCCTGCAGCACCCCGAGGTTGGCGAGATCGAATTGACATACCAGTCAGTCGGTCTCCCCACAGGCAAGCGCGCCAGGCATGACCTGTCGATCTACACGGCTGAACCCGGCTCGCCGCACGAGGAAAGCTTGAAGCTGCTGTCGAGCTTGGCGGCTCCGAGCGAGGGAGCGCACCCGACGACGCGCTGACGGCTGACGCGCGTCCGCCAAGCTGCAGAGGTTGGAATGTGCCGGAACTCGGTAAATCCGGTTTGACGTCTAGCGTTATTGACGGAACCCGTCATACACTGGAGTCGTGATCAGACCGTTCGGCGACAAGGAGACCGAGCGGCTGTGGCACCGTGAACGCGTGCGCTCGATCGATCCGCGGATCCTCCGAGTCGCGTTGCGCAAGCTGCGTCAGCTGGGTTCTGCGGAGGCTCTCGAAGATCTCCGTGTCCCGCCCGGCAATCGGCTCGAGGCACTCAAGGGTGATCGGGCCGGTCAGCACAGCATCAGGATCAACGACCAGTGGCGGATCTGTTTCGTGTGGACCGACGCCGGACCAGAGGAGGTGGAGATTGTTGACTACCACTGACAAGATCGAGCCGATCCACCCAGGGGAGGTCCTCATGGAGGACTTCATCGAGGGATTCGGTATCACCCAGAACAAACTCGCCGTGTCGATCGGCGTCCCTCCCAGGCGGATCAATGAGATCGTGCACGGCAAGCGCGGGATCACCGCAGACACAGCACTGCGTCTCGCGAGGTACTTCGGCACGTCTGCGGAGTTCTGGATCAACCTGCAGAGTCACTACGAGCTCGACCGTGCGGAAGAACTCGCGGGGGAGCAGATCGCTTCGATCACTCCATTGAGCGTCGCGTAATGGGCGAAGCGACGAGGAACTCCGCCCCCGACACGTCCGGCTTCACTCTGCAGGTCTACGTACCTGCTGATCAAGTCGCATCGGCGCGGCCGTTCTATGCCCGTCTCTTCGGCCGAGATCCCGACTTCGAACCACACGACGACTTCCTTGAGTGGGCACCGATCGCCGGGCAGGAATGCTTTTTCCAGGTGGCGGGCCGGTCGCCGGCATCCGCTCTGGGAAACCGAGTGCGGTTCCGTGTGCGCGATCTTGCGGCAGCTGTCGTGCTCTTGGACGAGTGCGGCATTGCGCATTCAGTTCCGTCTCGGTTGCCGGATGTGGTCGCCTTTCTCAACTTTGCCGATCCATGGGGCAATCAGCTCGGCTACTACGAGGACCTTGTGCCGACAGAACAGCAACGGACGTACCCGGGTACTTCGGTATCCGACGAATCACAGTTCGAAGACCATCAAGTCTGAGGGTCGTCTGGCGTCATTGACAAGCGAAAGCTCTTGCATGCCGAGGGCACCGCGAGACTGCCCAATGCCGAGGAAACGGGACTGTGCTCCGGGCTTCCGTGCATGTCGGTGTGGTCATCCGCAGGCTGTGACACTCACACTCCGCTGGCATTTGCAGTGGCAAGCGGGCAACACGTTCGCTTGCCATCGGGCGCGGATCCGTCGGCACAAGCACATCCCTCAAGCACGCCTATGAATGCGATGATGGTGAGCCGATATTCGGCCCGACCATCCATCGCTCCGAAGGGATCGAATGACGATGACATCCAATCGCGAGAGGAATGTGCGCCGACTTGTCGCCGTCAGCATCACCATTTCCGGGTGGGCGATCGCACTTCTCGTCGTCCGCGTGGGGTTGGATTGGTCAGATTCGCAGCCGTATGCGCCCTGGGTTGAGACGTACCACATCGTTCTTGCCATCACGGCTGTGCTTCTCGCTGTCGTGGCAACCGTCACCGGAGGACTGCTGTGGCATCGAGCCCGACGTCGCCCTGAGTGAACCGAGACACCCGACGGAGGTGAATCGGTCGCCTGAGACGCGTGACGGTCATCGTTGACCGGCGCGATGCCCGACCGGGAGCGCACGTTTCCTTGCCGATTCCGACGCAACCGTTTTCTGTGCACTCCTCATCGCTTCTTGAGCATGTCCCCTTGACTGGGAGCGGTCGGGTCTACTGAGTCGAGGCCGGAGAGACCTGGCTGATGAGACGCTCACTGTGCTGCGGCCCGTGGGCACCAGATGGTGAACGTCGATTAGACTGAACTCGGTGACGCTCAGCGTCACCTCCTGCACTTCCACGTGAGGACCACGTGAATCATCGCGGAGAGACTTGAATTCCTCAGGACAAGTCCGGATGGGGTGCGGCGCGTCACCGCGCCGACTGCTGCCCGCCGATGCTCGACATCGGCCGATGAAAGGACAAGACATGTCATCGAAGGATGAGAAGAACCTCAGCCAGGTCATCGACAAGATCGCAGGCATGGATGAGCCGAGGCGCTCGATCATGCGACAGGTGCACGACCTCATCGTGGCGACCGCACCGGAGCTCAAACCCCGGATCTGGTACGGGATGCCTGCTTACGCCGCCTCCGCGAGCACTCCGGCACTGATCACCCTGCGCAACGACGAACGGCTGAACCTCGCACTCACCGAGAAAGCTCCGTTCCACCCCGCCGGTGGTGGGGACGGCTCGCTCATGCCTGCGGCTTGGTACTTCGAGACCGTCGATGCCGCCACGGAGAAGCGGATCGCGGAAATCGTTCGCTCAGTAGCTGGCTGACAGCATCGCACGGCGCTCTTCCCGGCGATGGACCCTCGCCGGGAAGAGCACGGGTCGGAGCCGGCGTTCACCTGAGCAGACCTGGTCAGCCGATACGGGCATGTGGCAATATGGCTTTCCTCGGATGCAGCACCGGGGTCGGAGAGTGCGGTGACTCGAACGGCGGCTGAACGCCGTGCCCGCTCGATCCGAGAATTCCGTATTCCTCGAAGGAGAGTGTGCGATGTCAGAGTCAACGGTTCGCTTCAGCCCGGACAACAGCAATGTGCTCTCGTGCCTGGGCGGTCTGCAGGAACTCGCAGGCTCCTGGCGCGGACACGGATTCAACCTGATCTCCCGACCCGACTACTCCGGGCGCGCGAATCTCTATCTCCAGCTCAACCAGACCGAGGAAACCTACGACGTCACGCCGATCGGCTCACCGGTGCCCAACCGTGCCTGCGGCGGAGACGGCGTCGATCTCCACGGCCTCACGTACCTGCACAAGGTCAGCGACAAGGACACCCACAGCGCGCTGCACATCGAACCCGGCATGTGGATGATCCAACCGCCGGCCGAGTATCCGCCCCTGCGCAATCCCTCCAACGGACAGATCGTCTACCGCATGTCGTCGATCCCGCACGGCAACACCCTCAACGCCCAGGGAACGGTCGTGCCGTTCTCCGGTGCGCCACCCGTGCTTCCGATCCGCGACCAGCCCTACGGATACTCGGATTTCCTCTCCTTCAACAGCACCCCGATCACCGGGGTGACACCTCCTGATGAGGCGATCATGAACGCAGCCGGCAGCTCGGAGGCTGGGACCTCACGCACCGATCACCTCAAACCGTTCCAGCAGTTCGACCTCAGCGTCGCCGAGGGCCCGGAGAATCCCCGCACTCCCTACAACACGCACCCGCCGGAGCCACCGCTTCCCGACCACATCCTCGGCGTGCCCATGCAGGATGTCGTCAACGATCCCATTCGCCTTCTCCAAGCCGATATCCATGACAAAGTGGAGGCCGGTTACTCGATCGACGGGGTCGCGATCAACGTGATGACGCAGGCCAAGGTCGGCTTCCGCAGACACCGGAACGATCCGTACGGTCCGCACGTCACCATCGAACCGCAACTCGCTGACGGTGGCCTGACGAACTCGCCCTTTCTGCTCGGGGGAGTGCCGACGGGAGACAAAGGGCCGAACGCGCAGACCACGCTCGTCTACGCGACCATGTGGGTCGAGAGGCTCACCCATCCGGACCAGCCGACGATCATGCAGATCCAATACGCGCAGATGTGCGTCCTCAACTTCCGCATCCTGCTCATGCCGGACCAGGGCATCGTCGGCTGGCCGCACATCTCGGTGGCCACGCTTCGCAAGACCTTCGGCTGATTGTGCAACGCCGTGAACGAGCGCCCTACGGCATGAACGAGCGCCAGCGGCCCTTCCGTCGCTCGAAGGCGAAGCGCTCCGAGCGCAGCCGACGGATGCGAGTGACGACATCCGGGGCGTAGCCGAACGCCGCGTCGGTGTCAGCGAGTCCTTCGAGGACAGCAGAATACCTCTCGACGGCCAGTTCGATGCGACGGCACAGAACCACGCGATTGTCCGCCGTTGACGGTGACCGCTCGAAGTCGAGGATCATCCGATCATGCGCGGAGAGTTCGTTGACGGTGCCTGGAACCACTCGTCCCTTTCTGTGTCTGTCTAGCGTCGGGTCGATGACGCAGAGTACTCGCGACGAAATCTAGCCATCAGCAGACAGGAACATTTGGCGCAGAACTTCGTCGATTGCTGATGACGATCGATCCCATACTCTGTCAACTGAGTTTGATGAAACCGTGGAGCCTTGGCGCGGTATCGTCAAAATCTGCGAACCCCAGGGATCGGTAGAAGTCGTGTTGCCTCGGTTCATCATCTGTGACGAGAACCTTCTGGCGCACGTCCTCGAACTTCTCGAACACCGTGGAAACCAGTGATCTGCCGATTCCTTGCCGCTGGAAGTCAGGCGCGACGAGGACGTCTTGGAGATACGCAATCGTCGCGCCGTCTCCGACCATACGGGCCAATCCGCACAGCTGACCGTCGATCCGGGCGGTGACGACACACCTCGATCCGTGTATCGCTGCGACAAGACGATCCGGATCGGTGGTGTAATTCGACCAGCCAACCGATTCGTAAAGCGCGAGCAGTTCATCCCGCGCGGGACGGTCGTCCAGCTGATAATCCACTGTCATGCTGCCATGCTAGCGATGTGTCCATCGCTCAGGGGAGATTCCGCGGCCCTCGAAACGCGATCGAGAACGCCCCGAGTGTTTCAGCAATCGAACTGTTCGACGACCACGATCCAGCCGCCGCACCGCCGGCGACACATATCTTCGACATCGCGCCCGCAACCTGACTGACCCGACCTGGACGACCGGTAGGTTCAGTGCCCCTTCGCCTCGTACTTCTTCGGCTCGGGGAGTCCGCGCTCGGCCCGCACCCGGCGGGAGACGGATTCGACCGCGCGCAGGGCGTCGACGACCATCTCCGGGGTCACCGGGAACGGCATATTGTGGATCGTCTCCTCCCGCACGGTCGCCGCCTTCGCCACCGCCTCGAGCTCCTTCGCGTCATCAGGACTCAGCCCCACCTCGGTGAGGGTGTTGGGCAGACCGACACGGGTCGTGAACTCGATGAAGTCCTCGATCTCCTCGGCATCGGCGCCTTCCATGATCAGCTGCGCGAGAGTGCCGACGTTGACCTTCTGCCCGTGGGCGAGACCGTGGGTCTGCGGAGCCGCCGTCAGCCCGTCGTGGATCGCATGGGCAGCCGCCAGGCCGCCGGCTTCGAAGCCGAGTCCGGAGAGCAGGGTGTTCGCCTCGACGACGGCCTCGAGGGCCGGGGTGACGGTCTTCGCGTTGACCGCGTCGATCGCTGCGAGGGCGTTTTCGTGGAGGATCTCCCAGCTCAGATGCGCCAGCGCGGTGCCCGCCTGGGTCGGGCGCCCACCGGACATCGTCTCACCGGTGCCGCGTGCCGTGGCCCGCGCTTCGATCCAGGTCGCGAGCGCATCGCCGATGCCGGCGATGAGGAAGTTCACCGGTGCGTTGGCCACGAGCTGGGTGTCGATGAGGACGAGGTCGGGGTTCTTGTGGAAGAAGCGGTACTCGAGGAACTCGCCGTCAGCGGTGTAGACGACCGACAGCCCCGAGGTGGGGGCATCCGAGGACGCCGCGGTGGGAATCGATGCCCACTTGATGCCGGCTTTGTGCCCGGCGGCCTTGGCCGAATCGATCGCCGACCCTCCGCCGAGGCCGACGATGACATCGTGACCGCCTGACCGGATTCGCTCGACCAGTCCGTCGATCGTCTCGGGGGTGGCGAAGCCGCTGAACGACTCGCGGACGACGTCGATGCCCGCGTCGGTGAAGCTCTTCTCGATCGGGGCTTCGACGAGACCCCACACGGTGTCGTCGGCGATGAGCAGAGGGGTGGTGCCGAGGGGTGCGAGATGGTCGGCGAGGTCGGCGATGACGTTCTTCCCCTGGACGTAGTGCGAGGGGCTGGAGAATGCGTACATGGGGTCTGTCCTTCCTGCGTGCGGCTTCCCGAGCCGACGCGGCGAGCCGTGGATGAGACCCGTCGGTCAGCCGATGGGGATCGCTCCTGTGCCGGAGCGCGCGGCCAGTCTATGCCCGTCGCCGAGGCGTCTCCACCTGACAAGGTGACTGTTCGATCACGTCAGCGACGTCCGGCACTGCGTGGACCCCCATGGCCGGCGGCTTCGCCGCCGTCCTCCGCCTCGGCGTCGTCGAGGAGTCCGATGAGAGCGCCGAGGGCGGGAGGCTGCCACCGGCGGGCATGGCAGATGAGCGAGACGGTCCACGTCAGGTCGGCGTCGCTGAGGGCGAGGGTGACGATTCCGGGCTGATCGCCGACAGCGGATTCGGGGAGCAGGGCGATGCCGAGGCCGTTGCGGACGAACGCGAGGATCATCGCCGCCGTCGATGATTCGACCATGACCGAGCGGCGCAGCCCGGCCGCGCGGAAGGCCTCGTCGGCGATCGCGCGGAGCCCGAATCCCGGTGGGAAGTCGATGAACGGCTCGGCCGCGATGTCGGCGAGCGCCGCGGAGCGCCGGGACACCAGCTCATGGTCGCCTGCGACGACGAGGACGACCGGAGTGCGCGCGATCTCGCGCACCGACAGCGCCGGATGGGGCGCGGAATCCGAGGAGAACGCCGCATCGAGCTGGTTGTTGACGACGTCCTGGCGCATCCCCACCGACCCGGTCGGTGAGGAGATCAGCTGCAGCTCGACCGCCGGGTAGCGCTGCCGGAAGCGGGCGAGGAGTTCGGGGAGATCGAACGGAGGCTCGAACGTCGGCGCACCGAGGCGGAGCCGACCGCTGACGACCCCGTCGACCTGCCGGACGGCCGCGAGCGCGGCCTGCTCGTCGGCGAGAAGCCCCTGCCCGCGGACGAGGAGTTCCTGTCCTGCGGGGGAGAGATGGAACTGCCTCGTCGTCCTGATGATGAGCGGCACGCCCACCTCCCGTTCGAGGGCCTTGATCCCCGCCGAGACGGTCGACTGCGAGACGTGGAGGGACTCGGCGGCACGGGTGAAGCTCTGCGCATTCGCGACGGCGACGAAGTACTCGAGCTGGCGAAGATCCATCCGCCAATTATCGCACGAGGCGATTTCTCATATCCGAATTATTCGTTGGACACGATGGCCGAGCGGGTGGACAGTGGAAGAAGCGCCCCTCCAATGGGCGCCCCTGACGACCGAGAGGCACGACCCCGCATGACGACGACACTGCACAGCACGCCCACGACGACGAGCACCCGACATGGCCTCGGCTTCTGGCTCGTCGCCGCCGCCTTCCTCATCGGCATGGCCTACTCGACGCTGCCGACCCCGCTCTACCCGCTCTACGCCGAGCGGGACGGCTTCTCGACATTCGTCGTCACCATCGTCTTCTCCGTCTATGCCGTCGGCGTCGTCATCAGCCTCATCCTCGTCGGCCACATCTCCGACTGGGTGGGACGCAAGCGCATCATCATCCCCGCGCTCGCCCTCGAGGCCGCCTCGGCGGTCATCTTCCTCCTCTGGCCGGATCTGCCCGGGCTCATCGCCGCCCGGTTCATCTCGGGACTGGGCATCGGCATGCTCACCGCCACGGCGACGGCGCACCTCCACGAACTCCACAGCCGCCACCGCCCGCATGCGACCGACTCCGCCCGCTCCGAGGTCGTCTCGATCGCTGCGAACATCGGCGGGCTCGGACTCGGCCCGCTGATCGCCGGCTTCCTCGCCCAATACGTCACCGGCCCCCTCGTCGTGCCCTACCTCGTGTTCCTCGTCCTCCTCATCGCGTCGATCGTCGCCGTCGCCCTTGCCCCCGAGACCGTCGACGTGCAGCCGTCGCGTCCGAGCTACCGGCCCCAGCTTCCCGGCGGGGCCGGGGGCGGCTTCTGGCAGGCCGCCGTCGCGGCACTGGCGGCCTTCTCCGTCTTCGGTGTCTTCACCTCGGTGACCCCGGAGTTCCTCGCCGAGGCGCTCCACGAACCCAGCAGACTCATCGCCGGTGCGGTGACGTTCGTCGTCTTCGCCGCCGCCGCGCTCGCCCAGACCGCGACCCAGCGGATGGCACCCCCGGTGCGGCTGAGGGTCGGAGTGCTTGCCGAGATCCTCGGCTTCGGCTTCCTCGTCGCCGGCACGGTCTCGGCCAGCCTCGTGCTCTTCCTCGTCGGAGGAGCGGTCGCGCGCGCGCGGCTTCCTCTTCAAGGGCGCGGTCGGCACGATCCTCGCGACCACCTCGGCGGACCGTCGCGGAGCGGCCCTGGCCGGTCTCTTCCTCGTCGCCTACCTCGGTCTCATCGTCCCCGTCGTCGGCCTGGGCCTGGCGGTCACCGTCCTGCCGTCGACGACGGCGATGATCGGATTGAGCGCCATCCTCGTCATCGTGCTCGCCGGGCTCGGTCTCAGCACCGTCCTCGGCGCGGGACGGTCGGGGACTGTGCGCGGATGAGCGCCCGTGGTCGACTAAGGTGGTCGCCATGGCCGACTCCCTGCTCATCCGCCCGGCACGAGGCGCCGAGGACTACCCGCGGCTCGTCGACATCTGGCGTTCGTCGGTGCTCGCGACGCACGATTTCCTCGCCGACGACCACCGCGACGCCATCGAGGAGCGGCTGGCCTCGGACTACTTCCCGCATGTCCGTCTCACCGTCGCCGAGCGCGGCGGAGTCGCCGTCGGCTTCGCCGGCACCGCCGATGGAAGCCTCGAGATGCTCTTCATCGACGCCGACCACCGAGGCGAGGGAGTCGGGACGAGGCTTCTCGACCATGTCATCTCCGCCGACGATGTGACGGCCGTCGACGTCAACGAGCAGAATGAGCAGGCCTACGGGTTCTATCTGAGTCGAGGCTTCACCGTCACCGGACGCAGCCCCGTCGACGCCGCCGGACTGCCGTATCCGCTGCTTCACATGACATTGGCCCGGGACGGAGTGACGCGGGACTAAGTGCCCCGGGACAGCGTGCCCCGCAACTGAGCGCCCCGCGCCAACGCGCCCCGCGGCTGAGCGCCCCGGCACTGGCGACGGCGCCCGACCGGGGTCAGTTCCCGAACTGCTCGAGCAGCGCCTGCGCGGAGTCCTTTCCGAGCTGGTTCGCCGCGAGGGGGCTGTCGCCGGTGAGGAGGTTGCGGTCGCGCGTCGTCGCTCCGGTCATGTCCTTGTTCGCGATCTCGATGCCCGCCTTCGTCAGCGCCTTCCCCAGCGCCCACGGCATCTTGCCCGGCAGGTAGCCGATCTCGATGTTCGCGCCCTCGTCGAGGGTGTCCGGGAAGGCGACGATCCGGTATCCGGCGAAGGGGTTCTCATCGCGGCCGACACCGGAGGCCAGCAGTGCGGCCGGGCCATGGCAGAGGGTGATGATGAGCCGGTCGTTGTCGAGGAAGTAGTCGAGGGTCTCGCCGAGGACGGCGCTGAAGGGGATGCCGTTCATCGCACCATGACCGCCGGGGATGAAGATCGCCGCATAGTCGTCGAGACCCTGTTCGAGCACCTCGGTGAGCTTCTTCGGCGCCTTGAACGCCTCCTTCGTCGCCTCCCACTCCGCGGTGACGGCCTCGTCGTCCTTCGGGTAGGCCCACCATTCGAACTTGCCCGGTTCGCCGTCGAGGGTCGCGATGTCGATCGCGTAGCCGGCCTGGGCGATGTGGTACATCGGCAGGAGCGTTTCGACGGGGTGGTTGCCGGTGGAGAAGAACGTCTCGTTCTGCATGAGCATGTAGCGCTCGTCGGTGGCGATGACGAGCACCTTCCACTTGCCGCCCGTGTACGTCTCGTCGGTGCCGAGGCCGTCGAAATCGGTCGTCGGCGCCGTGTACTGCGACAGCGAGTACGGCGACGGGAAGTAGGCGTTGTTCTCCGCCGGGTCCGGGGTGGGCTGGCGGTCCTGTGCTGAGTTGGCCATGGGATTCCTTCCGCAGAGTGTCGCCGAGGTTGTCCCCGGCTGGCAGCAGATGTGCAAGGCATCTTGCTGCTCGGTACGGCTTCAACCTAGTTGACCGTGAGTGCGTACACAAGGGACCGGCGGCGCCCCGGGGGCCGGGAATCGGCTGTGAGCCCAGCGGATGTGACACGATGAGCCCATGTCACCGGCGACAACGATGCTCCCGACCCCGACGCTCACCACGGACCGTCTTCGCCTGCGGCCGTTCGCTGATGCCGACGCCGAGGCGCTCTATGAGTTGCAGTCGAATGCGCGGGTGCTCGAGTACTGGGATTCACCGCCGTGGACCGACCGGACGATGATCGCGCGCTTCATGGCCGGCTGCCGGAGCATGGCGGAGAACGGGACCGGTGCACGGGTGGCCGTCGAGCGGAACGAAGACGCCGCGTTCATCGGCTGGGTCACGTTCAACAGCTGGAACCCCGATTTCCGGAGCGGATCCCTGGGATTCTGCTTCGCCGAGGAGGTCTGGGGACGCGGTTACGCGACCGAGGCGGCCCGGGCTCTGCTGGCATGGGCGTTCGACGCCCTCGACCTCAATCGCGTGCAGGCCGAAGCCGACACGCGCAACATCGGTTCGGCCCGCGTGCTCGAGAAGCTCGGCTTTCGCCGGGAGGGGACCCTGCGCGAGGACTGCATCGTAGCTGGTGTGGTCTCCGATTCCTGGGTCTACGGTCTGCTGCGGAGGGAGTGGGAGCATGACCCGGATTGAGCTGCGTCCGCTGCGCGTCGAGGACGCCGAGGTGATGGCCGCAGTCCTCGCCGATCCCGCGCTCTACGAGTTCACCGGCGGCCGCCCGCCGACCCGCGAGGCCCTGGTGAAGCAGTACGCCGCCCAAGTGCGCGGACGCTCATCGGATGGCAGCGAAGAGTGGATCAACCTCATCATCGAATGGGGTGTGCAGCGTCAGCCCGTCGGCTATGTTCAGGCGACCGTGACCGAGGCCGGCGGCACAGCGGAGATCGCCTGGGTGGTCGGAACCCCGTGGCAGCGGCAGGGCATCGCCACGCAGGCGGCGACGAGGCTGATGACCGACCTCGTCGATGACGGAGTCGGTGAGATCATCGCCCACATCCACCCCGCCCACACGGCCTCGCAGCGGATCGCGGAGAGCCTCGGCATGAACGCCACCGACACCGTCGTCGACGGGGAGGTGCGATGGATGCGGACGGCCGAGCCGCCGCTCCGTCCTGGCCGTGGACGACGTTCAATTTCGCTGGCGAGTGATGATGGTTGACTACCATCCGTGGATCGTCGAGCTCTATGACAGCGACAATCCCGGCGGCGCCGACCACGAGCACTTCCGTGCGCTCGCTCACCGAATGGGTGCCCGACGGATCCTCGACCTCGGCTGCGGGACGGGATTGCTCACGCGCTCACTCGCCGTGGACGGACGCCGAGTCGTCGGAATCGATCCGTCGGCCGCGATGATCGACTTCGCGGCGAGTCGAGATGAAGGACAGCGCGTCGAATGGATCAACGGCGATTCGACTGCGGTCCCGGCCGAGCGCTTCGACCTCGTCATCATGTCGGGAAACGTCGCCCAGCACATCAGCGACCCCGACTGGCAGGGCACTCTCCTCGACGTCCGCGCTGCACTGCGCACAAATGGAGTCCTGGCCTTCGAGAGCCGCAATCCGAGTGCCCGCGCGTGGGAGACGTGGTCGCAGCCCGAGGCGACGACGCGGATGACCGGACACGGGCCGCTGGAGGAATGGGCCGATGTCGACGACCTCGGCGAAGGTCGCATCCACGTCCGGTTCTCGAATCGTTTCGCCGACACCGATGAGGTCCTCGTCGAGGACGAGACCTTCGTCTTCCGCAGCAGGGAAACGCTGGAAGCACAGCTGACCGTAGCCGGGTTCACCGTCACCGAGGTGTGGGGTTCTTGGTCACGCCGACCATTCGTCGGAACCGAACCGCTCATCATCATCGAGGCGCAAGCAGTGTGATCGGCGCGTAGACTGCGTCGGGTCAGCCGTCCGCGCAGAAGGGGGTCTGCCGTGTTCACCGCGCCGCCGCTCGTCATCGCCGTCGTCCTGCTCCTGGTGCGCGGTCTGCTCGCCTTCACGTTCTTCCACGAATCACTGCTCAAGCTCAAGGACGTGCGCCGCTTCGCGAAGAACGACGGCCTGCCCCTGCCGCTGGCCTGGTTCGTGCCGATCGCGGAGTTCGCCGCCGCCCTGTCCTTCGCCACCGGTGTGCTCGCCCAATTCGCCGGCATCGGCGTCGTCGTGCTCATGCTCATCACGATCTCGATGCAGAACTTCCGGTGGCACAGCAAGTACTGGGCCGCCGACAACGGGTGGGAGTACGACCTCTTCCTCCTCACGCTCGCCGCGGTGATCGCGGTCTTCGGTGCCGGTCCGATCGCGATCCCGACGCTCGTCGGATTGGCGTAGAGGGATCAGCAGAGGTCAGCGCGGCATCCCGGCGGCATAGGCCGCCTGCCCGGCGTGCTGGGCGGCATCGTCGACGATCGAGACGAGACGGACGCCGCGGGTCACCGGGGGAGTCCAGTGCTCGTCGATGACGGCGTCGAAGTCCTCCGCGCTCAGCCGGTTCGCGTAGTCGATGAGGGCGCTCAGCGCAGCAGTGGCGTAGTCGACGAGGAGTCCCTGGTCGTTGACGACGATCTCCGAGGCCTGCTCGGGTGTGTGCCCGTAGCCGATGGTGTCGCCGATCGGACCGAGGTCGAAGCGGTCGCGGAACCGCTCCCACACCTGATCCTCCCCGGTGAGGCCGGCGAGCTGGACATCGACCTCGCGCCCGATGTGCCACAGCAGCCACGCGACCGAATTGGGATGGGACCCGGGGTGAGCGTTGAGCTCCTCGGGAGTGAGAGTCGGCAGGTTCTCGATCGTCTCGAGGGGACGCTTGGCGACATCGGCAAAGAGCTCAGTGATCGTCATGCCTCCCATTGTGCTCCGGCAGGGCCGGTTCGAGAGGCGCCGCGCACAGAATTCTTCAGACCGTCCCTTCCCCGGGATGACAGCGATCGCACGCGATCGGCACCAAACGCCGGGCCGCCTCGGCGGAATAAATCATCGCCGGTCGCGGCTGTTGTGGGCACCACCCATCGTCAACGAAGGAGCAAGCACATGTCTGACTCAGGTCGCGTCGTCATCCTCGGCGGACACGGGAAGGTCGCCCTGCTGGCGGCCCCGAAGCTCACGGCCGCCGGCTTCACCGTCGACTCGGTCATCCGCAACCCCGACCAGGCCGGTGACGTCGAAGCCGCCGGGGCGAATCCGGTCGTCCTCGACATCGAAACCGCGGACACCGATGCCCTCGCCGAGGTGTTCGCCGGTGCCGCGGCGATCGTCTTCTCCGCAGGGGCCGGCGGTGGCAGCCCCGAGCGGACCAAGGCCGTCGACCTCGAGGCCGCCAAACGCGCGATCGACGCCGCCGAACAGGCCGGAGTCAAGCGCTTCGTCATGGTCTCCTTTGCCAGTGCGAGCGTCGACCGCGACCGCGTCGATCCGTCGAACGCGTTCTACCCGTACGTCGAGGCCAAGCACGGCGCGGACGCCTACCTGCGTGAGAGCCCGCTCGACTACACGATCCTCGGGCCGGGTCATCTCACCCTCGATCCCTCGCCGGGCGCCGTCGTCATCGCCGATGAACGCGGTGACATCGACGGCCGCACCCCCGGTGAGGGGCAGGCGGAGACGTCGCGTGAGCTCGTCGCCGATGTCATCACCTACGTCATCGCCAATGACGCCGACGTGCGGGAGACCGTGAACTTCTACGACGGTGCGACCCCGCTCGCCGAGGCGCTCAGCTGAGCCGATTCCACAGCCGGTGAGTCAGCCCGCTCGGCGTGCTCACGACTCGAGTGCGAAGCGCTCGTCGAGCACGCCGGGATCGTCCCACAGGTGCACCCTGGTGCCGAGGACGACCGGCACCGTGATCGTGTGCATGAAGTCGACGAGGTCGGCGTCGAGGAACTGCCTGATCGTCGACGGGCCGCCGCCGAGCCGGACATCGCGTCCGCCCGCGGCGGCCCTCGCCGTCTCCAGGGCCGTGGCGGGGTAGGCGTCGATGAAGTGGAAGACGGTGCCGTTGGCGAATTCGATGGGCGGCCGGGGATGGTGGGTGAGGATGAAGCACGGAGTCGCGAACGGCGGCGCATCATCCCACCACCCCTGCCAGCCGTCGTCGGGCCACGGCCCGGTCTGGGGGCCGAACTTCTTGCGGCCCATGATCTCGGCGCCGATGCCCTGCCCCCACATGCTGAAGAGCGCACGGTCGACGGTGATCGGAGCATCAGCGCGATCGATGCCCATGATGACGCGACCGTCGAAGCGGGAGAAGAGCGCCGCCGCGTCGCCGATGGGCTCATCGAAGGTGACGTGATCGCCCGCGGCGAAGCCGTCGAGGGAGACGAAGAGATTGTGAATGCGCGTGCGGAACATCGTTGGCCTCCGGAGCAGGTCGATTGTCGGTGACAATGGAACCCAGCGTAGGATGATGCACTTGCAGAACACAATCACTTGAAGGAGGATGCGTGGCTGGGCAACCGAGGTCGGGCTGTGCGATCAATGCCGCCGTCGAGGTGCTCGGCGATTCGTGGAGCCTCATCATCCTCCGCGACATCGTCTTCGGCGGTCGCCGCCACTTCCGGGAGCTGCTCACGCAGAACAACGAGGGCATCGCCTCGAACATGCTCGCCAGCCGACTGAGGAAACTGGTGGACGAAGGGCTCCTGACCAAGGCGGAGGCGGTCCGCGGTCAGAAGGCGAAATACTCGCTCACCGAGGCGGGGATCCAGACCCTGCCGGTCATGGTTGCACTCGGAACCTGGGGGATGACCCACCGCGAGACCTCACCGGAGCTGACGATCCGATCCAGACTCATGACCGACGACCCCCAGCTCGTCTCCGGCCTCATGGAGGAGCTGAGGGAGACTCACCTCGGCGTTCCGCGTCCCGATCCGGCTTCACCGCGCGCTTCAGAACGGCTGCAGGCTGCTGTCAAAGCGGAGATCGCCGGAAGCTGAGTCGGTCGTCGAACCTGGTTGCGGCCGGCACCGGTGATCGGGGATTGCCGTGCTGAGGTCGCTGGGACGATTCTGTTGTCCGATCCTTCAAGGTGTGGTTCCATGGAATAAGCAGTTGCATAATGCAATCGCTTTGATCCCGATACTGATCCCGAAGGAGCGATCATGGTGAGCGGACTCATGGCCGACATCAGAGTCGGCAGCGAGGAGCAAGCGACCGAATGGCATTCCCGGCTCTTCGTGCCGCATTCTCCCGAGCGCCGGTCCGGACGGAAACCAGGTGGTGGTCTTCGGTGAGTGAGCTCGCAGACGCTCAGGGAGCACCTGTGGCCGCGACGATCAGCCTCGGTGCTGATATCGAACACCCGGTCTCGACAGTGTGGGCCGCCTTCGCCGATACAGATCAGCGTGTGCAGTGGGGAGTCCCCGAAGGGGAGGAGATGGTCTGCGACATCGACGAATTCCGCCCCGGTGGATCGATCAGCGCCCGTTGCGGGGCGCCTGGAGCACTGGAGTTCGCATCGACTGGGCAGTACTGCGCTGTCTTGCCGCAGCGTTACATCGTGACCACCGAGACTCTCACCAAAGACGATGAGATCCTCTCGACCGCCATCATCACCTGGACCCTGACAGCCACCTCAGCGGGCACCAGAGTCGAGCTCGTCGACCAGGTCGTCTCCTTCGTCGGTCAGGGAATGATCGACGGCCACCGGAACGGCCACGACATCTGCCTGCGACAGCTCGCCGAATTCCTCAGTTCGTGAGATCCGCAGCCCACGGAAGATCGGCGCCGGTACGGCCGACGGTGATCCCGGCCAACGCCGACGCCCTGTCGCCCAATGACGTCAGCTCCGCAGTGCCGAGGTCGGACACCGCTGACGTCGCGGCATGCAGATCGTGGATGAGGGAGACCATGAACGTGTCCCCTGCGCCGATCGTATCCGCGACGTCGACCGGAGCCGAAGCCACCGTCACCCGCGCCGAGGCGGTCGCCAGGACTGCGCCCTCACCTCCGCGCGTCATCGCCACCAGGTCCGGACCAAGGCCGAGCAGACGATCGACCTGCGCTTCTTCAGCGAGGTCGGGATAGAGCCACTCGGCATCGACATCGCTGAGCTTGAGGACGTCGACGCGTGCGGCGAGCTCCTCGAATCGGGCCAGTGCCGCCGTCCGCTCGCCGATGATCGTCGGGCGGATGTTCGGGTCGAACGTCACCAGTCGAGTGGATGGGTGACGGTTGTCGAGCAGGGCGTCGATCGTCTCCGCGCCGGGTGGGAGGAATGCCGCGATCGAGCCGATGTGGATGGCCTCCCACGGCTCCTCTGCGACCGGTGTCGGATCGGGATTCCAGCGCAGGTGGAAGTCGTATTCGGCCGACCCGTCGGCGGAGAGGGTCGCGCGCGCCGTCGAGGTCGCACCCTGAGGGGTCGCATGGACGGTGACGTTCGAGGCCCGCAGGTGGGAGAGGACGAATCCGCCGTGGAAGTCATCTCCGAGGTCCGTGAGCAGGGCGACCTCGTCACCGAGGCGACCGAGGCCGAGCGCGACATTGGCCGGCGCGCCTCCAGGGGCGTACCTGTCGGGTGCGTCGGGAGTCGAGACGATGTCGATGAGGGCCTCACCGATGACGAGAGTGGTCATCACCCCAGTCTATGGAGCGGCGGTGGTCGTCGACGCCGGTTCCTCCGATCGCGCGGGGACCGCGCCCGATGCGCTGTCCGGGGCAGCGGCCGGTGCGGGCGTCTCGAGCAATCGCACATCGGGGAAGGAGAATCGCACGCGACTCGAAACTCTCTGTGGCCTGAATCTCTCTCATGTCAGTGCCGGATGGCACCGTGAGGTCATGGACAACATCACGGAGAACCCAGAGATCAGGCAGGTCATCGACACGGCGTCGGCTCGCATCCTCAATCCCCGACCAGGCGAATGTCTCGTGTGCTACGTCTTCCGACAGCTCGGGGAGTTCGGCTGCAACGGCACGCACCGCTTCGCCGAGAGCTTCCGCGACAGCACGGCACCACGGGCGACGGCTCTCCTCGCACGTCTGGGCAGCATGGGCGCATGCTGCTGTGACTGCGAGATGTTCCTCAATGCGTATGCGTTCGCACAGCGACCGCTGCTCATGCGCGGGCCTCTGGCCGAGGCCATCGGCACGCGCATGAGCGTTGAGGAGCTCGAGGCCGCAGGTGCGCTGCCGATGGATCCGGCTCGTGCTGACACCACGGGCGGGCAGAATGCACCCTCCGACATCTACCTCTGCTGTCAGTTCGTGCGGCGCGGATCCACGCAGCCGTGCGGAAACTGGAGGAGACAACGCCGATGGTGAGGCGAACCCCCGGGGGACCGCGCAGGCAATGCGGCACCGGGGTGTGCAGAGAGGCTGCGCGGACAGGCTGCGCGGAGTCCCTCAGCAGCCGGTCCGAAAGAATGCTCACTTCTGCCGATCCGGCAGAATGAACATATGACTCTGCTGCTCTTCCTCGACTGCGACCCGGGCATCGACGACGCGATCGCGCTCGCCTACCTCCTGTGCCAGGACGACGTCGATGTCGTCGGCATCGCCGCCTCGGGCGGGAACGTTCCCACTGCGCAGGTCGTCGAGAACACGCGGAGATGGCTCACGCTCGCCGGAGCCGACGACCTCCCCGTCCACGCGGGCCATGCCCTGCCGCTGGCTCGCCGGAGATCAGCAGCCGCACAGATGCCATCCGGACCGGTCGTGGGGGAGCCCGACACCGTCGACATCGAGTACGCCGACCTCACCCACGGCCAGACCGGTGCCGGCTACGCCACCCTGCCGGAACCGACGGTGCCGCTCAGCCCCACCTCGGCGGCACAGGCGTGGGTCGACGCCGCCCGCGCGCACCCCGGCGAGCTCATCGGCATCGTCATCGGGCCGTCGACGAACCTCGCGCTCGCCCTGGAGATCGAACCCCGGCTGCCCCACCTGCTCCGCCGCCTCTTCATCATGGGCGGGGCCTTCAACTACCGCGGCAACACGCACCCGACGACGGAATGGAACGTCACCTTCGACCCCGAATCGACCGCCGCCGTCCTCGCGGCCTTCGACCGGGCCCGTCACGAGCACCCCGACATCGCTCTGCCCGTCATCGCCCCGATCGAAGCCACCGAAGCCGTGGCAATGACCCCCGAACGCTGGGCGGCCATCCTCTCAGGCGATGCGGACGACCGGTGGCACACAGTGCTCCGTGAACTCGGCGCGGCCCTGCGCTTCTACTTCGAGTTCCACGAATGGGACGGACTCGGCTACCTCGCCCACATCCACGACCCCTTCGTCGTTGCCTGCGCCCTCGCATGGGCCCGCGATCCTGACCGGTCGGAGAGCACCCTGCCCTGGTCGCAGACTGCCACAGCACCGGTCGACGTCGAACTCACCGGTACACTCACACGAGGCGAAACCGTCGCCGACTGGCTGGGGCGGTGGGGGAGAGAACCCAACGCAGAGATCATCCGCTCGATCGATGCCGAACTCTTCCTCGACCACCTCGGCGCCACACTGAAGAAGGGACCACACCATGGTTAGAGACACGACCACCCGCACTCTGTCTGGGCAGGGGCCAGCCGCACCGACTGGTCCCGGACAAACCCCCATCACTCTCACCCTCACCGTCCTCGGCACCGCCGTCATCCTCGCGACCTACCTCGTCGTCCTCCTCACCCAGCCCGCCAACCTCGGCACCGACCTCGGCCACACCACCCTGTGGGTCATGGTCGGGTACCTCGCCGGCGGCATCCTCCTGGCGGCCGGCACCCTGCCGCTCATTCCGCGCAGCATCATCGCGCTCATCCCCGTGGCCATCGCCCTCAACATCGTCATCGGCCAGGTCGTCGGCACGCTCACCCCGATCCCGCTCTACCTCGACTCCATCGGCACCGTGATGATCGGCGTTCTCGCCGGACCGGCAGCCGGAGCGTTCACCGGCATCATCTCGAACCTCATCTGGGGAGTGACCCTCAACCCCAGCGTCATCGCCTTCACCACCGGCGCTGCCTTCATCGGCGCCGCCGCCGGATGGGCCGCCCGCCTCGGCGCCTTCCGCACCCCCTGGTTCGCGGTGCTCGCCGGTGCGCTCGCGGGAATCCCCGCCGCGGCTCTCGGCGCCCCGGTGGCCGCCTACGTCTTCGGCGGCGGACTCGGGGCCGGCACCGGCGGCATCGTCGCGATCCTCCAAGCGGCCGGGCAGGAGATGCTCGCCGCGACTCTCGCCCAGAGCATCGTCTCCGACATCATCGACAAGGCGCTGATCTTCGGCCTCGCCTATCTCGTGCTCCGCACCCTGCCCCGCCGGATCCTCGACAGGTACCCGTTCACCGAACACAGCCGTCCCCCGCAGGCGCGCGCCCAGCGTCTGAGCTGAATGACGACAGCGATCCCGGAATCCCGAACCCGCTGGCACCCGGCCACCGACCTCATCGTCATGGCCTGCGCCCTCTTCCTCGTGTTCGGGATTCCGTCACCGGTCGTCCCCGCCGCCGTCATCCTCGGCACGCTCATCGCAGCGGTGGCGACAAGGCGGGTCTCGCTCACCCGGTGGGCGCTGACGGTGGCGGGCCTGAGCCTGCCGCTGCTCATCGTCGTCGGCCTCGTGCAGGGCCTCTTCTACCCCGGGACGGCGGTGACCGTGCTCTGGCAGTCCGGGGCCGTTCGCGTCACCGTCGAAGGCCTCGCGATCGCGGCCCAGATCTGGCTGCGGGTCACCGCGCTCATCGCCCTCGGTGCGCTGCTCGGGCTCGGCAACGACTCCGCGCAGCTCTTCGACGGCCTCATCGCACTCCGCCTGCCCGCAGCGGTGGCCTACATCTGCGCCTCCGCGCTCAGCCTCATCCCGTTGGTGCGCCGACGCACCACCGACGTCCTCGACGCCCTCGCCGCCCGCGGATGGCCGACACACCGGTGGGGAACGCGCATCCGGCTTCTCCCGCGCATCGTCGCAGGCCTCTTCACCTCCCTGCTCGTCGGCGTCGACCAACGCCACGAGGTCCTCGACCAGCGTGGCTTCGCCCGCTCCGACCACGCCGTTGACCTGCAGGATCACCGCGACGACCGGGTGCAGTCCCTCATCCGCCGAGGCGGTCCCCTCCTCACCGTCGCCCTCATCGTCACCTCGGTGGCCGGCTTCCTGCCCCTGCCGAGTGCCGACACGATCCTCGGAGGTCGAGGATGAGCGCCGTGCTCGACCTCGCCGGGGTCGACGTCACGTACCGGGCTGCGCAGGCGCCGGTGCTCACCGACATCAGCCTGCGGCTCGATCCCGGACGGATGCACGCGGTGCTCGGTCCGCAGCGGTCGGGGATCTCGGCACTGGCCCGGCTCACCGTCGGACTCCTCGCCGAGCAGGCGACCGTGACCGGCCACGCGGTCGTCACCGACAGCGCCGTCATGCTCGGAGACGATCCCGAGGCGCAGCTGTCGGGGATGACGAGCATCGTCGGCGACGAAGTGCAGCTGCCGAGCCGACTCCACGGCGTGACCGCCGACCGCTCGCGGGTGGCGGCGGCCGCCGCGCTCAGCACTTTCGGTCTCGGCGAACTGTGGGACCGACGCCTCGACACGCTCTCCGGTGGACAGCGGCAGCTCGTCGCGCTCGCCGGTCTCCTCGCCCTCGACCCCGTGCTCCTCGTCCTCGACGAGCCCGCGCTCTCGCTCGACCCGCGGATGCGCCGGAGTCTCATCGCCGGGCTGCGCGCCCACACGGACTCCGGGGGCGCGGTCCTCCTCACCGGCCACCAGTTCGACGACGTCGCCGAGGCCTGCGACGCCGTCAGCTTCCTCTCCTCGGGCACGCTGGGCGCCGCGGTGGAACCGGCCTCGCTCGAGGACGCCGCGATCGCCGGGCACGGCGTGTGGACATCGGTGCCGGCGCGTGCGTCCGCCCGGTCCCGAGACGCGGCGGCCCTCGCCTCCGAATCCGATGAGCCGAAGCCTGCTCTTCCCGACGACGGACAGCAGACCCCGCGACCGGCGCCGTGCTCACGATCGATGGCCTGCGGGTGGAACGGGGTGAGGCGGTGATCCTCGACGGCGTCGATCTCCGGCTGAATCCGGGAGAGCTCCTCGCGCTCACCGGTGCGAACGGTGCCGGGAAGTCGACGCTGCTGCGCGCTCTCCTCGGCCTCCTCGACCGCGGCGCCACGGTGACGGGTGCGATGACGGTGCACCGCCTCGGCGAGGACATCGTGCTGCCGGGCATGCCCGCGTGCCGGCGAGCCGCGCACCTCGGGTGGGTCGGTCAGGATCCGGGCACCCAGCTCTCGGCCTCGACGGTCGCCAGCGAGCTGCGGCGAGCCGCACCCCTGCCCCGACATCGGAGGCGTGAGCGTGAGGCCGTCGTCGCGGAGCGGGCAGCGGCGGTCGCCTCGGCGATGGCGACGCTGGGCCTCGCCGAGGCGGCCGAGTCCCATCCCTTCGACCTCGGGACTGCGCGGCGGAAGGACGTCGTCATCGCCTCGGCGCTCATCACGGAACCGACGGTCCTTCTGCTCGACGAACCGACACAGGGCAGGGACGCGGCGGCGATGGCGAGGCTCAACGATGTCGTCGCGGACTTCTGCGGGCGAGGCGGCGCCGTCATCGCGGTCACCCACGACCGGCGGTGGGCGGGATCGGCCGCCGATCGGATCGTCACTCTCGACAGGGGTCGCCTCGGCGCGACGGGCGCCGACGTCTGAGCGCGGCTGGCGCCGACGCCTGAGCGTGGGCGGTGTCGCGAGACCAGTGGTGGGTGGTCGGTGTCGAGTGGTCGGTGGTGCGTGGCCGGCGGTGGCTCAGTAGTCGTAGGACGATTCGGTCGTCAGCGTGCCCGGGGTGCGGAATTTCTGCAGGTGGATGTGGCGGGCGAAGCGGATGACCGGGCGGATGAGCATCTCGATGCTGCCGAGGACGAAGAGGCACGTGCCGGCGAACATGAGCGAGTCGGAGAAGAACATGAAGCTGCCGATGAGGAACCACAGGCCGATGAGGACATCGTTGGCGATGCTGATCATCTGGTAGCGCTGGCGGATGACGATCTCGTCGTGTCCGATGTGCATGATGAGGTCGTGTTCCTGCGTGGTCAAGCAGTCCTCCAGAGGGTGGGTGGGAAAAGGGCCGTTGCGATTTTATGCGGGGCTGCGGTGCGCGCGCCATCTGAGATAGAGCTCGGCGGTGGACTCGCAGGAAGACTCAGCTCGCGCGGAGACTCGATGGTTGTCGGTGGTTTGCCGGTGGTTCGCCGGTCGTCGGCGCAGACGCCGGACATGCGGCTCTTCCGACCGGGCTGTTCGGCAGCGACAGCGGGAGAGCGGTGCGACGCTTCGGGACCGTGGGCGTCGGATTCTGCGGCACATGACCGTCACGCATGCGTCACCCGTGGGACGCGTCGACGCTGCCGTGTCAGTGGCGTCGGCTACAGTCGGCATCACCGACACTCACCACGCGCCAGACTCTCGATGAGGAGACATCATGAGCCGTTCCGTGCAGATCACCGTCGACTGTCATGACCCGATCCTCGTGGCGAGGTTCTGGGCGGAGGTCCTCGGCTACGTCATCCCCGGGCCGCCCGGTGCCTCGCTCGCCGACGGGCAGGATCCGTTCGACGCGTGGAGGGAGTTCCTCGAGGGACTCGGCGTCGAGATGAGACCGGAGGACATGCGCGCCGCGATCGAAGACCCGGCCGGGCGCGGCCCGCGGGTGTTCTTCCAGACGGTCCCCGAGGAGAAGACGGTGAAGAACCGCATCCACCTCGACGTCCGTGCCGCACCCGGACTGCAGGGTGCCGATCGGATGGACGCCCTCGAGGCCGAATGCAATCGGCTGGTCGCCCTCGGGGCGAAACGTCTGCAGCGGTTCGAACCGAAACCGCCGATGGAGACCGGTTTCATCGTCATGGCCGATCCCGAGGGCAACGAGTTCTGCCTCGACTGAACCGTCTGACTGGACCGACCCGGCTGCCTCGACTGGCTCGGCTGCCCGGACCGACGATGTTGCCTCGATCGACCACGGTGTCTCGACTGAGCCTGCCGACTCGGGTCGATCCGATGATAGTTCTCTTATTTTCCTGACGGGCCTCCGGTCGCATTGCTACCGTGACTGGTATGAAGACTGCGAAGCCGACCTATCTCGCCGCTGTCGTCACGCTCGCCTTCAGCCTCGCCCTGACCGGGTGCGCCGGCGGGAATGCCGAATCCCAGACCGCAGACGCCGCGTCGAGCCAGCCGACGCAGGCCGGAGCGGTGAGCTCCGAATCGGCTGAGGAGAGCGCACCTGCCGACCCGTCCGCGCAAGCCGACCAGTCCGAGCAGACTGGCCAGTCCGGCCAGTCCGCACTGTCGGCCGACGCCGACCTGAGCCGGGTCCAGCCGCAGGTGACCCCCGAGGACGCGATCGCCGCAGCGCAGGCCGACGTCGGCGACGGCACCGTCCACGCCATCGAACTCGACCACGACCGCCGTGACGACGCGTGGCAGTACGAGGTCAAGATCCTCTCCGGCACGACGGACTACGACGTCACGGTCGATGCGGACTCCGGCGACGTCGTCAGCCGCGACGAGGACACCACCGACGACTTCGAGCAGGCCATCGACCTCAGCTCGCCGATGACGTTCGACGAGGCGCTCGGCCTCGCCGCCGGGCAGGGCACAGGGCGCCTGACGAGCTGGAAGCTCGAATCCGACGACGATCGCATCGAGTACCAGTTCGACTACGAGGACGGCAATGCCGACACCGAGGTCACCGTGGACGTGGACTCGAAGACGGTCACCGTCGACAACTGAGGTCAGGGCAAGTGAGGCCATGGCACCTGAAGTCGCGCCCGGTCCGACGAGGTCGCGACCGGTCCGCCGCCTGTGTGTCACCGCCTCGGGCTAGGCTGATCCCATGCACTCAAGCGCTGCGCCCCCGGTCGGCCGCCTCGAAGTCATCACCGGTCCGATGTTCTCCGGCAAGTCCGAAGAGCTCATGCGCCGTGTCCGTCGTGCCCGCATCGCGGGCGTCAACGCGCTCGTCATCAGCCATTCCCTCGACACCCGCGCCGAACTCTCGGCCGTCACCTCGCACATCGGGGTCAACATCCCCGCGATTCCCGTCGGCAACGTCACCGACCTCGCCGCGGTCGCCGCGGCGGAGGATTTCGACCTCATCGCCATCGACGAAGCGCAGTTCTTCGGTCCCGACCTCGTCCCGGTCGTCGACGACTCCTGGCCACGGGTGCCACGGTCATCGTCGAAGGCCTCTGCGTGACCTTCGACGGTGCACCGTTCGAACCATTGCCGACCTTCATGGCACTCGCCGAGGACGTCACGAAGCTCACCGCAGTCTGCACGATCTGCGGTCGCGACGCCGTGTTCCATGAGCGCATCGCCGCGCAGCCGACCGGTGCCGCCACTGACATCGACGCCAGCCACGTCGGCGGCCTCGACTCCTACGTCGCCCGCTGCCGGGAGCACTTCGGTCAGGGAGCAGCAACGCGCCCCGTGACAGACGGGTGATGAGCCCGAAACCGGCCTCACCATGACCCCGGCAGCGGCCTCACCCTGATCCGGCGGAGGCCCTGTCGTCAGCCCGGCGAGGTCACGACTCGATGGCAGCCCACGTCTCCCGCCAGATGTCGGCGAGGGCCGCGATGTTGTAATGCGCGTTCAAGCCGCTCGGCTGCGGCACGACGCGCAGAGCGACGTCCTCCGGCCACCCGGGAATGAGCGAAGTGTCCTGAACGCCGAGCGTCGCCTTCGGCTGGGAGAACGCGATCCGGAACGAGGTGATCCCGGCGATCGCCACGGCTGCCGGCCGAAGATCGGCCAAACGCGCGACGAGGCGGGCACCGCCGTCGCGCAGCTCCTCGTTCGTCAGCTCATCGGCCCGGACCGTGGCCCGCCCGACGAGGTTGGTGATCCCGATGCCCCGGGAGAGCAGATGCTCCTCATCCTCTGCGGAGAGACCGAGCGAGGCATCGACGAGGTGATCGGTCAGCCCGCCCCGATGGAGCGAGGGCCAGAAGCGATTGCCCGGACGGGCGAAGGGAGCGTTGACCGCCGCTGTCCACAGGCCCGGATTGATGCCGACGATGAGCAGGGAGAGTCCTCCCGGCCCGGCCGGGAGGACATCGTCGATGGCATCGGGATCGTCGGTGGCGAACTGCGCGAGGTCGTCCTTCGTCGGCTTCCGCCCGCCGAGCGGCGATGGTCTGCGGGGTCGGCGATTTTCGGCTGGCACGCCACCCAGACTACCGTCGAAGGACGACGCGTCGAACGGAGGCCCGCCATGAGCCACGAGCACACCCGCCCCCGCCCCGGTGAGTCCGCGCCCTTCCACTTCGAGTCGGTGTGGCGGGTGGCCGATCCCCTTCCTGCGGTGTGGTCGGTCCTCACCGACGTCGAGGCCTGGCCGCAGTGGTGGCCGGGCATCGCCGCGGCCACCACTGACGACTCCGGAGTCCACCCCGGCAGCCGCGCGGGGATCACCGTGCGCAGCCCCCTCGGCGTCGCGTTCGACATCACGCTGTCCATCGAGGGTCTCACTCCACCGCGGCAGGTGCGCCTCCTCGCCGACGGCGACCTGCGCGGGGTCGGCGTCTGGACCCTGGCGCGCACCGGGCCGCTCACCGCGATCTCCGCGACCTGGTGCGTGACGACCAGGCGGCGATCCGTCCGGGCCCTCAGGCCGATCTCCGCCGGCATGCACGGCATCGTCATGCGAGCCGGCGAGAGCGGACTGCGTCGCCGCCTCAGCGAACTGGCGTAGTCTCCGTCGCCGTCCACGCCTCGATGCCTCCGGCCAATGACCGGATGCGGACGTTCGGCGGCGCTTCGCTGCTCACTGCCGAGACGGCGCGAGCCGACCGCACCCCCGACCTGCAGTGGACGACGATGTCGGTGGCCGGGCCGACCGCCTCGGCGAGGGACGGCCAGCCGCGGTCGACGACGTCGTCGAGGGGGACGTGCACGCTGCCGGGAATCGCCTCGAGCTCCCGCTCCCACGTCTCCCGGACATCGACGATCACCGGCGCCGAGGTGAGCGCGCGAACCTCGTCGGCCGTGACCTCCGCCACCCCGGACGGAGCCGGCGCCCCCACCGCGGGTGCCGCACACGCTGCGGCCACCTCGGCGAGATCGGTGACAGCGGGGCGGTCCGGGTCGGGCGAGAAGCGCAGCGTCGTCACGGTCGTGCTCAGCGCATCGACCCGCAGCAGGCGGCCGAGCAGGGGATCGCCGATGCCGCAGATGAGCTTGATCGCCTCGGCGGCCATGAGCGACCCGACGAGCCCGCAGAGCACCCCGAGCACTCCGCCCTCGGCACAGCTCGGCACGGAATCGGCGTCGGGGATGTCGGGGAAGAGGTCGCGCAGCATCGGACCGTGACCGGGGGCGAACGTGCTCACCTGCCCCTCGAAGCGGAAGATCGTTCCCCACACCAGGGGTGTGCCGGTGAGTTCGGCAGCGTCATTGGACAGGTAACGGGTCGCGAAGTTGTCCGCCCCGTCGATGACGAGGTCGTGGGCGGCGAAGAGCTCAAGGGCGTTGTCCGGGCTCAGGCGCTCGGCAACCGTCTCGACGGTGAGGCCGGGATCGAGCCGGAGCAGGGCATCGCGCGCGGATTCGACCTTGGGACGGCCGACATCGGCATCCCGGTGGAGGATCTGGCGCTGCAGGTTCGACACGTCGACGACATCGTCGTCGATGACGGTCAGCTGCCCGATCCCGGCCGCCCCGAGGTATTGGAGGACCGGGGCGCCGAGACCGCCGGCGCCGATGACGAGGATCTTCGCCGCGCGCAGGCGGCGCTGACCGGTCACCCCGACATCGGGCAGGCTGAGATGCCGGGAGTAGCGTGCGATCTCCGCGGGGCTGAGCTCGGGTCCGGGTTCGACGAGCGGTCTCACGGTCCCATCACCAGGTTCTCGACCGAGGTCGTGCGGGCGGTCTCCGCGGTCACCCGCCCGTCGTCGGGCGACGATGCGAGCGCGAGCGGACGTCTGGGGATCCGTCCCGCCCCGGCCGCGAGGCGACCGGCGTCGACGGCGAGCCGCATCGCCTGCGCCATCGCCGGGCGTCGTGCGCGCGGGTGACGGCGGAGGCGAGCAGCACCGCGGTGCACCCGAGCTCCATGGCCAGGGCGGCGTCCGAGGCGGTGCCGATGCCCGCGTCGAGGATGACCGGCACCTGGGCGCGGGAGACGATCGTCTCGATGTTGTGCGGGTTGAGGATGCCCAGGCCCGAACCGATCGGGGCGCCGGCGGGCATGACCGCGGCGACCCCGGCGTCCTCGAGCCGCTTCGCCAGCGCGGGATCGTCGTTCGTGTAGGCGAAGACCGTGAAGCCGTCGAGGACGAGCTCCTCGGCGGCGCGGAAGAGTTCGACGGGGTCGGGCAGCAGGGTGTCCTCGTCGGCGATGACCTCGAGTTTGACCCAGTTCGTCTCGAGCGCCTCCCGGGCCAGCTGGGCAGTGAGCACGGCATCGCGGGCCGTGTAGCAGCCGGCCGTGTTCGGCAGCGAGCGGATGCCCAGCCGCTCGAGGAGCGCGAACACCGAATCCCTGGCCGCGGCGTCGAAGCGGCGGATCGCGACCGTCGTCAGCTCTGTCGCCGAGGCGGTCAGGGCGTCCTCGAGGATGCGCAGAGTGCTCGCCCCACCGGTGCCCATGACGAGGTGGGAGTCGAAGGTGACGGTGTCGATGGTCCAGCTCATGTCAGCCTCCCTGGACTGCGGTGACGATGTCGACGGTGTGGCCGTCGGTGATGGTGAAGCCGGCCCACAGGCCGCGTCGCACGACCTCGCCGTCGACGGCGAGGGCCACCCCGAGGCGGCCGCCGTCGACCGGGGTGCCGTCTTCGCTCAGCTGCCGACCGGTGATGTCCTCGACGAGGGTGCGGGCGGTCGTGCCCGCGGTGATGTCCCGGCGGTCGCCGTTGAGTGTGATGGTCATGATCCCTTCCTTGCTGTCAGCAGTGGTGCAGCCGGTGACTGCGGTGATGATGGCGAGTGGTCGGACTCGAACCGTGCCGGTGCCACGGCCTCGCGCGCACCGACGGGCAGCCACGCGGAGTCCGCGCCGACGACGAGATCCGCGCCGAGGCGGGCGCCGAACGGTGCGAGGAGCACCCCGTGGCGGAAGTACCCGGTGGAGACGACGAGACCGGGGTCGGTGCGACCGAGGAGGGGGAGGTCGTCGGGCGAGCCGGGCCGGGCCCGTGCCGTGATCTCCGTGATCTCACATCCGAGGAGCCCGGGCACGAGGCGTTCGGCGTCGTGGAGGAGACGGTGGACGCCCTCGGCGAGGATGCCCGACTGGCCGTCCTCCCGGGAGGTCGCCCCGAGGACGAGCTCCCCATCGGGCCGCGGCACGACGTAGACGGCCGACCGGCGACGAGTCCCCGGATCGTCCGGGTGAGCAGCGGGGGAGCGCCGGGATCCGAGCGGAGCCGGATGACGTCGCCGTGGACGGCTCGCAGCGGCAGCGCGGGAGCGCCGGCGATCGCATTGTGCGCCATGCCTGCGGCGAGCACGACCTGATCGGCGTACAGCCGACGTCCCGAGGCGAGCTCGACTCCGGTCGTCCGAGCCGGGGCACCGGTCGGTGATCCCTCATCGCCGACCAGTCCCGTCACCCGCTCCTCGATGACGCGGTCGCCGAGGACGGTGAGCAGCGCGCGCGTCACCCGCCGGGGATCGATCGCATGATCGCCGGGAATGAGGACGGCCCCGCACACACCGGGGGCCAGGGCTGGTTCGAGGTCGCGGGCGCGGGATCCGGTGAGCAGGTCGAGGTCGGAACCGGCCGCGGACTGGAGGGCGCTGAGTTCGCGCAGGGCCGTGAGATCCGCGCGGTCACCGGCGCAGACGAGTGTGGCGGTCGCCGTCTCCCCGAGGTCGGCCCCCGATTCCCGGGTCAGTGCCGCAGTGAAGTCCGGGTAGAGGTCGGCGGAGACGCGCATGAGCGGAAACAGCGGAGTCTGGCCCCACGCGATCTCGGCGGCAGGGGCGATCATCCCGGCCGCGGCCGCGGTGGCGCCCGAGCCCGGATGCGGATCGATGACGGTGACGGCCGCCCCGCGCCGGTGGAGCTCCCACGCCGTGGCCAGGCCGATGATCCCGGCGCCGACGACGATGACGTCCATGCGATTCTCCCTCCGGCGGCATGACCCGCATCAGGTAAGGCGGTCGGCACGAAGCCCTCTCAGCCTCCCAGCGAGGCTCCCGCGAACTCCTCTACTCTAGGAGCATGGTTCCCACGATGCCAACGTCTCCCGCAGTGCAAGACCCCGTGACCGCCCTTGCTGAGAACGTGGGGCACCCGGTCGACCGCGACTCCACCGGCCGGGATGCCGCGCGGACCCGTGCGCTCGCCTCCGCCCGGCTCTACCTCTGCACCGACGCCCGCACGCAGCAGGGCGACCTCGGTGAGTTCCTCGATGCCGCCTACGCCGGGGGCGTCGACATCATCCAGCTCCGCGACAAAGGTCTCGAAGCCAGGGAGGAGATCGCCGCCCTCGAGATCCTCCGCGATGCCGCCCACCGGCACGGGAAGCTCTTCTCCGTCAACGACCGCGCCGACGTCGCCCTCCTCGTCGGCGCCGACGTCTTCCATGTCGGGCAGGGCGACCTGACGAGCGCGCAGGCCCGCACGGTGCTCGGCGACGACGTCATCCTCGGCCGGTCGACGCATTCGGTCGAGCAGGCGCTCGCCGCTGCCGCCGACCCGGAGATCGACTACTTCTGCCTCGGCCCCGTGTGGGAGACCCCGACGAAGCCCGGTCGCCCGGCGGCCGGGCTCGATCCGCTGGCGGCGGTGAGCGGGAGGACGGTCAAGCCGTGGTTCGCGATCGGCGGGATCTCTGCCGGTGACCGTCTCCAGGCCGTGCAGGAGACCGGGGCGTCACGCATCGTCGTCGTCCGCGCGATCACCGAGGCGCCTGACCCCGCCGAGGCGGCCGCTCGGCTGCGTGCGCAGCTGGCTTCCGCTGACCCCGACACGACCGCTGGCACGACCACTGGCACGACAACTGGCACGACCACGAAGGACGGCACCCTGTGACAATCCTCATCGCCGGAGCCGGCGCGACCGGCGGCGCCTTCGGCACCCGCCTCGTCGAAGCCGGACGCGACGTCACCTTCCTCGTCAGGCCCGCACGCGCCGAGGCGCTGAGAGAGAACGGTCTGCGATTCATCGCCCCCGACGAGGACCGGACGAACCCGGTGACCGTGACGACGGCGGAGGAGCTCGCGGCCGACTCGACCCCGGTCGACCTCATCCTCGTCGCCGTCAAGGCCGGTGCCCTCGAATCGATCATCGCCGACCTCCGGCCGGCCGTCGGACCCCAGACTCTCATCATCCCGTTCCTCAATGGGATGGCGCAGATCGGTCGCCTCGAGGCGGAGTTCCCCGGGCAGGTGCTCGGTGGGCTCGTCAAGATCGTCGGCACGATGCGCGGAGCCGACATCGTCCAGATGACGGATCTCGCGACGATGACGATCGGCCGCCTCGGCGGGGGAGAGGTCCCACCCGCGGTCGTCGACGCGCTCGACGTCCCCGGCTTCCGGCTGCAGGTCATCGACGGCATCGACGACGCCCTGTGGGAGAAGTGGGTGTTCATCGCCGCGGCCGGTGTCGTCACGTGCCTCTTCCGGGCACCGGTCGGCGCGATCATGGCCGCCGGTGGCGAACCCCACGTCGTGGGGATCATCGACGAACTCGAAGCCGTCGCCATGGCCGCCGGCCACCCGGTCTCCGCGCGGGCCAGGGCGGCCACCCTGTCGATGCTCACCGCCGAGGGCTCCGCCTTCACCTCCTCGCTCTACCGGGACGTCACGGCCGGACTGCCGAACGAGACCGAGCACATCCTCGGCCACCTCCAGACGACGGCGCGCGACCTCGGCGTGCCGACCCCGCTGCTCGATCTCACTCTCGTGCAGCTGCGAGCAGGCGAGTTCGACCGGAGCGCATGAGGCGGGCGCGCTCTGCGGTCGGGACGCACCTCCGTGGCCCGACCGCAGCTGCCGTGGGCTCGGGCACCGCGGGCTCGAGGGCAGCGGTGCCGTCAGATTCGAAACCTCCGGATACGGGCTCGGCAACAGCGGCCCTCCGCTTCGCCCGGAGACGGCGGGCCACCTCGGCGATGCCGGTGAGGGTGAGCGCGATGCCGACGCCGAGGACGACACCCCACAGCGGCTGATCGGCGAACACTGCCCCGCCGAGGAGCCCGATACCCGTCGAGTAGACCGCCCACGCCAGCGCCCCGAGGAAGTCGACGGCGAGGAACCGCGGCAGGGGATAACGGAGCATCCCCGAGGCGATCGTCGTCGCCGTCCGCCCGCCGGGGATGAACCGTCCCGCGACGAGCATCGCGCCGCCCCGGACGGCGAACATCTCCGCCGTCGAGGCGAGCAGCCGGCGCAGCCGGGCCGACCGGACCCACCGGTCGGTGGCGCGACTGCCGCCGCGACCGACGAGGTGGGCGGCGAGATCGCCGAGGAGCGCACCGACGGCCGCCGCCGCGATGATGCCCACCGCCGCCGGACTGCCGGTCACGGCGTACGCGGCGGCAGTGATGACGACGGTCTCCGAGGGCACGATCGGGACGAGGGAGTCGAGGGCCGCGACGACGGCGATGAGGAGGTAGAGCCACGGGGAGGTCAGCGTCTGCTGGATGAGGTCGAGAGCGAAGTCCATGGTCATCGACCCTAGTGACGCGGCCGTGCTCGCCGATACGAGGCGGAGCGCATTCCAGGGACGGGTTCACCTGCCGACACGCTGCGGAAAACCGGAACGAGATGTGAGGTCTGACACCTCCAGACGCCCTGACCTGCGTTGCTACGATCGAGCCATGCCGTGGCCCGCGACGATCCCGCGCGAACCCCGCATGTTCCTCAGGCGGTGGTCGCTCTCCGTGCTCGGGGTGCTGTGGGGCGGCCTCCTCTGCCTGCCGCTGCTGCTCGCCGCGTGCCTCCCGCCCGCCTCGGCGCTCTCCCGTCGCGTCCTCACCTGGGAGCGGACCCGGCAGGAGCGGACTCTGGGCATCGTGCTCGCAGACGTCCGGCCGGGGCGCGGCTTCTTCGCCCTGACCGGCCTCGTCGCCCTCCTCATCGCCGTGCCCGTGGTCAACCTCCTCACCGGATTCGTCTTCGTCACCCTCGGCGCGCTCATCCAGGGCCTGTTCTCAGGCGGCGGGGTGACGATCAGCTTCTCGCTGTGGACGATGAGCCAGCCGCTGCTCCTCGTCGGCGTCCTCTACGGGGCGGCGAACCTCATCGGCGCGGTCCTCCTCGCCGAACTCGGCAACTGGCTGCACGGACGCATCGACGCCTCCGCCGGCGAGGTGAGCCGACCGACCGCGGTCCACAGCCGCATCACCGAGCTCATCACCACCCGCCGCGGGGTCGTCGTCGCCATCGACGACGAACGCCGCCGCATCGAACGCGACCTCCACGACGGGGTGCAGCAGAACGTCGTGTCCCTGTCCGTCCTCATCGCCCGGGCCCGCAGGGCCCACGACCCGGAGAAGGCGGCAGCCCTCCTCGACAGTGCGCTCGTCCAGTCCCAGGACCTCATCGACGAGATGCGGGAAGTGGCGTGGCGGGTCTATCCCACCGCACTCGACGAGCACGGGCTGGCGTCGGTGCTCACGCGCATCGCCGACCACTGCCCGGTGCCGGTGACGATCCTCGAGCAGCCGGCCGGGCGCATCCCGCAGGCCGTCGAATCGGCCGCGTACTTCGTCGTCCGCGAAGCCGTGACGAACGTCGTCAAGCACGCCGCCGCCTCGGCGATCACCATCCGCGTCCACGACGGCGGGACCGCGCTGGTCGCCGAGGTGGTCGACGACGGCCAGGGAGGCGCCGACCTGCGCGGGGGCGGGCTCCAGGGCCTCTCCCGGCGGGTCAGTGCACTCGACGGCCGACTCGAGATCATCAGCCCGGTGAGTGAGGGCACCACAGTGAGAGCGGAGATCCCCTATGACTGAGCCCACCCGCACGAATGCGCCGACGCCGGCGAGCCGTGACGCGCTGCGCGTCGTCCTCGCCGACGACGCCGTCCTCCTGCGGGAGGGCGTGCGCAGTCTCCTCGAGGACGAGGGGATCTCCGTCGTCGCCTCCGTCGATGACGGAACCCAGCTGCTCGCGGCCGTCGACGCCCTGGTCCCGCAGCTGGCGATCGTCGACGTGCGGATGCCGCCGACGCATACGACGGAGGGGCTCGAGGCGGCGTTGACGATCAAGCGCACCCACCCGGACATCGGGGTGCTCGTGCTCAGCCAGTACGTACTCCACGAGTACGCGACCGAGCTGCTCAGCTCCGAATCGGTCGGTGTCGGCTACCTGCTGAAGAACCGGGTCACCGACATCGACCGGTTCCTCGACTCGGTCATGCGCATCGCCGCCGGCGGCACCGTCATCGACCCCGAGGTCGTCCGGCAGCTCCTGCGCACCTCGGAGCGGCAGTCGACGCTCGAGGCGCTCAGCCCCCGGGAGCACGATGTCCTCGCGGCGATGGCCGAGGGACTGTCGAACCGCGGCATCGCCGAGCGCCTCTACGTCTCGATCAGCTCGGTGGAGAAGGCGATCAGCGCGATCTTCGACAAACTCGACCTCCAGGCAGGGGAGACGACGAGCCGTCGGGTCGCGGCGGTCCTGCGCTTCCTCGACCGGACGTGAAGGCTCGCTGATCTCTGCCGGTGCTCGGGTCTCCGCCCGGGCTGGTGTCGAGATGCCCAGACCATCCTGCATGCCCCGCTCCCGTCGCCTTCATGTGATAAGAATGGCCGGGGCCCGCAACCGGGACCCGACCGAATGCGAGCAGGGGACACAATGCAACAGCCGACCACCTCGGCGACGACCACCCGGAACGAGAACTCCCGGGAACTCAAGCGGGGACTGCGGTCGCGTCACCTGCAGATGATCGCGATCGGCGGCGCCATCGGCACCGGCCTCTTCCTCGGATCGGGCGGCACGATCTCCCAAGCCGGCCCCGGCGGGGCGCTGCTCGCGTACGCCGTCATCGGGATCATGGTCCTCTTCGTCATGCAGTCCCTCGGCGAGATGTCGACCCATCTGCCCGTCGCCGGGTCCTTCCACACGTACGGCTCGAAGTACGTCAGCCCCTCCTTCGGCTTCGCGATGGGCTGGAACTACTGGTTCAACTGGGCGATCACCCTGGCTGCCGAACTCGTCGCCGCCGGCGTCATCATGTCCTTCTGGGTGCCCGACGTGCCCGCATGGATCTGGGCGGCCGTCTTCCTCGCCCTCCTCACCGGCCTCAACTTCCTCTCCGCCCGCGCCTTCGGCGAAGGCGAGTTCTGGTTCGCCGCGATCAAGGTCACGGCCGTGCTCGCATTCCTCGTCCTCGGCGTCCTCATGATCGCCGGCATCATCGGCGGCAGCTCACCGGGACTGAGCAACTGGACGACCGGGGAGGCGCCGTTCGTCGGCGGGTGGGTCTCGATCATCTCCGTGTTCATGATCGCCGGCTTCTCCTTCCAGGGCACCGAGCTCGTCGGCGTCACCGCGGGCGAATCCCGGGACCCCCGCCGCGACATGCCGCGGGCCATCCGGACCGTGTTCTGGCGGATCATGCTCTTCTACATCGGAGCGATCGTCGTCATCGGATTCCTCCTGCCCTACACGGATCCGTCCCTGCTGGCCGCGGCGGACAACGACGACATCACCGCCTCCCCGTTCACCCTCGTCTTCGAACGCGCGGGCATCGCCGTGGCCGCGAGCGTGATGAACGCCGTCATCCTCACCGCGATCCTCTCCGCCGGCAACTCCGGACTCTACGCCTCGACCCGGATGCTCTACGCGATGGCGAAGGACGGCACCGCCCCACGACTGTTCGCCCGTCTCAACGCCCGCGGCGTGCCCGTCATGGCCCTCTTCGCGACCGCCTTCATCGGGCTCTTCGGATTCCTCACCGAGGTGATGGGCGACGGGGCGGCCTACACCTGGCTCATCAACGTCTCCGGTCTCTCCGGGTTCATCGTGTGGATCGGCATCGCCTGGTGTCACTTCCGGTTCCGTCGCGCCTACGTCCGCCAGGGTCACAGCGTCGCCGACCTGCCCTACCGGGCACCGCTCTTCCCCATCGGGCCGATCATCGCGCTCATCATGCTTATCGTCGTCGTCGCCGGACAGAACATCGAGGCCGTCGTCGACGGCCGCGTCCTCGAGGTCGCCTCCGCCTACATCGGCCTGCCCGCCTTCCTCCTCGTGTGGGGCATCTACCGGCTCGTCAAGGGCCGCCCTGCCGGACTCGTGCCGCTCGAGAAGGTCGACGTCGACGGGCTCGAGATCAAACCCGAGCGCTGAGCGACCCGATCGTCGGCGGCTGGTGGCGTTCACCCCACACCTCGCTATGGATTAAGCTAGGCTTGCCTAAACTCCGACGAAAGAGATCCATGCGCAGAATCCTCGCCCCCATCCTCGCCTCTGTCCTCCTGCTCACCGCGTGCTCGGGCGGCGGCGCCGGCGATGCGGAGACGACCGCGACGGGGGCCAGCGTCGACACGAAGTTCGGCGCCGTCGAGGTTCCCGCCGACCCGCAGCGCGTCGTGGCTCTGGGCTGGGGCGATGCGGAGACGGCACTCGCGCTCGGCGTCCAGCCCGTCGGCGCCTCCGACTGGGTCGAGTTCGGCGGTTCCGGCGTCGGGCCGTGGGCGGCGGACCTCTACGACACGCCTCCGGAGATCATCGCCACCCTCGAACCCGACTACGAGGCGATCGCCGCACTCGAGCCCGACCTCATCCTCGACACGAAGAGCTCGGGCGAGCAGGAGCGCTACGACCGCCTCAGCGAGATCGCCCCGACGGTGGGCCCGCCCGAAGGCGGCGACAACTACCTGACGTCGATGGATCAGCAGGTGACGATGGTCGCCGAAGCACTCGGCGAGGAGGAGAAGGGCAAGAAGCAGCTCGAGGACCTCGACGCCGAATTCGCAGTCGCCCGCGACGCCAACCCCGAGTTCGACGGCAAGACCGTGACCGTGGCGGCGAAGACCTCCGAGGGCTGGGGCGCCTACATCAAGGGCACCGAGCGCGTGCAGTTCATGGAGAACCTCGGATTCACCCAGTCTCCGACGATCGACGCACTCCAGCCCGAGGGCTTCACGGTGCCGGTGTCGGAGGAGAAGCTCGACGACCTCGACGCGGATCTCCTCCTCGTCTTCCCGATCTACATCCCCGACACCGAGGTGACCGAGGATTCCGCATTCCAGCGGATTCCCGCGGTCGCCGACGGCCGCTCGGTCGTGCTCACTCAGGACAACGACGAAGTGCGCAAGGCGTTCTCGCTCAACTCGGTGCTCTCGGCGCGCTATGCCGCCCAGACGATGCCGGAGCTCCTCAAGCCCGCCGTCAAGTAGCGGCGCGCGGCAGGCGGCGGGAGACCCTCACCGGCTGTTCTGCCCCTTCGCCGCATCGGTCCGCCACGCCTCGAGGCCAACGTCGATGATGCGGGCGTGGCGGATGCGCGCGAGCGCGGGAATCGAGATCCACTCGGCCCTGTCGGTCGTGCCGTCGACCTCGAGGGTGCCGAGGCTGCCGCCGACGATCCGCGCGAGATAGACGACTCGCACACCCTTGAAGGGGCGCCCGCTGCGGCGGTGCTTCTCCGTGAAGCTGTGCGTCGTCAGCGGGCGGACGAGCTCGGCGTCGAACCCGGTCTCCTCCCGGATCTCCCGCACGGTGCCGTCCTCGATGCTCTCCTCGTAGTCGATGCCTCCGCCCGGCAGCGTCCACAGGGCACGGTTGGGCTCGCCACCGCCGTTGAACCAGCTGAGCAGGATCTCATCGCTGTCGTTGACGATCACGGCGTAGCCGGCGACGCGCGTGTCGTATTCGGAGAAGTGCAAGTCCATGTCCACACCCTACCCATGAGTTCACGGCGCCCTCGGCGCGGACTTCCCAATTCCCCTCCCCGTGCCTAGGCTGAGGCCATGGCCGACACGCGCGCAGCCCGCTCCCAGACGACTTATCCCGGCGACAAGATGTCGAGCACCCGCGTCATCGCAGCATCACCGGCGGAGATCTTCGCGGTGCTCGCCGATCCCGGGCGCCACCAGGACACCGAACCCGGCGACTGGGTGCGCTCGGCGATCTCGGCCGAACCGATCACCCGCGTCGGGCAGGTCTTCTCGATGAACATGTTCCTCGAACAGGCCGGTGGGGCCTACCGGATGGACAATGTCGTCACCGCCTTCGAACCCGACACGGCGATCAGCTGGGATCCCGGCCAGGACGACGGCACGGGCGACGTCGCCGTCGGCGGCTGGCGCTGGCGCTACGACCTCGCGCCCGTCGACGGAGGCACCGAGGTGACCCTGACTTACGACTGGTCGGGGACGACGCAGGCGGTGCGCGACGATTTCGGCGGCTTCCCTGTCTTCCCGCCGGCCTTCCTCGACGCCTCCCTGGCCGCGCTGGCGTAGACGGTGACAGGGCGCCGCTGACGGGTAGGCTGGTGGCGTGAGTGAGATCGCCAGCAGACGCATCGGAGACACGGGGAAGCTCATCGTCTTCCTCCACGGACTGTTCGGGCGCGGCAAGAACTTCGCGTCGATCGCGAAGGCCCTGAGCCCGGAGTTCTCGAGCCTCCTCGTCGACCTCCCCGATCACGGGGAATCGGCGTGGACGGACGCCTTCAGCTACGTCGCGACCGCGGATGCCGTGGCCGCCGCCATCACCGAGGCGACCGATCCTGAGGATCGCCCCGTCCACCTCGTCGGCCATTCCCTCGGGGGCAAGGTGGCGATGGTGCTCGCGCTCCGCCATCCCGACCTCGTCGACCGCCTCGTCGTCGTCGACATCGCTCCGAGCGGCGGGGGAGACGTCGGCACGTTCGACCACCTGCTCACGAGCCTCGCCGAACTCGACCTCGACACCGTGTCCTCGCGCACCGAGGCGGATGCGGCCCTGCAGGAGACGATCCCCGACCCCACGGTGCGCGGCTTCCTCCTGCAGAACCTCAGACCGGATTCGGGCGGCTATGCGTGGCAGCCGAACCTCACGATGCTGCGGGCGAACCTCCCGGTCATCGGCGGCTTTCCGGAGGCGTCCGACCTCGTCGCTGCGGACACGGGTGCGAGGCAGTTCCCCCGCCCCGTGCTCTGGGTCGCCGGCGCGGAATCGGACTACATCGACCGCACACAGCTGCCGCTCATGCGCTCCCTCTTCCCCCGAACCACACTCGTCACCGTCAAGGGATCGGGGCACTGGGTCCATTCGGAGAAGCCGGAGGCGTTCGTGACGGCCCTGCGGACGTCCTCAACCGACCGGAATATGCTGGCTGAACACGGCGTTGTCGCCACAGAGGACGCTGCACCGGCCGCCGAGGCGGCCGCAGCGACCTCGGACACGCTGAACTGACATCGATCCCACAGGAGGAACGCGTGAGCGCACCCATCGACCAGACTCCCAAGTTCGCCGACTACGCCGACGGATCCCGACTGGTGAGCACCGACTGGGTGGCCGAGCATGCGAGCGATCCCGGCGTCGTCATCGTCGAAAGCGACGAGGACGTCCTCCTCTACGAGACCGGCCACATCCCCGGTGCCGTCAAGGTCGATTGGCACACCGAACTCAATGACCCCGTCTCTCGCGACTACGTCGACGGTGCGGGATTCGCAGCGCTCATGGCCGCCAAGGGGATCTCCCGGGACGACACGATCGTCTTCTACGGCGACAAGTCCAACTGGTGGGCCGCCTACGCGCTGTGGGTGTTCTCGCTCTTCGGCCACGCCGACGTCCGGCTGATGGACGGCGGCCGGGCGAAGTGGGAGGCCGAGGGTCGGGAGATGACGACCGAGAAGCCGCAGCGGGAGACCACCGACTACCCGGTCGTCGAGCGTGACGACCAGACGCTGCGGGCCTTCCTGCCCGAGGTCAGGGACGGACTCGGCACACGCCCGCTCATCGACGTCCGCAGCCCCGAGGAGTACAGCGGCGAACGCACGCACATGCGCGCGTACCCCGAGGAGGGCGCCCTGCGCGGCGGTCACATCCCCGGGGCGCAGTCGGTGCCGTGGGCGAAGGCCGCGAACGAGGACGGCACGTTCCGCACCGCGGATGAGCTGCGCGCCATCTACACCGACGGGGCGGGTCTCGGCACCTCCGACGATGTCATCGCCTACTGCCGGATCGGAGAGCGCTCGAGCCACACGTGGTTCGTCCTCCAGCACCTGCTCGGCTACGACCACGTCCGCAACTACGACGGGTCGTGGACGGAGTGGGGCAACGCGGTGCGCGTGCCGATCGCCACGGGCACCGAACCGGGCGAGGTGCCGGCACGCTGATGGCCGCGGACATCACCACCTCCGACCTGCCGGACTCGCTGGCCGAGATCGTCACCGACTTCGCCGAGACCGAGCCGGCCGAGCGGCTCCAGCTGCTCCTCGAGTTCTCGAATGAGCTGCCCGAGCTGCCGGCGAAGTACGCCGATCATCCCGAGCTCCTCGAACCGGTGCCCGAATGCCAGTCGCCGATCTTCCTCGTCACCGAGGTCGACGACCCCGACAGCGGTGAGCAGGCGACCGTGCGCCTCCACTTCTCCGCCCCACCGGAGGCGCCGACGACCCGCGGGTTCGCCGGTATCCTCTCCGAGGGCCTCGACGGGCAGACCGCTGAGACGGTGCTCTCCGTCCCCGCGGACCTGCCTCTGCGGCTGTCGCTGACCGACGCGGTGAGCCCGCTGCGACTGCGGGGCATGAGCGGAATGCTCTCGCGCATCCAGCGTCAGGTTTCTGAGAGGATCGGCAAGATCACATCCGCATGAGCGCGGAGGCGGTTGGCTGAGGGGCGCAGTTGGGCTAGATTGTGGTTAGCCTGTCCTTAATCAATCGACCTCCGAGGATCTTCCGATGACTGCTCTCGCCACCCCCGCCTCGGCGACAGCAGACTCCACTTCGAAGCCCTCGACCTCGGCCGCACTCAAGGCGCGACGGGCCATCGGCCTCGTCATCGCGCTCATCGCCCTCGTCGTCGTCATCCTCGCATCCCTGGCGATCGGCACGCGGGACATGCCGGTCTCGGAGGTCATCGGCGCTTTCGTCGCCCCCTCCGGCAGCGACGATCAGCTCGTCGTCCTCGAGCTGCGGTTCCCGCGGACCGTGCTCGGCATCATCGTCGGCATGGGACTCGGGCTGTCCGGGGCGCTCATCCAGGCGCTCACCCGCAACCCGCTCGCCGATCCCGGCATCCTCGGCGTCAATGCCGGAGCGTCGTTCGCCGTCACCGTCGGCATCGGATTCTTCGGCATCACCTCGATCAGCGGCTACGTCTGGTTCGCCTTCCTCGGCGCCCTGCTCGCAACGACCGGCGTCTACGTCATCGGCTCCGCCGGGCGCACCCGCACGGTCGATCCCATCCGTCTCACCCTCGCCGGGGTCGCCGTGGCCGCCGTGCTCACGGGACTGACGAAGGGCATCCTGCTCACCAACGAACGTGCGTTCGACGCGTTCCGCTCGTGGGACGTCGGTGCGATCGCCGGCCGCGACTTCGACACGGTCTCCGCGGTCGTCCCGTTCATCGCGATCGGCATCGTCCTGGCCTTGGCGCTCTCGCACTCGCTCAACGCCGTCGCCCTCGGTGACGATCTCGCCGCGAGCCTCGGCACCTCGGTCAATCGCACGCGGATCCTCTCGATCATCGCCGTCACCCTCCTCGCCGGAGCCGCCACCGCAGCGGCCGGTCCGATCGGCTTCATCGGGCTGATGATCCCGCACATCGCGCGGTGGATCGTCGGTCCCGACCAGCGGTGGATCCTCAGCTATTCGCTCATCCTGTCCCCGATCCTCCTGCTCGCCTCCGACATCATCGGCCGTGTCGTCATGAAGCCCGGTGAGCTGCAGGTCGGCGTCGTCACCGCCTTCGTCGGCGCCCCCGTCCTCATCGCGCTCGTGCGCCGGAAGAAAGCGAGCGGCCTGTGAGCCCGACATCGGCAGCCGCAGACACCAGCCCGGTCCGCGAACTCGTCCCCGGCAAGGGCGTGGCCGCGGGGGAGCGGATCGACTTCGGTCGGCCCATGGCCCGGGTGCTCGGCCACCGCATCGACGTCCGCGTCGTCGTGGCCGCCGGCATCGTCGCGTTCCTCGCCCTCGTCTGCGGCTTCTTCGGCCTTCTTCTCGGGGAGTTCTCCCTCACCCCCGCCGAGGTGTTCGAAGGTCTTTTCGGGGCCGCTGACCAGCGCATCGTCAACACCGTCGTCGGCGAATGGCGGGCCCCGCGGATCGTCGCCGGCATCGTCCTCGGCGCCGGCCTCGGCGTCTCCGGTGCCGTCTTCCAATCGCTGACGCGCAATCCGCTCGGCAGCCCGGACATCATCGGCTTCTCCACCGGCGCCTACACCGGCGGCATCGTGACGATCATCTTCTTCGGGACGAGCTTCGTCTCCACCGCCTTCGGCGCGATCCTCGGCGGCATCCTCACCGCCGTCCTCGTCTACGTCCTCACGTGGAAGGGCGGAGTCCAGGGCTTCCGGCTCATCATGTCGGCATCGCGCTCACTGCGATGCTCAGCGCCTTCAACACGTGGCTGATCATGCGCGCCGACCTCGATCTCGCGATGGCCGCCGCCACGTGGGGCGCGGGCACCCTCAAAGGCATGGGCTGGTCGACGATCCTGCCGGCGACGATCGCCACGATCGTCCTCGGCATCGCCTGCGGACTCTTCTCCCGCGACCTCGGCACGCTTGAGCTCGGCGACGACACCGCGAAGGCCCTCGGGGTGCGCAACGAACCCGTGCGGGCGGCGCTCATCCTCGTCGCCGTCGCTCTCGTCGCCGTGGTCACCGCCGCTGCCGGCCCGATCGCCTTCGTCGCCCTGGCCGCCCCGCAGATCGGGCGGCGCATCGCGAGGTCGCAGGGCACGAGCCTGCTCATGGCCGCCGCCGTGGGCGCGCTCCTCCTCGTCGGGGCCGACCTCATCGCCCAGCACGCCCTGGGCGAGATCCAACTTCCCGTCGGAGTCGTCACCGTGTGCATCGGCGGCGTCTACCTCATCTGGCTACTCGTCCAAGAAGCTCGGAGGGCACAATGAGCGCTCACACCATGGCCGCAGACCTCGCATCCTCAGGGGTCGACGCCCCGGCGCCGCTGATGGCGGAGCACCTCGACCTCGCCTATGACCAGCGCCAGATCGTCACCGACCTCGACGTGCGGATCCCGGAGGGGAAGTTCACCGTCATCGTCGGTCCGAATGCGTGCGGCAAGTCGACGCTGCTGCGCGCCCTCGCGCGTCTCCTGCCGCCGGCGAAGGGAACCGTCCTCCTCGACGGCACCGACATCACGAAGCTGAAGACGAAGCAGATCGCCAAGCGTCTCGGCCTGCTGCCGCAGAGCTCGATCGCCCCGGAGGGCATCACGGTCGGCGAACTCGTCGCGCGTGGGCGCCACCCGCACCAGTCGTTCCTCAAGCAGTGGACGGATGCCGACGAGATCGCCGTGCTCTCCGCGCTGCGAGCGACGAACACCGAGGAGCTCTCGGCGCGTCAGGTCGATGAGCTCTCCGGCGGTCAGCGGCAGCGGGTGTGGGTCGCGATGGTGCTCGCCCAGGAGACGCCGCTGCTCCTCCTCGACGAGCCGACGACGTTCCTCGACGTCGCCTTCCAGATCGAACTGCTCGACCTGTTCGCCCAGCTCAACCACGAGCACGGGCACACGCTCGTCGCCGTGCTCCACGACCTCAACCAGGCGTGCCGCTACGCCGACGAGATCGTCGCGATGAAGGACGGCGCGATCGTCGCTCAGGGCGCCCCCTCGCAGATCGTCACCGCCGAGCTCGTCCACGACGTGTTCGGCATCGACTGCAGCGTCATCGACGACCCGGTCACGGGCGCGCCGATGATCGTGCCCGGGCCGCCGAAGAAGACCTTCGCCGACCGTGCGGAGAAAGCCAGCGCCTGACGTTCGCGCGGCTCCTCAGCTGAATCCGGGGGTGCCGCCTACCGCTTGTCGGCCCCGTCGCCGTCAGGCCCGTCGGTGTCGGGCCGGGCGGTGTTGGTCCCGTCGGTGTCGGTCCGGCTGCCGTCGGTCCCGCCGGTGTCGGGCCGGCTGCCGGCCTGTGTGCCGTTGTTCGACGTGTCCGGTGCAGTGCCCTGCGCGCTCCGCGCCTCGGCAGTCCGGGCGCCGGTCGCGGCCGTGTGATCGGCACTGTCGTGGTTCGGCTTCTTCACGAGCTTCTGGATGCCGATCGCGATCGCCGCGACGATGGCGCCCCAGATCGCACCGAGGATGAGCGAGAAGAACGTGTTGACGAGCCAGCCGAGGATGCCTGCCACCTCGGCGGCAGGAGCCTCGAGGCTGTGGACGAAGTCGTAGATGGCGGTGAAGCCGAGTTCGTCGGTGCCGACGAGGATGATGTGGCCGCCGACCCAGAGCATCGCCAGGGTGCCGATGACGGAGAGCCCGCCGAGGAGCTTCGGCATCGACTGGACGAGGAAGCGACCGAACTTCTGCGTGCCCGGATTCTCGCGACCGGCGAGGTTGAGGCCGATGTCATCCATCTTGACGATGAGGGCGACGACGCCGTAGACGCCGACGGTGATCGCGAGCGCGACGACGACGAGGATGATCGCCCGCGACAGCAGCGGCTCCTGGGCCACCTCGTTGAGGGCGATGACCATGATCTCGCAGCTGAGCACGAAGTCCGTGGTGATCGCCGAGCGCACGATCTTCTTCTCACGACCGGCCTCATCCTCCGGAGCCTGCCCGGCGGCCTCGTCCTTGTCGTCGTGCGCCTCGACCCAGCCGAGCTTCTCGAAGATCTTCTCGGCCCCTTCGAAGCACAGGTACGTGCCGCCGACCATGAGGAGGGGAGTGAGAAGCCACGGCAGGAACTGACTGAGCAGGAGGATGATCGGCAGGATGATGACGATCTTGTTGAACAGCGAGCCGATCGCGATGCGCTTGATGATCGGCAGTTCGCGCTTGGGATCGACGCCCTCGACGAACTTCGGGGTGACAGCGGCATCGTCGACGACGACGCCGACGGTCTTGGCGCCGGCGCGCGAAGCACCGGCGGCCACGTCGTCGAGGCTGGCAGCCGAGAGCTTGACGAGTGCTGCCACATCGTCGAGGAGGGCGAAGAGGCCGCCGGCCATCTACTTCTCCCCGCCGTTGTCGTGGATCAGCTCGCCGAGGCGGTTCCCGCTCTGGTCGAAGACCGCGAGGACATTACCGTCGACCTCGACCCGGCGCACTCCACCCACCCATGTCTGCATTCCTTTGGCGGCCATCTGCGTGGTGAGGAACGGGGCGACGACTGCGCTGCCGTCACCGTCAGGCTGCCAGGTCGTCACTATGCGGTTGGCGCCGTCGCTGCCCGTGACAGATCCGTCCAAAGCGAATTCGAGGAAGGCGTGGGGATTGCTCTCAGCAGCCCACCTCCCACTGGCGCTGTGTGTCATTTCTCCTTCTCCAATCCGCCGATGACTGATCCCTGATCGTCTTTGAACGTCATGACTTCGCCGTCGATCGTCGCCGTCGAGGCCTTCGACAGCCATTGGTCCCCGGGGCAGGCTTTCTGCGTCGTTGCGAACGGCTCGATCGTGATCTCGTCTCCCTCGACAGTCCAGGTCGTATCAATGGCGTTGCATCCGTCCGAACCCGAGACTGCACCGTCGTCACTGAAATCGAGGAAGGGGTTTCCTGCCTCAGGGGACGTCCATTTCCCGACAGGATCGAGCTCGGCCGCGGCGGTCTCGGTCGGTGAGCTTGTTTCGCTGGCAGCCGAACTCGTGGGCGACTCGGCAGGAGAGCCTGTGCTGCACGCGGCAAGGGGCAACGTCGCCGCAAGGGCGATCGCGCCGAGGACACGCCTGAGGCCGGGGGACAGTCGGTGCACGCTGAGGGTCGTCATGCACCGATCATAACGGGGAGGCCCGAGAGGTCGATCCTCGTCGCCGACGAAGCGCGCGATTCCACGTTTTGTTCGTTTTGTTCACCGGCAACACGCAACCTTGTTGCTTCGCACCGTTGCCGATCCGTAACCTGGCACACGGTTGAGAGACGTATTCGTGATCTGTTCGTGACAGCACATATGACTGCTGAGCGAGCGAGGCCGCGAGTACGGCCGACAATCACACCAGACAATCCGACCAAGGGAATCCAAGAGTATGCAGAAGAAACTCGTGCAGAGTTCGCTCGCCCTGTCCGCTGTCGCAGCGCTCAGCCTCGGCAGCGCCTTCTTCGCGTCGCCTGCGATGGCCACCGCCGCCCCGCAGAAGCTCGACGTGCAGAGCGACACCCAGATCCAGAAGGCGCTGTCCGACATCGAAGGCGTCAACGCCTACGGTGAGCGGGGCGGCAAGCTCAGCCTCGGCGTCGAGAAGAAGACGCCGGAGATCGAGGATCTCGAGAAGAAGTACTCGAACATCACGATCACCGAAGGCATCAAGGAGCTCGAGCCGTACGCGAAGAACGACCTCGTCGGCGGCGCCGGGTACCTCGTGCAGACCCCGGCCGGCGGCGGAGTCTGCTCGACCGGATTCTCCGGCTGGGACGATGCGGGCAAGCCCGTCGTCCTCACGGCCGGTCACTGCGCGAAGAACTACAACGCCGACACCGGTGAGATCAACGGCGACTCGACCGTCGACCAGACCGAGCGTCCGAGCACCGCGCAGGCCAACGGCGGCGAGGGCTTCGATCCGTCGGGCCTCGGCATCGCCGGCGAGTGGGGCTACTCCAGCTACGGCAGCGGTGACCTCCTCGACCCGACGGACCCGAATCCGCCGCTCCCGAAGGACAGCGACATCGACTTCGCCGTCATCAACGTCGACGAGTCGAAGTACAACGTCAAGAACGGTGTGACCGACTGGACCTCCGCGGACACCGAGGACCTGTCCTCGAGCCTCGCCACCGACATCGCGAAGGTCGGCGCCCACACCGAAGGCAAGATCCAGAAGTCCGGACGCACCACCGGTCTGACCGAGGGCGAGGTCATCCCGCGCGAGGATTACAACTTCGACTTCACGAACGTCGGCGGATACTGGGTGCACGGCTTCGGCGTGACCTCGCCGGCCGACAAGCCGTTCTCGCAGCCGGGCGACTCCGGCGGAGCCGTCTTCCAGGGCGACACCGCTGTCGGCGTCATCTCCGGCGGCGGACCTGCCGGCGACGGCACGCAGTTCGGCTGGGTCGCTGACCTCGACTACTCGCTCGAGCAGTCCGGCCAGTCGTTCAACATCGAGAAGCCGGGCACGGAGACCCCCGAAGCCCCGGCCGCCCCCGTTGTCGAGGATCAGACCATCAAGCCCAACGGCGACGTCAAGGGCAAGGCTGCGGCGAATGCCGAGGTCAAGGTCGACTGGAAGCCGGCCGCCGATGCCGGCACGAACAGTGCTCAGGCCGCGACGGAGGGCTCGGAGACGGTCAAGGCCGACGCCGATGGCAACTTCGTCCTCGAAGGCCCCGAGGCCGCCGGCGACTACGACTACACCGCGACGGCTGTCGTCGACGGTCAGGAGTCGGAAGCCGCGACCTTCACGGTGACCGTCGAAGAGGAGAAGACCGAGACCCCGGCTCCGGTGGAGCGCGGAATCACGGTCGACCCGAAGGAGATCGCCGCCTCGGACTTCGTCCAGCAGGACAAGGCCGTGAAGATCACCGTCAAGGGCTTCGACGAGGGCGAGAAGGTGTCGCTCAAGCTCGTGTCCGGACCGGAGAACGTCAAGGGCATCGAACTCGACGAGACGGCCAACGCCGATGGCGTCGCAGCCTTCTCGATCTACGGAACGAGCGCCTCCGACCCCTCGGTCTACATCGGCCAGTACGATGTTTCCGTCACCGGCGCCAATGACACCGAGGACGAGTCGGCTCTGACCGGGTCGTTCAAGGTCGTTGCCGATGAGAAGGGCAACGGCGGCGGCAGCGATGATGGCAAGGACGGCGGTGACGGGGGCGGCGATCTGCCCCGCACCGGTGCCGAGCTCACCGGTCTCGCAGCCGGTGCAGGTCTGCTCCTCGTCGGCGGCGCCGCTGTGGTGCTGACGATGCGTCGCGCGAAGAAGAACTGAATGCGCTGAGCTGCGCACAGTGACTGACTCTGTTCAGTTGCGGTGTGAGCACAGCTGACAGGGCGCCCTCGGTGGAGACACCGGGGGCGCCTTTGTTTTCCGTTTCGTGATGCTGTACCGCGGCACGCGCCCGATGAGTCGAGAGGTTGCCGCGCCGGAGCCGAGCGGCTTTCTGGTGCGGTTCTCACGACACCGCAGTGGTCTGAACAGCAACGAAGACAATTCGGTTGCTCGGTCTCGTTCGAGCAGTCTTCTGTTTCGTTCATTTAGTTCACAGGAACAGACCCCATTTCTTGGTGGTCCATGGATGCGGCCCGTAACCTATTTGTGACTAAGGTCATCACTTTGTGACATTGGTAACTCCCCGAAGAAGAGAGACGGAAAGTATGCAGAAGAAGCTCGTGCAGAGCTCGCTCGCTATGACCGCCGCTGCGGCGCTTGGTCTGGGCAGTGCGTTCTTCGCAGGTCCCGCAATTGCTGCGGACAAGCCGGCGATCAATGTGAAGTCCGAGTCAGCGGTTCAGGACGCAGTCGCTGAATATCTGGCGAACGACAAGGGCGAACTGCCCACTGAGATCGGTCGATTCGGCACGTCCGGCGACACCCTCTACCTTGGCGTATCGGAGAAGACGGACAGCGTCGAGAAGCTCGATTCCAAGTACAAGAACGTAGAAGTCAAGGTGTCCAGCGAGTTCACGGCTGGCGAACCGCAGAGCAAGAAGGACCTTGTCGGCGGAGCAGGCTACCTCTTCAACGTTCCTTCGCTCAACCGAACCGCCGTCTGCTCGACCGGATTCTCCGGCTGGGACGCGAATGGAGCGCCGATCGTGCTGACCGCTGGTCATTGCGCCGATGATGGTGGTGCGTCTACGCAGATCGTCGACACGGAGCGCCCGTCCACGGCCTCTGCAGTCGGCGGCGAAGGCTTCGATCCGAACGGCACCGGAGCCCCCGGAACGTGGGGAACGTACCAGTATGGTTCGACCATTTCAGGCTCAAATGTGGACGACCCCGATAAGGCTTACGATTTCGGTGTCATCAAGGTTGCTGAGGGATTCACCGTGAAGCCCGAAGTCACCGACTGGACGACTGCGAAAGATGATGATCTGTCGCTTTCCACCACGAAGATCACCTAGCTCGGCACCGAGACGCCAGGAGCTTCCATCACCAAGTCCGGTCGTACGACCGGTGTGACCACGGGCACGGTGTCGACTGATACCCAGTTCCAGTTCGCGAACATCGGTGGTCGTGCGGTTCATGGTTTCCAGGTCGATTCAGGCTCCAAGGCGTTCTCGGCCTCGGGCGATTCCGGTGGAGCTGTCTATCAGGGCGATGCCGCCATCGGCGTGATCTCCGGCGGACCCGGTGAGGACAGCCCTGAATTCGGTCAGTGGTCGTGGGTTGCCGACCTCGACTACTCGCTGGAGAAGTCGGGCCAGTCGGTCACCTTCAAGGACCCCAATCAGACGCCTGAACCGCCTGCCGCTCCGGTCGTGAGCGATCAGACGATCAAGCCCAATGGAGCCGTTACCGGTAAGGCTGCGCCGAACACCGATGTTCAGATCACCTGGGGTCCGGCTCCTCAGGCCGACCCCAGCGGCGATCAGACGGTGAAGACCGATGCTGACGGCAACTTCAGCATCGAGGGCCCCGCCAGTGTCGGCGTCTACGACTACGCCGCGACTGCCAAGAATGAAGGCGGCTCTTCGGAAACCGTCAACTTCAAGGTGACGGTCGAAGACGATTCGGCGGCGAACGCTGACGCTGGTGCGACCGGTGCTGAGGCTGACGCTGGTGCGACCGGTGCTGAGGCTGACGCTGGTGCGACCGGTGCTGAGGCTGACGCTGGTGCCACGGGTGCTGAGGCTGACGCTGGTGCCACGGGTGCTGAGGC